>NZ_CP124535.1:0-301250 GCF_029953595.1 Fuscovulum ytuae | reverse complement strand
GGATTGGGATTTCATCGTCAGGCCGATCCGTTTTCTGGGCACGTCCACCTCGACCACGCGGACCTTCACCACATCGCCTGCTTTCACCACCTCATGCGGGTCTTTCACGAAACGGTCGGCGAGTTGGCTGACATGCACCAGACCGTCCTGATGCACGCCGATATCAACGAAGGCCCCGAAGGCCGCGACATTGGTGACGGTGCCTTCCAAAAGCATGCCGGGTTTCAGGTCGGATATTTCGTTCACCCCTTCGGTGAAGGTTGCCGTCTTGAAGGACGGGCGCGGGTCGCGGCCGGGTTTTTCCAACTCGGCCAATATGTCCTTCACGGTGGGCAGGCCGAAACGGTCATCGACAAAGCGTTTGGGATCGACGGATTTCAGCGCCGCCGCATCGCCCATCAGCGCGCGGATATCGCGTCCGCAGGCCGCCACGATGCGGCGGGCGACATCATAGGCCTCGGGGTGGACGGATGAGGCGTCGAGCGGTTCGGCCCCATCGGGGATGCGCAGGAAGCCTGCGGCCTGTTCAAAGGCCTTGGGGCCAAGGCGCGCGACCTTGAGCAGATCGCGGCGCGTGCGGAAGGGGCCGTTCTGATCGCGGTGGGTGACGATCGCCTCGGCCAGTGACGGGCCCACGCCTGACACGCGCGCGAGGAGCGGCGCGGAGGCGGTGTTCAGGTCGACGCCAACCGCGTTCACCGCATCTTCGACCACCGCCTCAAGCGATTTGCCAAGGCGGTGCTGATCGACGTCGTGCTGATACTGGCCGACGCCGATGGATTTGGGTTCGATCTTTACCAGTTCGGCCAGTGGATCTTGCAGGCGGCGGGCGATGGAGACGGCGCCGCGAAGGCTGACATCCAGACCGGGGAATTCCTTGGCGGCGAGTTCGGAGGCGGAATAGACCGAGGCGCCTGCCTCACTCACGATCACTTTCACCGGCTTTTCGGTCCCCGGCAGGACGGCAAGGAGGTCGGCCACCATCTTTTCCGTCTCGCGGCTGGCGGTGCCGTTGCCGATGGCGATGAGTTGGACCTTGTGCTTGGAGATGAGCTGCGCCAGCGCCACCTGCGCGCCGCGCAGATCGTTCTTGGGCTGGAACGGATAGACGGTGTCGGTGGCCAGAACCTTGCCCGTGGCATCCACGACCGCGACCTTGACGCCCGTGCGGATGCCGGGATCAAGGCCCATGGTGGCCTTGCCCCCGGCAGGGGCGGCAAGGAGCAGGTCTTTCAGATTGCGGGCGAAGACGCGGATCGCCTCTTCCTCGGCCCTCTCGCGCATCTCGGCCATCAGGTCGAGGGTGAGGGAGGTGCGGATTTTCACCCGCCAAGCCCAGGCGGCGGCGTCGCGCAGCCATTGGTCGCCGGCGCCGCGTGTGGCGGCTTGCAGGACGGCGGCGCAGGCGCGTTCGGCGGGGCTTTCGCCTTTGGGGGCGTCGGCGTCAATGTCCAGATCGATGGCGAGGATGCCTTCGTTACGGCCCCGGAGCATGGCCAGAACGCGGTGCGAGGGGGCGGTGGCCCAAACCTCGGAATGCGCGAAATAGTCAGAAAATTTGGCGCCTTCGGACTCTTTCCCCTCCACCACCTTGGCGGTGAGTTTGGCCACCTGTTTCATATGGCTGCGCAGGCGGCCCAGAAGATCGGCGTTTTCGGCAAGGCCTTCGGCAAGGATGTCGCGCGCGCCTTCAAGGGCGGATTTGGTGTCGGCGACGGCCTCGGTTATGAAGCCCGTGGCCAGTTGCGCCGGATCGGCGGCACGGTCGGCGAGGATGGCATCCAGAAGCGGGCCAAGGCCGTTTTCGCGGGCAATCATCGCGCGGGTGCGGCGTTTGGGTTTGTAGGGAAGGTAGATGTCTTCCAGTTCCGCCTTGGTCGCGGCCTTGAGGATGGCGGCGTTCAGCCCGTCGGTCATCTTGCCCTGTTCGGTGATGGAAGACAGGATCGCGGCGCGGCGGGCCTCCATCTCGCGCAGGTAGGCGAGACGGTCGGACAGGGTGCGCAGTTGCGTGTCATCCAGCCCGCCCGTCACCTCTTTGCGGTAGCGCGCGACGAAGGGGACGGTTGCGCCTTCGTCCAGAAGGCCGATGGCGGCGGCCACCTGCGCGGGCTGCGCGCCGATTTCGGCGGCGATGATCTGGGGGATGCGGCGGGCGGTGTCGAGGGTCATGGGCGTCCTGTGAAGGGGGCTTTCGGGGGCCGAGTCATCGGGGGCGCGACCATAGCCGGGGCGGCGGTGGGCTGCCAGTGTGGCGCATCAGCCAGAGGGCGGCAGGATCAGGATGGCGCGGAAGTCGTTGACATTGGTCAGGGTCGGCCCGGTGATGACCTGATCGCCAAGACCTGCAAAGAAGCAATGCGCGTCGTTGCGGGAAAGGGCCTTGGCCGCATCAATGTCTGCGGCACCTGCGCGGGTGAGCGTGTCGGGGCCGATGATGGCCCCCGCCACCTCGGCCGCGCCATCAACGCCGTCTGTATCGCAGGCAAGGGCGTGAATGCCCTTGGCCCCTTGCAGGGCCAGCGCGAGCGCGAGGCAGAATTCCGCATTGGGGCCGCCGATCCCGTCGCCGCGTCGGGTGACGGTGAGTTCGCCCCCCGACAGGAGCAGGATGGGCTTATCGCCCGGCCCCATCGCGGCGCGCAGGGCCAGGGCCTGCGCGGCTTGGGCGGCGGCGACATCGCGCGCCTCACCCTCGAGCGCGTCGCCCAGAAGGCGGACATCCGCCCCGGCGGCGGTGGCCAGTATTGCTGCCGCCTCAAGCGATTGGGCGGGTGCGGCGACGACGCGGTTTTCTACGGTGGACAGGCGGGGGTCGCCGGGGGGCACCACGCCTGATCCTTGCGCCAAGGCCAGAGTGACAGAGGGCGGCACCGGAATCGACCATCGGTCAAGGACGGCGCGGGCGTCCGACAGGGTGGACGGATCGCCCACGGTTGGCCCCGATCCGATGAAGGCCGGGTCATCCCCCGGCACGTCCGAGATCATCAGCGCGAGCATCCGGGCCGGATGCGCCGCTGCCGCCAGTTGCCCGCCCTTCACCCGGCTAAGGTGTTTGCGGACGGTGTTCATCCGGTCAATCGGCGCGCCGGAGGCGAGAAGGGCCGCGTTGACCGCGCGCTTTTCTTCCAGCGTGACGCCCGCCACCGGGGCCACCAACAGGGCCGAGGCGCCGCCCGAGATCAGGGCGAGGACGAAATCCCCCTCTCCCAACCCCGCCAGAAGGTCGACCATGCGGGCAGTCGCCTTGGCACCAGCAGCATCGGGGACGGGGTGGGCGGCTTCGACGATCTCGATCCCTTTGCAGGGGCGGGCATAGCCGTAGCGGGTGATGACCAGCCCCTCGCAGGGGCCCCAGACGGATTCGACCGCCTCGGCCATGCGGGCGCTGGCCTTGCCTGCCCCGATCACCACCACGCGGCCCGTCGGTTTGAGGGGCAATTGGGCGGGCATCATGCGCATCGGATCGGCCACTTCGACCGCGCGGTCGAAAAGCTTCCGCAGGGCCGATTTTGCGCCTGTCTCATCGAACCGCATCGATCGCTCCATTGATACGTAAATTACGTAATTTCATCGTTCCAGCAGACGGGCCATGGCCGAGGCACGCAGGCGCGACAGGGCGACCGCCTGATCGGGCAGGACGGCCCGGAAGGCCACGGGCGCATGTGGCCTGATTTGGGCGAAGGCGTCCAGTTCTGACGCGATGATCGTGGCGATCTTGGGATAGCCCCCTGTGGTCTGGTGATCGGCCAGAAGGACGGCGGGGACGCCATCGCCTGCCACTTGGATCGCGCCGCGCAGGACGGGTTCGGACGGAATGCCAAGGGCCGATTGCGGTGCGAGCGAGGGGCCGCGCAGGCGCACCCCCATCCGGTCATAGGCATCGGTCAACCGGAACGTCGCGCCAAGAAGGAGGTCCAGCCGATCCGCGCCGAAAAAGCGGTCTTGCGGGCCGATCACCACGGCCACCTCGGCCCTGGGGCGTGCCCAGACTGGGCAGGGGATGGCGGCATCGGGCAGGAGGCGGGGGTTTTCCACCGTAAGCCTTTGGCCGGCCACGATCGCCCCCCCGCCGAAGCCCGACAGCGCATGTGTGGCCGCGCTGCCCAGCCATTCCTTGGCCACAAGCCGCCCGGCGAAGGCCAGCGCGCACCACATGCCCCAAGGGCCGCGGCGAAGGGTCAGGCGGTCGCCCGTCTGCAAGGTGAGGCGCTGCCATGATCCGTGGCGGGCCGTGCCGACCTCGGCCAGAAAACCGCCCCCGGCGAGGGCGATGGTGAGGGGGCCTTGCTCGACTTCGACCGTCAGGCCCGCGAGGGAGACTTCGATGGCGGGCGCAGCGGGCGCGTTGCCTGCGGCGTGATTGGCAAGGGCCAGTGCCGCACGGTCCATGGCACCGGAGGCGGGGACGCCAAAGCGCAGATATCCCGCCCGCCCCCCATCCTGCACCGAACAGAGTGGCCCGGCCTGCACCACGCGCAAGACGGCCTTTGTCATCGGCCTGCCCCCAGCGTGTCGGCGGAAATGCGGGTGAAGTGCAGCCTGTCGCCCACGTCGAACAGGAAGGGGCGTGCGGGGTCGCCGGTCAGGATCGCGGCGGGGGAGCGGCCGATGACCCACCATCCCGTCGGCATGGTAAGCGTGGTCACAAGGCATTGGCCGCCCGCGATGATCACGCTGCCTGCCGGGACGGCGCGGACGGGGGCCGCCTTGCGCGGCAGGCGGAGGGGTTCGGGCACCCCGGTCAGATAGGCATAGCCGGGGGCGAAACCATACATCGCCACGCGGTATTCGCCCGCGAGGTGGGTAGCGATCACCGCATCCGGGGAAAGCCCCGTCTGATCGGCAACAGCGGCCAGATCGGGGGCAAAAGGGGCGTCATAGCAGACCGGGATGGCATGGTCGCGGCCAAGGGTCGTGCCTTCCGCGAGATGGGAAAGACGGGTGGTCAAGGCATCTGCGACTGCGGCATGGTCGGTCAACAAAGGGTCGAAGATCACCATCAGATTGACCATGGCGGGCACAATTTCGACCTGCCCCGGCACGGGGTTCGACTGCAAGACGCGGTCAAGCGCCCACACTTGGGCCTGCACCTTTGGCCCCACGGCATCGCCCAGTTCCACAAGGACGGCGCGATCCGCCACCGGCACGCAGCGCGGTTCCATCCTTAGCCCCCGGCAAAGGGGCAGAGCGTGACGCCCGCCTTTTCCAGCGTGCTGCGGACAGCGCGGGCCATGGCCACCGCATCGGGGCTGTCGCCATGCACGCAGATGGAGCCTGCCTGAAGCGCGATTTCGCCCCCGCCAAGGACCGGCATCTTCCCCGTTTCGACAAAGCGCAGCATGCGCGCGGCGGCCTGATCGGCATCATGCAGCACCGCCCCCGGCTGCCCGCGCGGCACAAGGCGGCCATCGGCCTGATAGGCGCGATCGGCAAAGACCTCGGCCACGACGGGCAGGCCGGCCTTGCGGCCCTGCACCTCAAGTTCCGTGCCGGAGATCGCAAGAAGGGCCAGCCGCCCTGGCTGTGCCGCGACCGCCGTGGCGATGGCTGTGGCAACTTCGGCACGATCGGCGGCGAGGTTGGCAAGCGCCCCATGCGCCTTGACGTAGCGCAGCGGCACGCCTGCCAGCGCCGCCACCCCGGCCAGCGCGCCGATCTGGGCCGCGACCATCCGGATGATGGCATCGGGCGTCATCGGGATGACCCGGCGGCCAAAGCCCTCGCGATCCGGGTAGCCGGGATGCGCGCCAACCACGACGCCCCGCGCGGCGGCGGTGCGCAGGGTATCATGCATCACTTCGGGATCGCCGGCATGGCCACCGCAGGCGATGTTGGCCGAGGTGACCACGTCAAGCATCGCGGCATCATCGCCCATCGCCCATGGGCCGAACCCTTCGCCCAGATCGGCATTCAGGTCGATCTTGCGCATATCCCCCGCCCCTTCCGATTCGGCCCCGTCTTTTGCGGCGATCCTGCCCGTCACTTGCGGAATGCGAAACCCTTCGCCGCCGATCATGGCCCGGCAAAGCGTGGCGGGGAGAATTATCCCCCTTGCGCAGGGTTATCGGCTTCGCTAAATCCCGCCCACCTGCCAGCGTGGCCCGTTCGTCTATCGGTTAGGACACCAGGTTTTCAACCTGGGAAGAGGGGTTCGACTCCCCTACGGGCTGCCACTTTCCTTGATATGCAATGCGACGACCGGCCCCTGCCGGATCAATCTATGCAGGTTGATGTGCCGGTGCCTTGCAACTCGAAGCTTGTTTCAAACCGATAGAGCGACACGGCGCGGCGTTCGAACAGGATCGACGGCACCAGATCGAAGGTCGAAACGAACGGGACCTGCACATCCGTCACGATCATCGTGGCCCCCACCGCCATGAGAGGCAGCACATTGGCATCAAAGCCCGGACCGGCATCGGCCAAGGCCAGCGCGCCGCAGGGTGAATAGGACCAATCCACTTGGATCTGGGGCGGGTCGCCGGGCACGGCACCGGGTTGCAAGGTGACCTGCGTAAAGCGGATCGCGGCGTTCTGTTCCGGGTTCAGGATGAATTCCGCCGTGGTTTCCAGCCCGTCCAGAAAGCTGCGATCCAAAACAAGCCCGCGCTGGCGGGTGATCAGGTCGTTGATCGTATAAGCCATCCGATCCGTGACGGCATGCGAGTTATAGGCCTGCCACCACAAGTAAAAGCCCATGATCAGCATGTTGAGCAGGATGACCGAGGCCAGCATCTCGAACGTGATGGAGCCGGACCTGTTTTGCCCAAAGCGTGAAAGACTGCGCCAGAACCGCATTCCGCCCTTAGTCCTCTGGTTCATTGACAAAGGCCGTGCGG
This sequence comes from Fuscovulum ytuae, assembly GCF_029953595.1. Lineage (NCBI taxonomy): Bacteria > Pseudomonadati > Pseudomonadota > Alphaproteobacteria > Rhodobacterales > Paracoccaceae > Fuscovulum > Fuscovulum ytuae. Next base: position 294,411 of record NZ_CP124535.1, on the reverse strand, counting down.
GCGAAAAGCTGGAAAGCATCGTCCCAGATCGGCGTGATCGTATCGACGACAAGGCAGGCGCGGACGACCATTAGATCGTTCTCGGCCCCGATGTCATAGATTTCACCGGCGCGCGCGGCCCGAATCTCTTCGCTGCGGCGGGTGCAGGGGGCCTGCGGTCCCGGCATGGCGAAGGTCGTCGTATTCACCCGGGTGAATTCCAGCACCATGGATGACTCGCAATCAGACACCGTAAGCATTCTGTCGCAAACCAGCCCTTCCAGTGCGGTCACGCTGGGGTCGGTGATGGCACCAAGGCGCACCTCGCGCATCGTCACATCCAGCGCCTGTTGCAGCAGGGTGTTGCGCGCCATCAGGAAACAGAGTTCCAGAATGATGATGAACATCATGAAGATGATCGGGAAGGCGAACAGGAATTCCACGCTGGCGGCGGCGCGTCTGTCCCTGACAAAGCGGCAAAGGCGACGGCGCAGGGTCATTCGGCCAACTGAAGCTGGGTAATGTTGAGGGCGATGTCGTTGAAGGCCTGCGAAAGCGCGCCGGGCGTGGACGCGGAGAAGAAAAAGGACGCACTGCGTGCGCAGGACTCGAGCGTGGGGGAATTGGTCGTCTCGGTTTCAAATAAGATCGAATAGACGAAGATGTTGCTGGCGCGGGCGAGGTTGCAGGCCTCGGTCAGTTGGGCATCCTTGGTGGCGGCGGTCACGGTCAGGCCGGGGGGCAGATAGTCTGCCAGCGCAGCCTCGAAGGCGGCTTGGCGTTCGGCAGTGTTGGCGGCGCGCGCCGCCCCTATCCCAGTGGCCTGATTGACCGAACGCGCGTGGAATTCCCAAGCCACGTAGCGCACCTTCATGCGGCGCCACACCTCGCGCCAATCCATCTGCCGCGCGGGCAGGCCCGTGCTGGTGGCGTTCTGCCATGGCACCGCCCGCCAGCCCCCTGGCGCATTGCCCGCGGTGGCCGTTAAATGCGGCACCCAATATTGGTCAGGGCCCGGACGCAACGGATTGTGCCACGAAAGGTTGTTGTCATTGCCGATCCAGAAGGGCGACGGGCCGCTGAGATAGGCCGGGTTCAGCCTTGGTTCATCGACATTGGTCCCGTCCGACATCAGGACGATCACCTTGATCGCGCTTTGATCGGTGAAGGCGCGCGGATGGCCCACCGTGCTGGGCGGCATCAGGTTGCTTTGGCGCAGGGCGGTATAGGCATCCTGCATCGCGGGGTCGAGAAAGGCCATGGCCCAGCGCATGCCCAGATTGATCGAGGTGTTGGACGTGGCGACCAATGCGTTGATCTTGGCCTGAAGGGCAGCGATGCGCTGCGCCGGGGTGCCAAGGGCTTCAAAGCCGAAATCGGGCGGGAAGACCACGTTATTGGTCGCCGGAGACGGGTTTAGGCGAAAGAAGCTGCAGAGGTTTTCCTGCAAGGTCGCGACGGCAAAGGTGGTGCTGGTCGGCGCGGTGCGGGCGTTGGTCTGGTTGGTGCTGCCCAGCATGTCGACAAAGGGCGTGGCAGGCAACGGCGCGGTGGTGGAGATGGCGGTGCTGTCATAGCCAGTGGCAGGCAGTTCGACACAGCGCTGTTGGGTGACATCCGGCCCGATCCGGGTGGCACCATTCATGATATTCAGCGGCACATCGGTGAGGTTGAACTGGTTGCCCAGCGTCGCACCCAGATTGACCTGAGTATTATAAGGAACGATGGCGATCTTGACATTACCTTGCGTGTCTTCGGCCAGCATCTGGCTGACAAATGTATTCGCCGCCGCCTTCAGATCGCCCATTGGATTGGTGGAGATCGGTGACGCAAGGTTCATGGAAGCCGAGACATCCAGCGCCAGAACGATTTCCAGATTGCTGAACGTTTCCTGCGCGGTGGAGGCAACGCCCAGTTCATAGGTCACCGGGTCTTGCAGGAAGAAGCTTTCGACGGAAAGGTCGGCGGTGGCGGTGACCGATTTCTCGCGCCCTGTGGTGGCGTTGAAGCTGGTGATCGTTGCCTCGAAACCGTGTTTTTCAAGGCAGTCGTCGAACACATCGCGCGGGGGAAGCGTCTGGCGCTGCGCGGCGGCGTTCAACACGCAGATATCGAGGACGGATTGGGACAAAGACCGCCCATGTTCGACGCGGACCGTGTTCACGGCCAAAGCACCGATCAGGATGACAGTCCCCATAACGATGAGAGTGAAGGGCAGAAGCCCCCCCCGCTCGGACCGAAAGAACTGCATACTTTTCAACCACCAACCGTGAACCATTTAACGAAACAGAAGGTACACGCTGCGGCAGCGAGGGCAAGCCCGTCCGGTGCGTGGCCTGAATGTCCCGAAAGAGCGCGGTGAAAAGGCCACGCTGCCCGCACAGGATGATCTGCGGCGGGCGAGCAGCGGCGCAGCAATGGCTTGCTTGATGGGCGATCTTGCCTATCCTGCGCGCAGGATGTTCCTTCTATGTGGTGTAAAATGTCGCCCCGGCCTTTCATGAAAGCTATTGCTGCGCATATTGCCCTGATCCTTGGCCTTAGCTCGCCCGCTTTGGCGGTGACCTGTTCTGACACCGGAGGGCAGTATGAGGCGTGGAAACCCCTCATGGCCGCCGAGGCAGAGGCGGCGGGGGTGGGACGGCGCGGGATCGAGGCATTGATGGCGACGCGCTATTCCAAGGCGACGATCGGGGCGGATCGCAATCAGAAAAGCTTTCGCTATAGCCTTGAGAAATTCCTAGAGGTGCGGGGGGCCGATGCCATCGTCAGCATCGGGCGCAAGCGCAAGGCGCAGAACCCCGATTTCTATGCCGCGCTGGAACGGCAATATGGCGTGCCTGCGGGTGTCTTGATCGCCATTCACGGGATGGAAACGGGGTTTGGCAATTTCATGGGCGATACCAATGTCGTCTCGGCCATCGCCACCCTGTCCTATGATTGCCGTCGTTCCGATTTCTTCACCCCGCATCTGATCGCCGCGCTGAAACTGGTGGATCAGGGGACGATCTCGCCCGCGACGGTGGGGGCGAAACATGGCGAGTTGGGGCATACCCAGTTCCTGCCCGGCAATGCGCTGACCTATGGGGTGGATGGCAATGGGGACGGCCGCGTCGATCTGACCGATCTGGTCGATGCCATGGCGTCCACGGCGAATTTCCTGCGCCAGAAGGGGTGGCGTCCCGGTGCGGGCTATCAGGAAGGCCAGCCGAATTTCGCGGTGATCGAGGAATGGAACGCGGCCACCGTCTATCAGCAAGCCATCGCCCTGATGGGCGCACGGATCGACGGCTGACACTGGCAGGGCGGTTGTTTCGGAGGAATGGTACCGCCTCCCCGGCTCGAACGGGGGACCCCCAGATCCACAATCTGGTGCTCTAACCAACTGAGCTAAGGCGGCACTCGCGGGCCGTTTACCCCCCTGCCCCGACGATTGCAAGAGGATGATTGCCCCTTTGACCAAGTGCTTGGGCCCGGTCCGGCTTGCCTCGCCCTGCATCCCGCGCTAGGGCAGGAGAAGACGGTAACGGGACGCGCGAACATGGGCATCGACAAGCAAAGCGATATCGCCGCCAACATCCAGATCGGCCCCACCGATCAGGGCATGGTGCGCATCTATGTGGAGGCGGAAGGCGGGATTGAACTGCCTCTCGACTTTGACCCGGATGAGGCGGAAGAGATTGCCGAGGAATTGCGCGCCGCAGCCGAAGCCGCGCGCAGCGTCGGCAGCAGCGCGCCCAAGAAACCGGGCCGTCGCTAAGCCTTACCAGCCCGCGACCATCGCACCGGGATCGCGCGCCGCTTGCAGGCGCAGCGCCGCATGGCGGGCGAATTTCTGCACCATCACCTTGCGCCGTGCCGGGGCCAGCGGCACCTCTGGCCCCATGCGCAAAATCTCGGCATCATAGGCATCGGCAAGGATCAGGCCGGTTCCTTCGGGCAGAAGGTCCACCGGAAAATCCGCATCCACCGCCCAGAAGAACCTGTCACACCAATCCAGATAGCCCTGCCATTTGCGATCCGCCGCATAATCGGCGCGGCCGGATTTGCATTCGACAACCCAGACCTCGCCCTTGGGACCAAGCGCCATGACATCGACCCTAAGGCCGGGTGTCGGCACCAATTCCTCGACCGTCACGAAATCAAGCGCGCGCAGACCACGGCAGACGCCACGCGCAAGGCGCTGTCCGGGTTGGGCGGGCAAGGGTTCGACGGCCTGTTCCATGCGCCAAACATGAACCAATCGTGAACATCCTGCAAGCCCCCGGTGGGCCGGTCAGAAGATCGGCCTTGCTGTAACGGGCGGCTCGCCCTATCTGCATAGGCGGCGGGTGCTGCTCTTCGCGTGCGAGGCTCTTTTCCAGTGGCCGATAAGCAACCGAATGGGGGCTGGCTCTGGCAGGATCCTGGTCCTGCTATCTGGCGCCCACCTGAGACCTCTGGCTCTCGGGAAACCATGCCATCCACGGTCGCTGCGGGCCCGCCACCTAGCGCTTTTTGTCGGAACCATCCTGCGCGCCAATCGTGACGACGCGCAGCGCGAATTGGACAGAGGCGAAAAGGCCGCCGAAGAAGACGGCCATCATCCCGGCGGCAAGCAACCCGTCCCGCCCGGTCAGCACCAACCGCCCGATCTGCGCCACGTCAAGGATGACGAGCAGAAGAACAAAGCCGATGCCAAGGGCAAAGCCCAGAAGGACGCTGTCGATATAAAGGCGGATCAGTTTCGGCATGGCGACCCTCCGGTGATCCCGTCACCAGCTAGGGCCCAATTGCCTTGGGTAAAGGGTGCGGGCGGCCTTAGCGGCGCAGCGCCCGCTTTACCGGGGTCTTTTGCGCCGCGACCTTGACCGGGATCGGTTCCAGCCGGACCGCGCGGCCACCGCGCGGGCCATCGTCATGATCGGCCATGCGCATGATGACATAGGCGAATTGCGCGCCCGAAAAGATGATCCCATTGAAGACGATCAGCATCGCTGCCGCAACAAAGCCCGTGCTGGACCCAAGGATCAACCCGCCCAGACCGCCGATGTCGAGCCACAGCAGTGCGCCAAGGAACAGGACGGACAGAGCAAAGCCCACTGCGATGCTTTGGATATAAAGGCGCACGAGTTTCGGCATCTCACGACTCCCTGATTACAGAGAGAGCCTAGCCCCTTGCCCGGCAAGGTCCACATCCAAAATGACGCAGGGGGCGCAAGGCCCCCCATTCCAGCGAGATCCCGCCCGTGACCGCCCTAGAAAGCGGCGGGCTTTGCCTCGCGCGCCATATGATCCAGCACGGCATTGACGAATTTTGATTCCTTGCCTTCGGGGAAGAAGGCCTTGGCGACATCGACATATTCGGTGATCGCCACCTTGGGCGGCGTGTCCATCCCCACGATTTCCCCCCCCGCCGCGCGAAAGAGGGCGCGCAGGACGGGATCGATCCGGTCGATGGGCCATTTCGCGACCAGCGCGCGGTCGGTCAGCTGATCGATCTTGGCCTGCCAGTTCACGGCGGCATCGACGACCTTGCGGAAATGGTTGGGATCGCCCTCTTCCATTTCGGCATCTTCGAAGACCTCGCCAAAGCGGTGGGTTTCGAATTCGCGGGTGACGGATTCGACGGTCTGGCCGCTGGCTTCCATCTGGAACAGGGCCTGCACGGCATAAAGCCGTGAGGCCGATCTCATGCGTTTGGCGTCAGGCGCGGTCATGCGCGGAATCCGATCCCCTTGGTTTGGCCCGCCCAATTGCGCGAAAGCGCGATCAGATGCAAGGCCGCCGCTGCCGCGCCGCCGCCCTTGTCCTGCCCCATCGGATCGGCCCGCACCTCGGCCTGCGGTTTGTTTTCAACCGTCAAGATACCGTTGCCGATGCAGGCCCCTTGCAAACCAAGAAGCGAGAGGGCGCGGCTGCTGTCATTGCAGACCGTGTCGTAATGGGTGGTTTCCCCCCGGATCACGCAGCCCAGCGCAACATAGCCATCATATTTGGCCTGACGTTCCGCCATGGCGATGGCGGTGGGCACTTCCAAAGCACCGGGCACTTCGACCAGATCGACCTCGGCCCCGCATTTCGCCGCCATCGCGCGCGCGCCTGCGATCAGGTTGTCGGCGATGTCGCGGTAATAGGGGGCCACGACAATCAACAGTTTCACCGGCTTGTCGAAGACCGGCAGAGGCAGGGTGTAGTGACCTTCATTCGCCGCCATGACCTATACCTCCCGGATCGGGCGCGTGCCCGCGATGGACAATCCATAAGCCTCAAGCCCCACAACCTTGGGGGCTGCGGAATTCGTCACCAGCGTGATCTTCGACAGGCCCAGCGCAGAAAGGATCTGCGCGCCAAGCCCGTATTGGCGCAGGGTTTGGGGCGAATGTTCGCCCCCTTCGACCATCTTCATGGCCGTGTCGCGCAAAAGGACCACGACGCCCCGGCCTTCCGCCGCGATCAGGCGCATGGCGGCCGGCAGATCGCCGCCGCCGCCCACGCCCAGCACATCCTCAAGCGGGTTGAGCGCATGGACACGCACCAGAACCGGATCGACCCCCGTCAGATCGCCCTTGGTCAGGACGACATGTTCGGCCCCTTGAGTTTCATCGGCAAAGACCCGCATCAGCCAATCGCCGCCATGGGCGGAGGTGACGGCTTTCACCGCCTTTTCGTTGACCAGATTGTCATGTCGACGGCGATAAGCGATCAGGTCGGAAATCGTGCCGATCTTAAGCCCATGCTTCTGGGCAAAGGACACAAGGTCTGGCAGGCGGGCCATGGTGCCGTCGTCATTCATGATCTCGCAGATCACGCCCGACGGGTTGAGGCCAGCAAGGCGCGACACATCCACCGCTGCCTCGGTATGGCCTGCGCGCACCAAGACGCCGCCATCCCGCGCCCGCAGAGGGAAGATATGGCCGGGTGTGGCAATATCCGCCGCGCCCTTGGTGGGGTCTATGGCGACCGATACGGTGCGCGCCCGATCTGCCGCCGAAATGCCGGTGGTCACGCCTTCGCGCGCCTCGATCGACAGGGTGAAGGCGGTTTCGTGGCGGCTGGAGTTCTTGGGGCTCATCAACGGAAGGCCCAGTGCATCGATCCGCGCGGCCGGCAGCGCAAGGCAGATCAGCCCACGCCCATGGGTGGCCATGAAGTTGATGGCCGAGGGCGTACACATCTGGGCGGGGATGACCAGATCGCCTTCGTTTTCGCGGTCTTCGTGATCCACCAGAATGAACATGCGCCCGTTGCGGGCATCTTCGATGATCTCTTCCACCGAAGAGATGGCATCGGAAAAATCAGTCTTCGTCTCGCTCATGCGGATGGCCCTTGCAGCTTGTGCCAAGCGTCCTAGCGCGCAGCGCGGCCAAAGGCCAGTGCAGAGGCGACGCACAGCCGTTGTGCATCGACATATGGCAGGGGTGGGGGCGTTTTCTGACGCAGAAAACGCGGCGGAAAATGACGCATTTTCCGGTCACCCGCGCCGGAAGGGGTGGCTTCGTTTTCTGCGTCAGAAAACGACGCGAAATCTGCGTCAGATTTCGCCGCCCCCTTGGCCTGTCGCGAAATAGCGATCCGACGGAACCCATCCGGCCAAACGACCGGCCGCGCACCAGTCCCGTTCCAGCGCGGTATCGCCCACAAGGATCACGCGATCCCCCGGCACCCGGCCCAAAGCGGCACGCACCGCCGCCCCCGCCGCGCCCCAGCGGCCCAGCAATTCGGGCGCGGGATGGACGGCATCAAGCGCCTGCCCCCCTGCCCCCGCAAGCTGCGCCACCGTCAACGGTCGGATCGCCAGCGCGACGCGGCCGCACTCACGCAATGCGGCCAGTTTCGCGGCGCGATCCATGGGCAAGGTCGGGTTTGGCGCGACCATCCGCAGCGCGTTCGACGAAAAGAGCAAGGCCACAACATCATGTCCCGTCGCCGCCCGGACCGAGGCATAGCTGCGGTAATCAAGGCCCAGTTCCGCCGCCCGCTTCACCCGCAGGCGGACCACCTCGATGGGAAGCGTGGGCAGAAGCCGCGCGCGGGCCGCCGTCCAGCAATGCTTGCGCCACCCGAACCCCGGTTCCAGCGACGGGCCGCCGTTATGGCCAAGGCCAGTCACTGCCCCCACTCACGCAGCCGCGCGACATAGCGCGCCATCGTATCCACCTCGAGGTTGATGCGATCCCCCAGCTTGACCCCGCCCCAAGTGGTGGCCTTTTGCGTGTGCGGGATGAAATTGATGCCGAAATCCGTCCCCTCCACCTCATTCACCGTAAGCGAGGTGCCATTCAGCGCGACGGATCCCTTCGGCGCGATGAAGCCTGCCAAGGCATGCGGCGCGCGAAAGGTGACGCGGAGCGAGTCGCCCTCGGGGCGCAGGCCCACCACTTCGGCCAGACCATCGACATGGCCCGACACGATGTGGCCGCCCAGTTCATCGCCCACCTTCAGCGCGCGTTCGAGGTTGATGCGGCTTCCGGGCCCCCAATTGCCCAGATTGGTCTTTGACAGGCTTTCGGCGCTGATTTCCACGTCAAACCAGTTTTGCGGGGCAGTGCCGAGTGCGATAACCGTGAGGCAGACACCATCGCAGGCGATGGAGGCGCCGATATCGATGCCGCCGACATCATAGCCCGTGCCGATGCGGGCGCGCAGGTCGCCACGACGTTCGACCTCTAGCACCTCGCCGATATCCGTGACGATCCCGGTGAACATCGCGCCTCTCCTTATCTTCTTCCGACCAAGACCTAGCCTTGCGCGTGGTCTTGTTCAATGCATCGCAATCCGCCCTAATTCTGCCCCGGAGCATCGTCATGCTGGTCCCGGTAATGAGTAACGCCTATCTTTCGTGCAGCCAAAGGCAGGAGAGCGAAGGGAGGCCCGTCCAAGTGGGGCGCAAGATGCGAGTATCCGGCCAAGGCCGCAGCTTCCTTTTCCTTCAGGGTCCGCATGGGCCGTTTTTCTACCGTTTGGGCAAGATGCTCTGCGCGGCGGGGGCGGATGTGCATCGCGTGGGATTCAACCGCGGCGATCAGGCCTTCTGGCCGGATCGGGCCAGCTATATCCCCTTCCGCGACAAGGTGGAGCTTTGGCCTGCCAAGCTGGATGCGCTGATTGCCGAACTGGGTATCACCGATATCGTGCTTTATGGCGACACGCGGCCCGTTCATGCCGCAGCCGTCACGGCGGCCCATACCCGTGGCCTGACGCTGCATGTGTTCGAGGAAGGCTATCTGCGCCCCTATTGGGTGACCTATGAACGCGGCGGATCGAATGGCAATTCGCGCCTGATGCGCCTGTCGCTGGAGGATATGCGCGCAGCCCTTGCCCGTTCGCCGTCAGATCAACCGGATGCGCCCACCTCTTGGGGCGATATGCGACAGCATATCTTTTGGGGGGCCTTCTATCACTGGTTCGTCTTTATCGGCGCGCGGGCCTATCCGGGCTATCGCCCGCACCGGGCCTTGACTGTCTGGCAAGAGGCGAAGCTGCACCTGCGTCGCCTTGTGCTGCAACCCTTCCACCGGTGGGAGCGCATGCTGCGCACCACGCTGATCCGGCATTCGGGCCATCCGCTGCATCTGGTTCTGCTGCAACTTGAACATGATGCCAGCTTTCGGACCCATTCCCCCTTTCAATCGATGACGGAATTCCTTGCCCTGGTGATGGAGGGTTTCGCCGCAGGTGCGCCGCAACATCATCATTTGGTCTTCAAGGCGCATCCTTTGGAAGATGGCCGGGTGCCGCTGCGCGCCGAAATACGCCGTCTGGCCCAGCTGCACGGGGTGGAGGCGCGGGTTCACTACATCCCCGGCGGCAAGCTTGGCACGCTGCTGAACCTTGCCCGGTCGGCGGTGACGGTGAATTCGACGGCGGGCCAACAGGTGCTGTGGCGGGGATTGCCGCTGCGGACTTTTGGCGCGGCGGTCTATGCCAAGCCGGAATTCGTATCGGACCAGCCACTGCCTGCCTTCTTTGCTGCGCCAACCCGGCCCGACCTGCGTGCCTATCGGGATTTCCGCCGCTATCTTTTGGAAACGTCCCAAGTTCCAGGCGGCTTTTATTCGGCGCGCGGGCGGCGCGAATTGCTGCGTCAGGTCACCGATATGATGCTGTCGCCCGACGATCCCTATGATGCGCTGCGCCTTGGAAACGCGGCGCATCGGCAACAGTTGCATCCCGTGGCATGAGGCGGAAAGAAGGTATTTGGCAAATCCGCCCGTCTTCCTGTAGGGTTACCGTCAAAACTTGAGGCAAACTCCATCCAAGGAGCCCGAGCAGTGAAAATGACGGTATCGAACGGGGCGCGGGCCGCGGCCCTTATTCTTATGGTGGGCGCAGTGGCAGGCTGCGGCCTTCCGCGCAGTGGCCCAAACAAGGCAGAGCTTTTTGCAGGGTCCGTCCTGCGGGAAGGGGATGCCTTTGTGGTGACGGTGAACAGCCGTGTGGCGCAAGCCACGGCGGTAACGCCCGCACTTGGCTTTTCTTCCAGCTTCCTAAGCGCGGGTCGCATCGGATCGGATACGATTGCGGCCGGGGATCGGCTTTCGGTCACCGTTTATGAAAACGTCAAGGATGACCCCCTGCTGGGCAATACCGGCCAGCGCCTTTCGCAGCTGAGCGAATTGCAGGTGGATGGCGAGGGTTTCATCTTTATCCCCTATGCCGGTCGCATCCGTGCCGCGGGCGCCTCGCCCGAAGAATTGCGAACCGAGATCGCCAAGAAACTTGACCCGCAAACGCCCGATCCGCAGGTGATCGTGCAGCGGATTGCCGGCGACGGGTCGACCGTCACGATTTCCGGCGCGGCAGGGGCGCAGGGGGTTTATGCCATCGAACGCCCGACACGGACGCTTTCATCCATGATCGCACGTGCGGGCGGCGTATCGATCGACCCGGAAACCGCCATCGTGCGCGTGACGCGGAATGGCCATACCGGGAAGGTCTGGCTTCTGGACCTGTATGAAAACCCGCGGCTTGATATCGCGCTGCGTCCGGGCGACAGCATCGTGATCGAAGAAGACACCCGTGCCTTTGTCGCCATGGGCGCAACCGGGGCGCAAAACCGCGTCCCCTTTGAAACGCAGAACCTTTCCGCGATCGAAGCCTTGGCCATTGTCGGCGGGCTGAACACCAGCCTTGCCGATCCGACAGGCGTTTTCGTGCTGCGTAACGAACCGGCGGAAGTGGCGAATGTGGTTCTGGGCCGCAACGATCTGGTGGGGGCGCAGCGCATGATCTATGTGCTTGATCTGACCCAACCCACGGGGATGTTCGAGGCGCGCGATTTCATCATCCGCGATGGCGATACGGTCTATGTGACCGAAGCGCCTTATGTGCAGTGGCAAAAGGCCATCGGTGCGCTTACCGGCGCCACCAGTGCGGCGAATTCCTTGGCAAGTGCCACCGGGACGAACTGAGCCGGTCATGCCGGACCAATCCAACAGCACCGCCGGGGCCATTCCCCGGCGGTTGCGTTTCCTGAATGGCGGCTTTCTGAACCCCGACCTTCGGCGCATTCTCGCCGCGGCGGGGCATGAGTTGCGCGCGGGCCTTCCCCGCCCCGGCGAAGGGGTGGTGGTCTGGGGGCAGTCTCCGACCGCGTGGCGCGGTGAGAGGGCGGCGTCGCGTCACGGCGCGCCGCTGATCCGGGTTGAGGATGCCTTTCTGCGGTCCTTGCGTCCGGGGCGGCAAAGGGGGCGCGGCAATGGCCCCCTTGGCCTCCTGATCGATCCGGTTGGGCTGCATTATGACGGCAGTGCGCCGTCGCTGATCGAAGAGATATTGCGTCAGAATGAATTGAACGATTCGAACCTTTTGCTTCGAGCAAAGGATGGAATTGGTCGAATTCAGGCTGGCCACTTATCTAAATACAACATTCATGACCCAGGGATGGCCGCGCCACCGCCGGGCTATGTGCTGCTGGTGGATCAGACGCGCGGCGATGCCTCGATCCGCTATTCGGGGGCGTCGGAGGCCACGTTTCAAACCATGCTTGCCACCGCGCGCGAGGAACATCCCACCGCGCGGATCGTGATCAAGACGCATCCCGAAACCCGCGCGGGCCTGCGCCCGGGTCATTTCGATGCCGCGCATCTGCCACCGGGGGTTACGCTTTGCGACGACCCAATCTCGCCTTGGGCGCTGCTGGAGGGGGCGATTGCTGTCTATACTGTCTCGTCGCAGATGGGGTTCGAGGCGATCCTTGCAGGCCATCGGCCCCGCGTCTTTGGCCAGCCTTTCTATGCCGGTTGGGGTCTAACCGTCGATGAACAGCCCCTGCCCCGTCGCCGTCGCAGCCTGACCCGCGCACAGCTTTTTGCCGCCGCGATGATCCTTGCCCCGACATGGGTTGATCCCTGCCGGAACCGGCTGTGCAGTTTCGAAGAGGCGCTTGATCAGTTGGAGGCCGATGTTTTCGCGTGGCGGGCGGATCGCTACGGCCATGTCGCGCTGAAGATGCGGCTGTGGAAACGCGCGCCCCTGCAACAGGTTTTCGGGCGCGAAAAACCTGTGGTCTTTGCCGACAGCCCCGAGAAGGCCGCGCGGATCGCGGCAAAGAGCGGGCGGCGGTTGATCGGCTGGGGCGACCGCGCGCCCGATCTGCCGGGGCTGATCCGGGTCGAGGACGGCTTTCTGCGGTCGCGCGGATTGGGGGCGGATCTGATCCCGCCCCTGTCACTGGTGATGGATGACCTTGGCCTTTATTTTGACCCCACCCGCGAAAGCCGGTTGGAGCGGTTGATCCTTGCCCCCCCGCCCCCCGGTGGCGTGGGGCGGGCGGAACGGTTGATCGCGCGCCTGATCGCGCTGCAAGTTTCCAAATATAACCTGACCTGCGCGCCCCTGCCCGATCTGCCACAGGGGCACCGCATCCTTGTGCCGGGACAGGTGGAAGATGACGCCTCGATCCGGCTGGGCGCGGGCGAGGTGAAGACAAACCTTGCCCTGCTGGAAGCCGCGCGTGCGGCGAACCCCGATGCAGTGATCCTTTACAAACCGCATCCAGATGTGGAGGCGGGGCTGCGCCCCGGTTCCATAAACCCTGCGGCCTTGGCGGGCCTTGCCGACGCGGTGCTGACCCAAGCCGATCCCATCGCCTTGATCGCGGCTTGTGACGAGGTCTGGACCATCACCTCCACCCTTGGGTTCGAGGCACTGCTGCGGGGCAAGCCTGTTACTACACTGGGCGTGCCCTTCTATGCGGGCTGGGGCCTGACCCGCGATCTTGGCCCGGTTCCGTCGCGGCGGTCGCGCCGCGCCGATGGCAGCCTGCAACCGCGCCCGACGCTGGCAGCATTGGCACATGCCGCGCTGATCGCCTATCCGCGCTATTTCGACCCGGTCACCCGCCGCCCCTGCCCGCCCGAGGTCGCATTGGACAGGCTTGCCCATGGGCCAATCCCGCATCCCGGCCGCGCCAATCGCCTGCTGGCGAAACTGCAGGGGGCCTTTGCGGGACATGCGCATCTTTGGCGGCGCTAGCCCGGATCAGTAGATATAGCGGATCTGTTCCATCCAAAGCCGTTCGGTCCGCCGAAGGCCTTGGCCGATCTGATCGATCGCCGACAGGTCCAGCACCCCACGCCGATAGATCAGCGCGGCATGGCGGGCGAAAAGTTCGGCAATCATCGTGCGGAGCTTGCGTCCCTTTTCCGTCAGTTTCACGCGGACGGAACGGCGGTCCACATCCGACCGTTGATGATGCATATAGCCCGCCTCAACCAGTTTCTTCAGATTGTAGCTCACATTCGAGCCCTGATAGAAACCGCGCGTTTTCAATTCCCCGGCGCTGAGTTCATTTTCGCCGATATTGAACAGCAAAAGACCCTGAACAGGGTTCACTTCCACGATCCGAAGGCGTTCAAATTCATCCTTGATCACGTCCAGAAGCAGGCGGTGCAACCGTTCCACCAGCCCCAGCATATCAAGATAACCCGCATGGAAGGCCCGTTCCGACCCATCCAGCACCATGTCCTGCACCGTCATCGCAACCCTCCGCAACCATGTCACGAAGGGCAGATTCGTCGAAAAATCCCAATATCCGGTAAAGCCCGATTACCCCTGCCGCGCCAGACGCCCGCGGGCATAGGCCGCGATCTCGGCCAGAAGGGGGGCGATGCCCGATGGCGGTTCGGACTGCCCCAGAATCCAAGACATCAGATCCTGATCATTTTCGGCGAGCAGGCGGTCATAGACCGCCAGCCGCCCTTCATCCAGCGCATCAAGATGCGCATCCGCCCAAGGCCCCAGGACAAGGTCCATCTCCTTGGTCCCCCGCCGCCAGCTGCGCATCTTCATCCGCTTCAGCCGTGCCTCTGCCGTTTCGGTCATCTTGCATCCGCCCCGTTGCGCATCGCCTGCGCCCGAAGGCGCCCTTCCAACTCGCCCATCCGGCCTGCCAGTGCAAGCATCTCGGTGCGCATCTGGGCCACTTCGCTGGTCAGGCGGCGCATCTCTTCGGGCACGGGGCCGCCTTGAACGGGGGCCTCTTCCTGCCCACCTTCGCCTGTCAAAAGCCAGCGCAAGGACACGCCCAGAAGGCCCGCCATCATCTGCATCTGGTTGGCGCGCGGTTCGCGCTGGTCGCCTTCCCAGGCCTCGACCAAGGGGCGTCGCACGCCGAGCCTGCGCGCAAAACCCGCGACTGTCAGACCCGCCGCCTCGCGCGCATGGGTCAGCCTGTCACCAAAGGTTGCCACGTCATCGGTGAACACCATCGCCTCATCGTCGGCCGTCACATCGCCCGTGCCATGTTCCGCCATCTTGCCTCTCCTTCTTTCGATATCGCTTGATTGCAGGGGGGGCCGACCCTAAGACCATGCACCGGAAAAGACAAACCCTGTTGCCCGAAAAAGGTTCCCCCCATCATGGCTTTCCTGTCCGACACGCTGGCCCGCGTGAAACCCTCGCCCACCATTGCCGTCACCAACAAGGCGCGTGAATTGGCGGCAGCCGGGCGCGACATCATCGGTCTTGGGGCGGGGGAACCCGATTTCGACACGCCGCAGAACATCAAGGACGCGGCAAAGCGCGCGATCGATGCCGGGCGGACCAAATACACCGCCGTGGACGGCATCCCGGAACTCAAGGCCGCGATCTGTGCCAAGTTCCTGCGCGAAAACGGACTGACCTATACACCCGCGCAGGTGACCGTGGGTACGGGCGGCAAGCAGATCCTGTACAACGCGCTGATGGCCACGCTGAACCCTGGGGATGAGGTCATCATCCCCGCCCCCTATTGGGTCAGCTACCCCGACATGGTGCTTTTGGCGGGCGGCACGCCTGTGCCTGTGGTGGCGGGGATCGAAACGCAGTTCAAGCTGACGCCTGCCCAGCTTGAGGCGGCGATCACGCCACGGACGAAGTGGTTCATCTTCAACTCTCCGTCGAACCCTACCGGGGCGGGCTATACGCGCGACGAATTGAAGGCACTGACCGATGTTCTGATGCGCCACCCCCATGTCTGGGTGATGTCGGATGACATGTACGAACACCTCGTTTTCGACGATTTCAAATTCTGCACGCCCGCCGAGGTGGAGCCCGGCCTGTATGACCGCACGCTGACCTGCAACGGCGTGTCAAAGGCCTATGCGATGACAGGCTGGCGGATCGGCTATGCGGCGGGACCTCTGGCCCTGATCAAGGCGATGGGCACGATTCAAAGCCAATCCACCTCGAACCCCTGTTCCGTTTCGCAATATGCGGCGCTGGAGGCGCTGTCGGGCCCGCAAGATTTTCTGGCCGAGAACCGCGCCCTGTTCCAACGCCGCCGCGATCTGGTGGTGTCGATGCTCAATCAGGCCAAGGGGATCACCTGCCCTACGCCGGAAGGGGCGTTCTACGTCTATCCCGACATTTCGGGCTGCATCGGAAAGGCCACGGCCACAGGCAAGATCATCACCAATGACGAGGTCTTTGCCGAGGCATTGCTGGAAGAAACCGGGGTCGCCGTGGTCTTCGGGGCGGCCTTCGGTCTTTCCCCGAACTTCCGCGTCAGCTACGCTACAGCGGATGCGGTACTGGCCGAGGCCTGCACGCGCATTCAGAAGTTTTGTGCGGGGCTTGTCTGAGGGAGGGTGACGTGCCGGGCGATCTGCCGGAGTATTATTTCCGCATCCGCGAGAACGGGGCCGTTTTGTTCAAGGTTGATACCGAGAACCGCCAGCGCCGGATCGAGCTGGATGAGATCGCGACGATCAACCTCAAGAACGGGAATATCAAGCCGCACGGCGATCATGTGCTGACGGCGCGGGAACGGGCGCTGATCAAGGATTGGGCCGCCGCGCGCAGCGCCGAACTGGCGCGGCGGGATATCGACGACATCCACCGCGCGGTCGATCACATGAACCTGACGGCGCAATGGGCGCAATCGCGCGCCAGCGATGAGGAACTGGATGAGGTAACCGATGCGCTGCTTCTGGCCATGCATGACCTGCGGTCGGTGCTGATCCGGCGCAAGGCGGATCGTCTGCTGAAGGCGGGTAAGGCGGCCGAGTGAGCGGCTGGTGTTAGGGTGGGGTTTCACCCCACGGCAACCGCACCGACACGCTGCCGCCATCCGGCCCAGAAGCGCCACATCAGGCTGGCCGCCGCGCAGGTCAACCCGACCACCAGCCCCAGCCATAGCCCCACCGCCCCCATTCCCAAGGGAAAGGCCAGCACATAGCTGCACGGGATGCCGATCCCCCAATAACTGATCGCGGCAAGCGCCATCGGCACCTTGGTGTCCTGCACCCCGCGCAACAGCCCCAGCGCGATCACCTGCATGGCATCGGCCAATTGAAACAGCGCCGCCAGTGCCAGAAGGACGGTGCCGAAGGCCACGATCTGGGCGCTTTCGGGTTTCGACATGTCCAGAAAGACCGCGACGATCGGTTCGGGCAGGGCAAGGAACAGCACCACCATCGCCACCGCGAACAGGAAGGACAGCGCAATCCCAACCAGCCCGCCCACCCGCATGGCCTGTAAGTCCCCTGCCCCATCGGCATGGGCCGTGCGGATGGTGACGGCATTGGACAGACCCAGATGCACCATGAAGGCCAGCGCCGCCACTTCCATCGCGATGCCATGCGCGGCCAGTTCCACGGTGCCAATCCAGCCCATCATGAGGGCGCTGGCCTGAAACAGACCGCTTTCCATCAACCCCGTCACGCCGATCGGCCAGCCCAGCCGGAAGACACGCCCGAAGGCCACCCAATCGGCCCGCCAGAATCTTTGCCACAGCCGAAAACGCCGCAACTCCGGCACCCAGCCCGCATATAGGCCCAAGGCCAACACGCTGGCCAATTGCACGCTCAGCGTCGCCAAGGCCGCGCCGACCACCCCCATTTCAGGCGCGCCCCAATTGCCGAAGATGAAGGCCCAGTTCATCACGATGTTCAAAAGAACCGACCCCAGCGTGACCCAAAGCACGACCTGCGTCCGCCCCAGCGCCGAAAGATAGCTTTTCAGCGCCATCACCATCAGCGCGGGGATCATCCCAAGCCCCGCCACGCGCAGATAATCCTGCCCCAGCGCCGCCACGTCCGGGTGCTGACCCAGCGCCAGAAGGATCGGCCCCGACCACCAGAACAGCGGATAGGACGCCAACCCGAACAGGATCGACAACCACAGCCCCATCCGTGCATCGCGCCGGACCTGCGTTTCATCCCCTTCGGCCAGCGCAGCGGCGACCATCGGCATCACCGCCTGCGCAAAGCCCGATCCGAGGATGAAGATCACAAAGAAACTTGATGCGCCAAGGACGGTTGCCGCCAGTTCCGTCACCCCATACCAGCCCATCATCACGGTATCGGCGACATGTAGCGCCATCTGGGCCAGATGGCTGCCGATCAGGGGCAGGCCCAGCGCAAGGATGGCCCGCGCATGTCCGGTATGGGTGAGGGGGTGCGTCATGCCACGGGATTAGCGCTGCGTCACGACAGGAACAAGACGCCATCCTCGCCGCGCTGCAGCGGGTTTTCTTTGCCAGGACGGGCATTACTGCCCATCCTACGCCCCGACCAGCATCCCCAAGGCCAGCGCGGCGATGATCGCGCCCCCCGCCATCTCGATCACCGGCAGCACGCGCCAGACCCGCGTCTCGCCCAGACCCGCAAACAGCCCTTCGCGCGACCAGACGGCCAGCCCGGCCACGGCGATGGTCACCATCGCCACGCCCAAACCCATGGCAAAGGCCCCGGCCACGCCTGCCGCGCCGATCCCCATCTGGAAAGTCAGGATCAAAAGGAACAACGCCCCGGAACAGGGTCGGATGGCCACACTGCCGATCAAGGCCAGCGTATCGCGCCACCCCCGTGCCTGATCCACCTGCGCCGCACTTGGCGCATGGGCATGGCCACAGCCGCAGGCTTCGTCATGGCCGTGAGAGTGGTGGTCGGGGTGGTGGTCGGGGTGGTCAGCCGCCCTTGTTTGCCATAGCATCCCGCGCGCCCCACGCCAGAGAAGCCACAGCCCGATCGCCCCGATCCCCGCCCAGCTTGCCGCAGCAAGCGTGCCCTCAGCCAGACCCACCATCCGCTCGCGTGTCCAGCCCAGTGCCAGCACCCCGGCATAGACCAACGCCACCGCCACACCTGCCTGCGCAAGCGATGCAGCCAGTGCAACGACCGACAGCCGCAGCATAGGAACCCGCTGCGCCACACCATATCCGCCGATCACGAATTTCCCATGCCCCGGCCCCACCGCATGCAGGACCCCATAGCCAAAGCACAGGGCCAGGAGTCCGGCCCATGCCGCGGGCTGACCCGCCTGCACGGCGCGCACCGCCCCGGCCAAGGGCGCCTGTATGGAACGCTGCGCCTCGACCGCCGACCGGGCAAGGCTGTCGAACCCACCCCAAAGCCAGAGCAGCCCCAGAAGGGCCGCCACGCCGATCCCGGCCAAGGTCAGGGCGCGGGGCATGTGACGCGCACCTCCTGTGCGAAAACGGCGCCCACTTCGGGAAAGCCCATCTCGACATCCACATCGGCAGGAAGCTCGGCCAAGGCCGCTTGCAAGGCGCGTTCGGCCTCGGTCAGGTCGGGGGCGATGATTTCCGTGGCGCAGCCTTCGGCGCGCAGGTCGCGGATGGTGTATTCGGTGTAATAGGTGGGATCGTAATTCTTCACCACCAAAAGCCCCGCCACGGGCTGTTCCAGATCGCGGATATGGCTGGAAATGATGCGCCCGCCCTCATAGCGCGCCACGCCGTCGCGCGGACCAGAGAGTGCCAGTGCCTCGGTCCCGGCAAAGGCATAGGTATCGCCCGGAAAACCGGGCTCCCAATTCATGTCAAAGCCTTGTAGCGCCGCCGTCTCGGCCGCGGTCAGGGTGCCGTCACCATCCGGGTCAAGCCCGCGTTCGGTGATCAGGACAAGCGAGAAGAAGGGATCATAGGTCCAAGTCACCCGCAGCGAAGCCACGCGGCCCTCGCTGTCGCGCAGAACCTCGATCCCCGTTTCCATGAAGATATGCGGATGTGCCGCCGCAGGCCCTGCCAGCGTCACCAGACCCGCCATCGCCCATGCCAGACGCATGCCCCCTCCAGTCACTCGCGTGGTGACAGAGTTAGGCCTGCGCCCGGCCCGCTGCAACCGGCCTTAGCGGCGAACCGCCGGGTGGGTGGCCGTGTCGAGGATATGCCCCGCGCCGTTGATCACCTGACTGGCCCGCCCCACGATCAGGGGGTCGGGGGTGCCGATCACGTCTAAATTCTTTTCGGGGTAGTCGATGGTCGTCAGGAAATGCCGCATCGCGTTCAGCCGCGCGCGCTTTTTGTCATCGGATTTCACGATCACCCAAGGGGCATCGGCGGTGTCGGTATAGAAGAACATCGCCTCTTTCGCCTCGGTATAGTCTTCCCATTTGTCGAGGCTGGCCTTGTCGATCGGCGACAGTTTCCAACGCTTCAGCGGATCGGTTTCCCGTGCAAGGAACCGCTTGCGCTGTTCTTCCCGTGTGACCGAGAACCAGTATTTGTAAAGCCTGATCCCCGACCGGACCAGCATCCGCTCCAATTCCGGGACCTGCCGCATGAATTCAAGATATTCCGAGGGCGAGCAGAAGCCCATCACCCGTTCTACCCCGGCGCGGTTGTACCAACTGCGGTCGTAGAAGACCATTTCCCCCGCCGTGGGCAGATGGGCGATATAGCGTTGAAAGAACCACTGCCCCTTTTCCACATCGCTGGGCTTGGTCAGGGCGCAGACGCGGGCATAGCGGGGGTTCAGATGTTCCATGAAGCGTTTGATCGTGCCGCCCTTGCCGGCGGCATCGCGCCCCTCCATCAGGATGACGAATTTCTGCCCCGTCTCTTGCGCCCAGATCTGCACCTTCAGAAGTTCGGCCTGAAGGGCGGCCTTTTCGGCCTCATAGGCTTTGCGGCCCAAGGGGCGGTGATAGGGGTAAAGCCCCGCCTCGAAACTGGCGCGGATGCGGTCGGTATCCAGCGTGGGATAATGCTGGGGGCCTTGGATGCGGTCCTCGGTGGAAGACCCGGCTTGTGCCGGCTGCCCGTCGTCCAGCACCGCGCCCACATTGGGGGCCATGGGCGCAGGCGCCGCGTGGGCGGAACCTGCCGTCTTGTTCACAACCGTATCGCCGTCCATCTTCACCCTCCCTTAAAAGTCATCCCGCAGCATCCATCTGGGCAACGCCGCCTGCCTTGATCCCGGTCAATAACGGCAAAACTTCCGCTTTATGTTGCATCCCTGCGCGGTCTAGCCTTGCTCCACCTGCCCTGCCCTTCAAAGGATCCATGATGATCACCCTTTACGGCGTCTATCGATCGCGCGCGACGCGCCCTCTCTGGCTGCTGCATGAAACCGGCACGCCCTTCACCCATGTCCCGGTGATACAGGCCTACCGCCTGCAAGATCCCGCCGCGCCGGGGGCGCAGATCAACACAGCCTCGCCCGAATTCCTGAAGGTGAACCCGCAGGGCCAGATCCCCGCCATGCAGGATGGCGATCTGATCCTGACCGAAAGCCTTGCCATCTCGCTTTACCTTGCGCGTCGCTATGGCGGGGCGCTGGGGCCTGCGGATGATGCGGAAACCGCTCAGATGGAGCAGTGGGCGCTGTTCGCCGCCACCGCGGTGGAAGGCCCCGCGCTTGAGATTTTGCAGGCCCCGTCAGGTGCCACGGGCGAAGGGATCGTGAAAATCGCGGCCGAAAAGCTGCGCCGTCCTTTGGGGCGGCTGAATGCCCATCTTGCGGGGCGCGACTGGCTGGTGGGCGACCGCTTCACCGTGGCCGATATCAATACCGCCGAATGCCTGCGCTATGCCCAAGGGCAGGCGGCC
Source organism: Fuscovulum ytuae (assembly GCF_029953595.1). Classification (NCBI taxonomy): domain Bacteria; kingdom Pseudomonadati; phylum Pseudomonadota; class Alphaproteobacteria; order Rhodobacterales; family Paracoccaceae; genus Fuscovulum; species Fuscovulum ytuae. The sequence goes on along the minus strand of NZ_CP124535.1, from coordinate 273,173 downwards.
CTCATCGCAGAGTTCCCCGAAGTGGAACGTTGGCTTAAGGCCGCACAATCCCGCCCCGCCTTCCGCAAGATGTGGGAAGGCCGACTGGCAGAACCCGAATAACGGGCAAGACAGCGCGTGGGATGGGCAATTTTGCCCACCCTACGCCCCGGTCACGTCACATATTTCCGCCAGTTATGCGCTTCCTTGAACCCCAGAACCTCGCGGATCTTGCGGTTCGACAGAAGGCTTTCATGTGCCTCCACCGGGCGCGAGAGGGGCACATTGGGGAAGAACCGCGCCAAGAGTTCGCTATTGGGCTGAGGGGTGGAGTTGGTGTCATTCACCGCATTGAAGACCTGCCACCCCAGCCCGTCCTTCTTCAGGCACAGATCCACGATCTGTCCCAGATCGCGCGCGTCGATATAAGAGAATGTGATCCGCCGCCGGAGGCCCGGATCGTCCTGCAAAGGGGGAAAGACCGTCGCATATTCATGCGGTTCGATCACGTTCCCGATCCGTAAGGCGTAGATATCCGCCCCCGACCGGCGCTGGAAACTGCGGGCGGTGACCTCATTCACCTTCTTGGACATGCCATAGCTGTCCATCGGGTCGATGTCGTACTCCTCGTCCAAGGGCAGGACCTTGGGGTCCACCACCCCTTCGCTGAAACAGACGCCGTAGGTGGTTTCCGACGAGGCGATGATGATCTTGCGGATGCCCAGCTTCACCGCCGCCTCGATCACGTTATAGGTCCCCACCACATTGACGCGGTAGGTTTCGGTATCCGCGCACATCATCAGCCGGGGGATGGCCGCGAAATGCACCACCGCATCGAAAGGCTTTGCCGGGCCCTCATCCAACTCATCATAGCCTGCATGGCCTGACATGACGGAAAACATCTGCCCTGCATCGGTGATGTCGGCGAGGAAGTCATGCACGCCCGGATGGTTCAGGGCCACCCGATCGACATTCACCACCCTGTGTCCCGCCGCCGCCAGATAGGCCACCACATGCTTGCCCGCCTTCCCCGACCCGCCCGTGAACAGAACCCGCATGATCCGCCTCCCTTGATTGTCCCGCAACAGCATTAGCCCAGACAACGGGCAGGACAACCCCCACATCTTGCGCCCGCCCCCCCGGCGATGCTCTAATCCCGCTTCACATCGCACCCATAAAGAATCGAGCAACGCGCATGGCCAACGACCTCCTCTCCTCTGGGGACCAAAGCTACAACGCCTCCTCCATCGAGGTGCTCGAAGGGCTGGAGCCTGTCCGCAAACGCCCCGGCATGTATATCGGCGGCACGGATGAGAGGGCGCTGCATCACCTTGTGGCCGAAATCCTCGACAATTCGATGGATGAGGCGGTAGCGGGCCATGCGTCGCGCATCGAAGTGGAGTTGCATGCCGATTACGCCATCACCATCCGTGACAATGGGCGCGGCATCCCGATCGATCCGCACCCCAAATTCCCCGGCAAATCCGCGCTCGAGGTGATCCTTTGCACCCTGCACGCGGGCGGCAAGTTTGGCGGCGATGCCTATGCCACCTCGGGCGGCCTGCACGGCGTCGGCGCATCCGTCGTCAATGCCCTGTCAGATCATATGCGGGTCGAGGTCGCCCGCAACCGCGAGCTGTTCGTTCAGGAATTCTCGCGCGGCATTCCGAAAGGGCCGGTGCAGAAGATCGGCCCTGCCCCGAACCGGCGCGGCACATCGACCACCTTCCATGCGGATCATGAGATTTTCGGGTCGCAAACCTTCAAGCCTGCGCGCCTGCTCAAGATGGTGCGGTCCAAGGCCTATCTCTTTTCGGGCGTGGAAATCCGCTGGAAATCCGCCATCAACGATGGCGAAACCCCGCTGGAGGCCACGTTCCACTTCCCCGGCGGCCTTGCCGATTACCTGTCGGACACGCTTGCCAAGACATCGACCTATGCCGACCGCCCCTTTGCCGGGAAAGTCAGCTTCACCGAGAAATACAATGTCCCCGGTTCCGTCGAATGGGCGATCAACTGGACGCCCGCGCGGGACGGATTCATCCAGTCCTATTGCAACACCGTCCCCACCCCCGAAGGCGGCACGCATGAAGGCGGGTTTTGGGCCGCGATCCTGAAAGGTATCCGCGCCTATGGCGACCTTGTGAAGAACCGCAAGGCAGAACTGATCACCCGCGACGACCTTTTGGCGGGGGGCTGCGCGCTGGTGTCCTGCTTCATCCGCGAACCGCAATTCGTGGGGCAGACCAAGGACCGTCTGTCGACGGAAGAGGCCGCCAAATGGGTCGAAGGCGCGGTGCGTGACCATTTCGACAACTGGCTGGCCAATGACACGAAATCCGCGGGCGCCATCCTTGATTTCCTTGTGCTGCGGGCCGAGGAACGGCTGCGGCGCCGGATGGAAAAGGAAACCGCCCGCAAATCCGCGACCAAGAAGCTGCGCCTTCCCGGCAAGTTGACGGATTGCACCGCGAAATCGCGCGAAGGGACGGAGTTGTTCATCGTCGAGGGCGACTCTGCGGGCGGTTCGGCCAAAGGCGCGCGGGATCGGGAGACGCAGGCCCTCCTGCCGCTCAAGGGCAAGATTCTGAACGTCCTTGGCGCGGCCTCGGCCAAGCTGCACGACAACAGCGAGATCCGCGATATCTGCGAGGCGCTGGGGGTAGGCATGGGCACGAAGTTCAAGGTGGACGATCTACGCTATGACAAGATCATCATCATGACCGATGCCGATGTGGACGGGGCGCATATCGCGTCGCTCCTGATGACCTTCTTCTTCACCCAGATGCGGCCCCTGATCGACAAGGGCCACCTCTACCTCGCCTGCCCGCCTTTGTATCGGCTGACGCAAGGCGCGCGGCGCATCTATGTGGCCTCGGATGCCGAGAAAGAGGAATGGCTCGCCAAGGGCCTTGGCGGCAAGGGCAAGATCGACGTGCAGCGCTTCAAGGGTCTGGGCGAGATGGACGCCAAAGACCTGAAGGACACCACAATGGACCCCAAATCGCGCAAGTTGATCCGGGTGTCGATTGACGAGGACGCGCCGGGCGAGACGGGCGATCTGGTGGAACGGCTGATGGGCAAGAAGCCGGAACTGCGGTTCCAGTATATCCAAGAGAACGCGCGGTTTGTGGAGGAGTTGGATGTGTGAGGTGCTTGGTTGGCCAATAAGGGAACGGAAAAACTAGACAGAGAAGAGCCACTACAGGGCAAAGACCTCTTATGTTTTAAGCTGTACGTTGAAAATCTTTTTGTTGAGCCAGCCTTGTCAGACTGGGCAGCCGCACGACTGCTCCATCAAAATCAACTCATAAGAAACTTCTCATGGGCTGCCGCCCAAGCGCTTGAAAAGAGCATTAAAGCTGCACTTTTACTTAACTGGCGGAGCGCCAACTTTGGTCACAGTTTCAGCAATCACTTTGGCAAACTGCTAACGCTTCGCAACGCAGCGTGGCCTAAAACATTGCCACGAACTTTCCCTTGCTTTGACTGGTTTCTCGGAGAAGTTGAATCGTTCGAAACTTCACTAGCACGCTTCGAAAAAAACGGCTTGCCAGACAGTCGATATATGTTGGGAGACGTTCACGTCATGCCAGATGATCTTTTCCGATTAGACTTCCTTATGGGTCACATATTGCTTCATTGCTGTGACGTGGAGGCTGATTCCCCCAAAACCCCGATTGTGCCGAAGATTGAAACCCATCAGAATGCGGCTCTAACCCTGATAGATTATTTCATAAGGAAACTAGAATGGAACCCAAACAAACAAACACTTCTCAATTCGTTTACTGCACACAACTATGCCCTTGCGTCTTGGTCGAAGAGCAATGACATCAAACTAATATGCAGCACCTCCCTTGGTCGAGACGATACGAGCCTCAACCATTCATGGCGAGCGCAACGCTACTTGGAAGCGCATACAAAAAAAATCAAGTTCAAATGATAACTATAAGTCGCGCCATCGGTGTGGACTAATCCCCTTAACCCCACCTTAAATCTCCCCACCCCAAACTCCCCACCAAGGCGCATCCTGCGCCATTGACGCATGCGCCATTGGCGCATATACGGAGCATCGGGAATGCTGGTCACGGTCGTCGAACTTCCCGATTTCACGCGCCGCGCAAAGGCCGTGATGACGGAGGCAGAGCGCGTCGCGCTTATTGACTACCTCGCCGCAAACCCCGAAGCGGGCATCCCCTTGGGCGGCGGCCTCAGGAAACTCCGCTTCGCACGGGAAGGATCGGGGAAAAGCGGAGGTTTTCGCAGCATCCATTATTACCAGACGGGGGCGGGGCCACTCTACCTGCTCACCGTCTTTGCCAAGAACGAAAAGGCCAACCTCTCGTCGACGGAACTGTCAGCCCTCTATCGGCTCGGCGCGGAACTCGACGCAATACACGGAAGACGGCAATGACAAGCGAAGCCTTCAAACGCATCGAACAGGGTCTGAAAGAGGCCATCTCCTACGCCCAAGGCCATACCGAAGGCGCCATCACCCATCATATCGAGGTCCCGACCCCCGACGTGCGCGCCATCCGCGCGACGACGGGCCTCAGTCAGGCCGAATTCGCGCGCTCCATCGGGGTCAGCAAGGGCACGCTCTTGAACTGGGAACAGAACCGCCGCCGCCCAGAAGGCCCGGCCCGTGTCCTGCTGGCCTTGATCGCCAAAGATCCGACCATCGTGCAGCGAATGCTGGCCTAGGATGCCTGCCCGCAGGCACCGCCCCTAGTCCCCCAATTCCTCCGCCGCCATGGCCCGTGTGATCGGTCGCCCCTCAGCCAGCGACCGTGCATCCAGCCGCGCCACCAGATCGCGGGCGGCGTCGATAGAGCGTTCCATCCGCTGCACCAGATAGGGGATCAGCGCGGGCGGCACGGCCAGTTGACGATCCGCGAAAAGCTTGATCAGCACCGCCGAAAGAAGCGCGTCATCCGGGGCCTCGATCCGGGAAAGCGACGCAGCCTGCAATCGGCTGGCAAGGTCGGGCAGCTTCAGCTGCCAATCACGCGGCGGCGTCGCCGCCGTCACCAGAAGATGGCCCGCCTGCGTCACAAGGTTGTGCAGGTGGAACAGCGCCGCTTCACAGTCGCCCTGCCCCGCCGCCTCGTCCGCATCCTCCACCGCCACCGCGCCCTGGGCGGCCAGCGCGGGCAGGTCCGCTTCGGCCAAGCCACGGGCGGGCAGCACCGCCGCACCCGTCTCGGCCGCCCAAAGCCGCGCAAGATGGGTCTTGCCGCTGCCCTTCGGCCCCGTCAGCACCATCTTGCCCCCCGGCCAGTTGCGCCAATCGTCCAGCGCCGCCAGCGCCGCCGCATTGGCAGGGGAGACGAAGAAATCCTCGCGCCGCCATGCCGTGCGGGCAGGCAGGTCAAAGGTCAGTTGCCGGATCACTCCGCCGCCTCATCCTTTGCCTCGGGCCTCTCGCGCCCTGCAAGGCCGCGATAAAGGAGGCTGGACTGATATTGCTGGATGCCAAAGCGCGTCAGAACCCCGATCGCAGCCGCCACTGGCACCGCGACCAGCATGCCGACAAAGCCAAAGAGCGACCCAAAGGCCGACAGCGCGAACAGCAGCCAGACCGGGTGCAGCCCGACCGAATTCCCCACCAGTTTCGGCGTCAGGATATTGCCTTCGATGAACTGGCCTGCCCCAAAAATGCCCGCGATGATGGCGATAGAGACCCAGTCGCCCCAGAACTGAAACAGCGCCAGCCCGATGGCCAGCGCCCCGCCGACCAATGACCCGACATAGGGGATGAAGGTAATCGCCCCGGCGATGGCCCCCACGACAAGCCCGAATTGCAGCCCCGCAATCATCAGGGCCACGGCATAGAAACTGCCCAAGAGAAGGCAGACCGAAAGCTGCCCGCGCACGAACCCGGCCAGTACGGCGTTGATTTCGATCCCCAGCCGACGGATCACCGGCGCATGGTCGCGCGGCAGAAGGCTGTCGATGCGCGCAACCATATGGTCCCAGTCCAGCAGCAGATAAAAGGCAACCACCGGCACCACGACGATGAAGACGATGACCGAAACCAGCCCCATGGCAGAAGACAGCAGCGTTTCCGCCAATTGCCCGCCTTTGGCCTGAATGGTCTGGGCGATCTGGGCCAGCGTTTGGCGGATGGTCGATGTGCTGTCGGACAGTTCAGGGAAGCGCTCGACCAGAAAGGCCTGCAATCGCTGCGAAATTTCGGGCGCTGCGTTGATCAGGCCGGTCAATTGCTGGATCAGCGTCGGAATGATCGCCAGCACCAAGAGCACCGCCATCAGCAGTGCCACGAGAGAGATCGTCACCGTGGCCCCCACCCGCGACAGGCCCCAGCTTTCCAGCCGGTCGGCAACGGGATCAAGGAAATAGGCGATGGCCCCGCCCACAAGGAAGGGCAGCATCACATTGCCCAGTGCCCAAAGCAGGAACAGAAAGACCGCCGCGGCGATCCCCCAGTAGAAAAGCTGTTGCCTGACGGGCAGGGCCATGGTCGCCTCCGATTTGCGGATGCAAGATATCATGCCTGCAGGGCAAAGGTGCAAGTCCGGGGGTGCAAGGGCGGGCGCATGTCCCTGCGCCCGCCTTTGATCTTAACAGTAAAGCCGCCCTCGCTGCCGGATCAGTGGCAGGCAGGACGCGTCCCCGGCAACAGCACCTTGTCGATCACATGGATCACGCCATTGTCGGCCTTGATATCGGCGATGATGACATTGGCCACCTCGCCCGTGCCATCGGCGATGGTCACGCCAGATGCGGATTTGGTGATGCACAACCGCTGCGAGGTCAGCAGCGGTTTGAAATAGTTCGACCCTGCGGGAATGGCGGCGGCGGGCAGGTTACGGTCATCCACGTGATAAAGAAGGATATCCGTCAGCTGGCCCTTGTTTTCCGGCTTCAGCAGGGTTTCGACCGTGCCCTCCGGCAGGGCGGCGAAGGCATCGTTGACCGGCGCATAGACGGTGAAATGGCCGGGGCCTGCGAGCGTTTCGGCCAGACCGGCCGCCGTGACGGCGGCAACCAGCGTCGTGAAACGCTCATCCCCCGCGGCGATGTCGACGATGCTTTGGGCCGAGGCGGTGGTGGCGGAAAGCGCAAGCGCCGCGAGAGCAAATTTGATCTTCATAGATTGGTCCCCTGTGTGGTGTTTGCAGATGACACGGGGTTTCCGGCCCATGTCGCAAAGGCTTACGCAGGGGGGCGGCATCAGGATGCCTGCATTTCAACCCTTGTCGAAAGCGTGATGCGTCGTGAACGGACGTGCCCTCGGCGCCAGCGGGGTTCCCTCGGCCATCAAGCTGCGCCATGATCGCGGTGTTACCCGCCATGGCCGGAGGGCCAGATGATCCGCCTATTCGGACGCCATCCCTATGTAATGTCCATCCTTGCGCTATCGCTCTGCCTTGCGATGTTCTTTGCGGGGCGCTTCACGCTGCGGGCGATCTATTGGGAGGCGCATCGCCAGGAACCCGTCGCAGCCTGGATGACGGTGGGCTATTTGGGCCGAAGCTGGGGGCTTGACCCGCGCGAGATCGACCGGCTGGCGGATCTGCCTGTGCCGAATGGGGGCCCCCTGACGCTGGAAGAGATCGCCACCATCCGCAGCGTGCCCGTCACCCAAGTGATCACAGAGGTGGAGGCCGCCATTGCGGCCCTTCTGGCCGAACAGGCGGGCGCGACCAAGGATGGCAAGCCGTGACAGATTGGCTCTTGGGATTGGTGCCAACCTATGGCGGCTGGCTTTTGGCGCTGTCGACCTTTCTGTCCTGCCTTGCCTTGCCGATCCCCGCCTCGCTTCTGATGCTGGTGGCGGGGGGCTTTGTCGCGGCGGGCGATCTGACGCTGGTGGGCAGCGCGGGGGCTGCCTTGGCCGGGGCGGTGGCGGGCGATCAGACGGGTTATGCAGCCGGGCGTCTGGGCGGCAGTGCCTTGATTATGCGGCTGGGCAGCCGCGCCGCCCCCGTGGCAAAGGCAACCGACCTTTTGGCCCGCCGCGGCGGCGTGGCGGTGTTCCTGTCGCGCTGGCTGGTTTCGGCGCTTGGGCCTTATGTGAACCTTGCCGCAGGGGCGGCGGGGCAAAGCTGGGCGCGCTTCACCGCTTGGGGTGTGGCAGGAGAGGCAGTCTGGGTCTCGCTTTACGTGGGCGTGGGCTATGCCGTGCCGGGCAACCTTGCCGCTGCATCCGACATGGCCTTTGATCTGCTGGCCGCCCTCGCCGCGGGCGCGGTGGCGCTTGGCGCGCTGGTCTGGCTGGTGATCGTGCTGCGCGCCGAACGGGCGGCGGCGCGCTGACCGTTGCCCTGCCCTTGCCTTCCGGCTAGGAACGGGGCCAAACGTTTCACACGAGGCCAAAATGCGCTTGACCCGCTACTTCCTGCCCGTCCTGAAGGAAAACCCTGCCGAAGCGCAGATCGTGTCGCACCGCTATATGCTGCGCGCGGGGATGATCAAGCAGCAGGCGGCGGGCATCTATTCCTGGCTGCCGCTGGGCTATCGCGTGCTCAAGCGCATCGAAGAGATCGTGCATCAGGAACAGGTCCGCGCGGGCCATATCCCCCTTCTGATGCCCACGCTGCAACCCGCAGACCTGTGGCGCGAATCCGGTCGCTATGACGACTACGGCCAAGAAATGCTTCGCATCACCGACCGCCAGAAGCGCGAGATGCTGTATGGGCCGACGAATGAAGAGATGATCACAGACATCTTCCGGTCGCATGTGAACAGCTACAAGGACCTGCCGCTGACGCTTTATCACATCCAGTGGAAGTTCCGTGACGAGATGCGCCCCCGTTTCGGGGTGATGCGGGGCCGCGAGTTCCTGATGAAGGACGGCTATAACTTCGACATCGACCGCGATGCGGCGCTGCATGCCTATAACCGCCACATGGTGAGCTACCTGCGCACCTATGAACGTATGGGGCTGACGGCGATTCCGATGCGCGCGGCATCGGGCCCTATCGGTGGCGACAATACGCATGAATTTCTTGTGCTGGCGCAGACCGGGGAATCCGAAGTCTTCTATGACGACCGGGTGACGGGGCTGAAACTCGGCGCGCGGGATATCGACTATGACGACCGCGCGCAGGTGGCCAAGGTCTGCGAGGAATTCACCACGCTTTACGCCCGCACCGACGAAACCCATGACGAGGCGGTGTTCAACGCCGTGCCCGAGGCGCATCGCAAGGTGGGCCGGGGCATCGAAGTGGGCCAGATCTTCTATTTCGGCACCAAATATTCCGAGGCGATGGGGGCCACGGTGGTGACCCCCGACGGGTCGCGCGTGCCGGTGGAGATGGGATCGCATGGCATTGGCGTAAGCCGCCTTCTGGGCGCGATCATCGAGGCAAGCCATGATGACAAGGGCATCATCTGGCCCGAAGGCGTGACCCCCTTCCCGGTGGGGATCGTCAATCTGAAACAGGGCGACGGCGCTGCGGATGCCGCTTGCGAGGGGCTTTACAAGGCCTTGGCGGCCAAAGGGCTTGAGGCGCTTTATGACGACCGCGACGAACGGGCGGGGGCGAAATTCGCGACGATGGACCTGATCGGCCTGCCGTGGCGGATCACGGTCGGCCCGCGCGGGCTGGCCAATGGGGTGGTCGAACTGACCTCGCGCCGCACGGGCGAAAGCGAAGAGATGTCGCCTGAGGCCGCGGTGGACCGCCTCGTCCAGATCTACGCCGGACGCTAAGCGGAATAGGCAAGCCGATGGGGGGCCAGCCCCCCACGGCCCCTTCAGGGCCGCTCCCCCCGGAGTATTTCAGGCCAAGATGAAGGGCATGACGTGGCGTCAGGGGCGCGGCTGTCACGTTGACTTGGGCCATGGGGGCCGCATCCTGTGGGTCTTGAAACGGAGTGCCCCATGTCCCTGCCCACCGACCATCCGCGCCTGAAAAAGCGGCCCTTCACGACGGGGGAATTGCTTGCCGATGGCATCGTGCATGCCGTGGCGCTGCTCTCGGGTGTAATCGCCTTTGCCGTGCTCTTGGGCCATGTTCTGGCGCAGGGCGAGATCGGGATTTTCGCAGCCCTTGCCGTTTACGCGGCGGGCTATTTCGCCATGTTCGGCTTTTCACTGGCCTATAACATGGTGCCCAATTCGGCGCTGAAATGGGTGCTGCGGCGGTTCGACCATTCGGCCATCTATGTGATGATCGCGGGCACCTATACCGCCGTCGTGGTGCAGTTTGAGGACGGGCTTTTCGCCGCCCTCTTGGCGGGGATCGTCTGGGCTGGGGCCGTTCTGGGGGTTGTCGTGAAGGTGGCGCTTCCGGGGCGCTATGATCGGCTGTCGGTGATTGCCTATATCGCGCTGGGCGTGGTGGGTGTCGCGGCAATCGGCCCTGCGCGCGAGGCGCTGCCTTTGGCCTCGCTTTGGCTTTTGGCGCTGGGGGGCGTGACTTACGTGGCAGGCGTGGGCTTTTACCGCTGGCACGGGCTGAAATTTCACAACGCCATCTGGCATCTTTTCGTTGCCGTCGCGGCGGGCCTGCATTTCGCCGCCGTTGCGCTGGCCGTTGCGGGGTAACAGGATGCCATCGTGACGCGCCCGTGATGGGCGGCGGCTTGACCTTCGCCGGGCTTGCCGACACTGTCCGCGCGCAACGCCCCTTTGGGGTGCCATCACAGGCAGGACATGGCCAGCACCGCCCCCTTCTCGCGCTTTGAATGGATGATCGCCTGGCGCTATCTGCGCGCCCGCCGCGCCGAGGGCGGGGTGAGCGTGATGACGTGGATCAGCCTGATCGGCATCACGCTGGCCGTCTTTGCCCTGATCGCCACGCTTTCGGTGCGCGCGGGGTTCCGGGCCGAGTTCGTGGGCACGATCCTTGGGGCCAATGCCCATGTCACCGTCTATTCCGCAGGCCGCGTGTCCGAGACGGGCCAGTTGGTGCGGGGGTTTGAGGCGTACGACCCCCTCGCCGCCCGGCTGGCCGAGGTGCCGGGCGTGACCCGCGCGGCGCCGCTGATCAAGGGTCAGGTCATGGTGACGGCGGGCGAAGGCACCACGGGGGCCGAGGTATTCGGCATCCGCCCCGCCGATCTGGAGGCCATCCCCCGCATCGGCATCGGCGCGAATGCGGAAGGTGACATCGCCCGCTTTGCCGAAGGGATCGCCATCGGTTCCGGCATTGCGCGCGAATTGGGCGTGGGTCTGGGCGACCGTGTCCGCGTGATCGCGCCTTCGGGGGTGAAGACCGCCTTCGGCACCAGCCCGCGCGTGAACGCCTATGAGGTGGTCTATATCTTCACCGCCGGGCGCTATGACATTGATCGCACACGGCTTTACATGCCCTTCGACGAGGCGCAGGCCTATTTCAACAAGGAAGGCCGCGCCGATGAGATCGAGGTGATGGTGGCCGATCCCGAACGGGTGGATGACCTGTCCGGTCCGCTTTTGGCCGCTGCTGGCCCGGACGGGATGCTTTGGACATGGCGCGACAGTTCGGGGGCCTTCCTGCGGGCGCTGGATGTTGAAGACAATATCATGTTCATCATCCTGTCGATCCTTGTCCTGATCGCGTCGATGAACATCATTTCGGGCCTCATCATGCTGGTAAAGAATAAGGGCCGCGACATCGGCATCCTGCGCACCATGGGGCTGACCGAAGGGGCGGTGATGCGGGTCTTCTTCCTTTGCGGGGCCTCAACCGGGCTGGTCGGCACGGCCCTAGGGGTGGTGTTGGGGTGCCTCTTTGCCATCTATATCGACCCGATCTTTTCCTTTGTGAACTACATGGCCGGGGGCGGGGTCTGGGACCCGTCGATCCGGGGCATCTATGCCCTGCCGGCCAAGTTGCAGCTTGCCGATGTCTTGTCGGCGGTGGGGTTGTCGCTGTTTTTGTCCTTTGTCGTCACGCTGTTTCCCGCCCGCCGTGCGGCGCGGATGAACCCGGTAGAGGCGTTGCGCTATGAGTGAGGCGGCGCTGACCCTTGATGGGATCGAAAAGGGCTATAACCGGGGAAAACCCAGCGAAGTCATCGTCTTGCGGGGTGCAAGCCTGACCGTGGCCCGGGGCGAGGTGGTGGCGCTGGTGGCCCCATCGGGCGCGGGGAAGTCGACGCTTTTGCATATCGCGGGGCTTCTGGATACGGCCGACCGGGGCCGCGTCTTGCATGGCGGGCGCGAGATGGGGGGGCTTTCGGACCGCGCGCGGACCGAGGCGCGGCGCGGGGATGTGGGCTTCATCTACCAGTTCCACCACCTGCTGCCTGAGTTTTCTGCCTTGGAAAACATAGTCTTACCGCAACTGGCCAATGGCGTGGCGCAGCCTGTGGCGGAACGGCATGCGATGGATTTGCTGGCCCGTGTGGGGGTAGATGGGCGGGCGGCGCATCGGCCTGCGGCGCTGTCGGGGGGGGAACAGCAGCGGGTGGCCTTTTGCCGCGCGCTGGCCAATCGGCCAAAGCTTCTCTTGGCGGATGAACCGACCGGAAACCTTGACCCTGCCACCTCCGATCAGGTCTTTGCCACATTGATGGAATTGGTGCGCGAGACGGGGCTTTCGGCGCTGATCGCGACGCATAACCTTGACCTTGCGGCACGGATGGATCGCGTGGTGCGGCTGGATCAGGGGTTGGTCACGCAGGTCTAGGGATGGGCGGCTAACAGCCTCTCCTTGGCGCGGACATTGATCGTCGCGCGGGGTTGTGATTGACTGGACCCAATCACAAAAGACGGAGGCGACAGTGCAGCGTGTATTCCTATATCCCATTGGCATGATTGCGCTTTTCGGCCTTGCGGCCTGTGTCCTTCCGGGCGATGAAACGGCCGAACAGACAACGGGCGCGGCCGATTACGCCGCCTTTTGCGCGGGGTGTCATGGCCCCTCTGGGGTAGGCGATGGCGAGATGGCCGAGGGTCTTTTGCAAAAACCCGCCGACTTGACAGCGCTTGCCAAAGGGAATGGCGGAAGCTTTCCCACGACGCGGGTGATGGCGCAAATCTGGGGCTATACGGGCGGGCAGGATGGCGGGCGGGTGATGCCGCAATTCGCGGCGCTGCTGGATGGCGACCTTGTGCCTTATGACGGTGGCGATGGCATCATGACGCCGACGCCGATCCGCCTTGTCGATCTGGCCGAGTATTTGAAAACATTGCAGAAATAGGGCCGGGTTTCGTGCCGCCTTTTGTGCCGCAAACTGTGGCCACAGAAGGCAGCATTTTGGGGGCCAACGCGATGGATCGGCACAGACCCATCAAGGGGCGCTATTGGGTGCGACGGTAGGGATAGCGCCTGCTTCTGGCTGGCTACCCGCGATCTCAAGTATCAGCTTGCGGCGCACCGCTTCGGTAAAGCGCGCGCCGGTATCGGCGGGCACCAGAAAGGCACCGGGGCCGCCGATGATCCGGTCTTCATAAATCTGCACAAGCGGGCTGTCCCAACCATCGGCAGGGGACCGCATCAGGGGCAGCGCGTTGATCGTGATGCCTGCCGCCAGCACGTCGGCCCGCGCCTCTTCGATTGAGGGGCCGGACCAGTTGTTTGCACTATCGCCGGAAAAGTCGATCACACGGCGCAGGCCTGTGATGTCATTTTCCTCGATCAGCCGTTTGCCCGCCAGAAGCGCCGCGCCAATGGCATTGCGGCCCGAGGCAAGGCGGGGCGGTTCCAGCAGGCGGTCGGCGAAGGCCTGCGCATCCTCCGGCGTGGTGATGATCGCCCAATCGGCCACCACCACCTGATTGGCCGCCCATTCCACATAGGTTACCGCGATGGACCCGGTCAGGGTGGACGAGATGGCGTAAAGCACATCGGGATGGGTGATCGCCGCCGCATAGCCCTGCCGTTGCAGGTCAATTTCGGATTGATCGATGGACCCTGACGCATCGGCCAAAAGCACCAGTTCCAAATCCACTTCGGTGGCGTGAACGGGGGCGGCCAGAAGAAAAAGGGATAGGAGGGAAATACGCATCGTAAGAAGTGTAGGGCCAACCATGCGGCGCAGGCGATCACGAATTGGTGCGCCGCCTGCGTCCTCCCCCGCGCCTGCGTCTTGCGGGGTGCTGGACAGTTCCGCGCGCGGGTGATCATCTGTCATCATATCGTTGCTTTCGCCCCTTACCCCCGCGTGCCATGACACAGTCCGATTTCCTCAAAGCCGCCTTCCCCGCCCCTGTCACCCTTCCCGAAGAGGAACGCACAGGACCCTTGCGGTTCTTCAACCGCGAGCTGTCGTGGCTGGCCTTCAATTGGCGCGTGCTGGATGAGGCGTCGAACCCCGCCGTCCCCCTTTTGGAGCGGCTGCGGTTCCTGTCGATCTCGGCCACCAACCTTGACGAATTCTACACCGTCCGAGTGGCGGGTCTGCGGGCGCTGGTGCGCACGGGGAATGCGGTTCTGTCGGAAGATGGGCGCAGCCCGGCGGACCAGCTGGCGCTGATCCATGCCGATGCGCGCCGCCTGATGCAAACGCAGCAGAGCGTTTTCAACAAGCTGAAGAAGGAAATGGAGGCGCAGGGGATCGTGATCCTGACGCGGTCCAAGCTGACGGCGCGCGACCTGAAACATCTGGAAGAGCACTTCCTGAACAAGGTGTTCCCGGTTCTGTCGCCCTTGGCCATCGACCCGGCGCATCCCTTCCCCTTCATCCCGAACACGGGCTTTTCGCTGGCGCTGGAACTGGAACGCGAAAGCGACAAGCGCAGCCTTCAGGCCCTGCTGCCCATCCCGCAGCAGATTGCGCGCTTTGTCGCCCTGCCGGGCAAGCCGGGCGAGCATCGGTTCCTGCCTTTGGAAGAATTGCTGCTTTTGCACCTGAACATGCTGTTCCCCGGCTATACCGACCGGGGCCATTGCATCTTCCGCGTGCTGCGCGACAGCGATCTGGAGGTGGAGGATGAGGCCGAAGATCTGGTCCGCGAATTCGAGACCGCGCTGAAACGGCGGCGGCGGGGCGAGGTGATCCGTCTGAAACTGTCCGCGGGAGCGCCGCCGGAACTGCGCGCCCTGATCATGGACGAATTGGCGGTGACCGAGGATATGGTCGTGGAAATCCGTGGTCTTCTGGGGATTGCCGATCTGAAGGAGTTGGTCCTTTCGTCACGCCCCGATCTTCTGTGGCCCGCCTTCACCTCGCGCGTGCCGGAACGGGTGCAGGATCATGACGGCGATCTTTTCGCCGCGATCCGACAGAAGGATATCCTGCTGCATCACCCCTATGAGTCCTTCGACCTTGTGATCCGCTTCCTTGAACAGGCGGCGCGTGACCCGAATGTGCTCGCGATCAAGCAGACGCTGTACCGGACCTCATGGGACAGCCCGATCGTTTCGGCCCTGTGCGAGGCGGCAGAGGCGGGGAAATCTGTCACCGCGCTTGTGGAATTGAAGGCGCGCTTTGATGAGGCCGCCAATATCCGCCAATCGCGCCGCCTTGAACGGGCGGGGGCGCATGTCGTCTATGGCTTCATCCATTACAAGACCCATGCCAAGATCAGCACCGTGGTGCGGCGCGAGGGCGACAACCTTGTCACCTACACCCATTACGGGACCGGGAATTATCACCCGATCACGGCGCGCATCTATACCGACCTGTCCTTCTTCACCTGTGATGCGGCGCTGGGGCGGGATGCGACGAAGGTCTTCAACTATCTGTCGGGCTATGTGCAGCCCGAGGGGCTGGAAAACCTTGCGATTTCCCCCATCAGCCTGAAGCCGCGCCTTTTGTCGCTGATCGCGGAAGAGGCGGCGCATGCCAAGGCCGGGCGACCTGCGGAAATCTGGGCCAAGATGAACAGCCTGATCGACCCCGAGGTGATTGATGCGCTTTATGCGGCATCTCAGGCGGGGGTGAAGATCAGCCTTATCGTGCGCGGTATCTGCGGCGTCAGGCCGGGGGTGAAGGGGCTGTCGGAAAACATCCGGGTGAAATCCATCGTCGGGCGGTTCTTGGAACATTCGCGCATCGTCTGTTTCGGGTCGGGGCATGGGCTGCCCTCGCAAAAGGCGCGGGTCTTCCTGTCTTCGGCCGATTGGATGGGGCGGAACCTCAACCGCCGCGTTGAAACGCTGGTCGAGGTGAAGAACGCAACCGTGAAGGCGCAGATCGAAGGGCAGATCATGGCCGCCAATCTGGCGGATGAGGCGCAAAGCTGGGTCCTGCGCCCGGATGGCAGCTATCACCGGGAACTGGCGCCCAAGGATGGCGTGCTGTTCAATTGCCACCGTTTCTTTATGGAAAACCCGTCGCTTTCGGGGCGCGGCACAGCGGGGGCCAAGGATGTGCAGCGACTCGCACAGTTGCGAGACGATCCGGCGGCCGGGTGACGCAAGGTCAGGCAGGCCATATTCACGATCCCGAATCCTTGACCGCAGCCCCCCTTCCGCGCCACCTTGCAGCGCAGAAGACGAAGGACCCTGCCCATGATCAATACCGCCACAGCCTCCGAGATCGGCAGTGACGAGGATTGGGGGCCGTTCGGTCGCCCGCTGTTTGATGACCCCTCTGCCCGGGCGCTATCGCGCGTGGGGGTGGTGGATGTGGGGTCAAACTCGGTTCGGATGGTGGTCTTTGACGGGGCGGCGCGCAGCCCGGCCTATTTTTTCAATGAAAAGATCATGTGCGGGCTGGGCAAGGGCCTGCATGAAACGGGCCGCCTGAACCCGCAGGGACGACAGCGCGCGCTGGCCGCGCTGAAACGATTTTCCCTTTTGGCCGAAGGCATGGGGATCGCCCCCCTGACGGTCGTTGCCACCGCCGCCACGCGCGAGGCCGAGGATGGGCCGGATTTTCAGGCCGAGGTGCTGCGCGAGACGGGGCTGAAGCTTTGGGTCATCGACGGGGATGAAGAGGCGCGGCTGTCGGCGCAGGGCGTGCTTTTGGGCTGGCCCGAAGCGAAGGGCGTGGTCTGCGACATCGGCGGCAATTCGATGGAACTGGCCCGGATTGGGGATGGCAAGGTGGGAAAGCGCGTCTCGACCCCGCTTGGCCCCTTTCGACTGCAACAGGTGAAGGGCGATGCGGGCAAGCGGCGCAAGCTGATCGAAAGGGTCATCAGCACGGCGCAGGCCTCGATCAAATCCACGGGCGAACGCATCTACCTTGTCGGCGGGTCATGGCGCGTCATCGCCCGGCTGGACATGGAACGGCGCAACTATCCGCTGACCGTGCTGCATGAATACCGCATGACGCCCGAAAGCCTGACCGATACGCTGGATTGGATCGCCGGCAGCGACACAGCGATCCTGCGCGCGAAGACCGGCACCTCATCGGAACGGATGGAACTGGTCCCGCTGGCCTGCGAAGTGCTGCGCGAGTTGATCCGCATCCTGAAACCGTCCGAGATTGACGTATCCGCCTATGGCATCCGCGAGGGGCTTTTGTATGAACAGATGCCCACCCGCCTGCGCGGCCGCGACCCGCTGATCGAAGCGGCGCGGATGGCCGAACTGACTTCGGCCCGCATCCCCGGTTTCGGCAAGAAGCTGTATGATTTCCTGCTGCCTTTGTTCAAAGAGACCGACAAGGAACGGCTGCGCCTGATCAAGGCCGCCTGTCTTTTGCATGACACGACATGGCGCGCGCATCCCGATTACCGGGCCGAGGTCTGTTTCGACAATGCCACCCGCGCCAATCTGGGGGGCCTTGATCATCCGGGCCGTGTCTTCCTGGGCCTGTCGCTTTTGCACCGCTACAAGAACTCGCGGTCCGGGTCGCGGCTGGAGCCTTTGTTCCGGCTGCTGACCGATCAGCAGATCCAAGAGGCTGAGGTACTGGGCAAGGCCATGCGCTTTGGCGCCATGTTTTCCATCGCCGATCCGGCCGAGGCGGGCAGCTTGCGCTGGCAGGCCAAGAAGAAGGTGCTGGAACTGACCCTGACCGAACGTGGCCAAGCCCTGTTTGGCGAGGTGGCGCAGGCGCGTTTCGCCTCGCTCGCGCTGGCGATGAAGGCCACGACGCGGATCGTGACGGCGTAAGGGATGCTGCGGCTGGACCATCTTGCCGTATCTTGCCTTGCGCTGGAAGACGGCGCGGGGGCGGTCGAGGCGGCCTTGGGCCTGCCGCTTGCCCCCGGCGGGCAGCATGCACATATGGCCACGCATAACCGCCTTCTGTCGCTTGGCCCCGATCTTTACCTTGAGGTGATCGCCCCCGATCCGGCGCAGACAGGCCCCGCTTGGCCGCGCTGGTTCGATCTGGACCGTTTTACCGGACCGCCCCGCCTGACCAATTGGATTTGCGCCACGGATGATCTTGATGCCGCGCTGGCGCTGGCCCCTGAAGGCACGGGAACCCCCGTCGCGCTGGCGCGCGGCGATTTCCGTTGGCGCATGGCGGTGCCTGCGAACGGCATTCTGCCCTTCGACAACCGTTACCCTGCCCTGATCGAATGGGAGGGTGCGGCCCATCCCGCGCCCCGCCTGCCCGACCATGGCGCGCGCCTCATGCGGTTGGAGGTGGCGCATCCCGATGCGCCCGCCCTGCGCGCGGCCTTGGCATCCCTGAATGACCCCCGCGTGGTGGTCGTGGCAGGCCCGCCCGCCCTGCGCGCCATCATCGCCACCCCAGAAGGCGACCGCGTGCTGGCATGATCCGTGACGCCACGCCCGCCGATGCCCCGGCCATCGCCGCGATCTGGAACCCGGTGATCCGCGAAACGGCCATCACCTTCAACGCCGCCGAAAAATCCGATGCCGACATCGCCGCCATGATCCGCACGCGGCACGCCGATGGGCATGGGTTTCTGCTGGCCGAAGAGGGCGGCGAAATCCTTGGCTTTGCCACCTATGCACAGTTTCGCGGCGGCGTGGGCTATGCCCGCACCATGGAACATACGATCCTTCTTGGCCCCACCGCGCAGGGCCGGGGCCTTGGCCGCGCCCTGATGACCGCGCTGGAAGATCATGCCCGCGCGGGCGGCGCGATGTCCCTTTTCGCGGGGGTCAGCGCCGAAAACCCCGCCGGACGGGCCTTTCACGCGGCCTTAGGCTTTGCCGAGGTGGCGATCCTGCAACGGGTGGGGTTCAAATTCGGGCGGACGATGGATTTGGTGCTGATGCAGAAGTTCCTAGCCTGACTTCCCCATCAAACCGCACTATCATCCGATTATGTCGATCTGGTCCCGCATCGCCGAAGCGCTGTCCGCCCTCGCGCAAGGCGAGCCGCTTTCGGTTGTCTTCGACAAGCTTCAGGGAAATGTCGACACGCAGCCCGAACTTTCCGTGGGCTTCACCATCGCCGTCATCGCCTTGGGGGCCAAGATCGCAAAGGCCGATGGGCAGGTCACGAAGGATGAGGTGACGGCCTTCCGCCGCGTCTTCACGCTGGACGAGGCCGAAGAGGCGAATGCCGCCCGCGTCTATAATCTGGCCCGGCAGGATGTGGCGGGGTTTGACGCCTATGCCAAGAAGATCGCGCGCATGTTCGGCGCCGATCACCGCGACGTGCTGGAAGACCTGATGGAGGGGCTCTTTCTGATTGCCGTCGCGGATGGCACCTATCACCCGCGCGAGGATGAATTTCTGCGCGAGGTGGCCACGATCTTCGGCCTGTCGGACGCCTGTTTCCGGTCGCTGCGCGCCAGTTTCGTGGAAGGCGCGCCGCGCGATCCCTATGCCGTTCTGGGCATTCCCCCCGGCACTTCGCTGGACGAGGCGCGGGCGGCATGGAAACGTGCGGTGAAGGAAAACCACCCCGACCGGATGCTGGCGCGCGGCGTGCCGGAAGAGGCGATCAAGCTGGCCGAACGCCGCCTGATCGCGCTGAACGCGGCTTGGGAAGAGATTTCCGCCAAACAGGCCGCGTGACATGGCCGGGGCGGGGCGGCCTTGGCTGCGGCTGGCCACCTTTAACGTGGAATGGTTCAACGCGCTTTTTGATGACCATGGGCATCCGATGGCGGATGATGGCCCTTCGGGACGCTATGGGATCACGCGCAAGGCGCAGCTGGAGGCGCTGGCAGTGGTGTTCCGGGCGCTGGATGCCGATGGGATCATGGTGATCGAGGCACCCGATACCGGCTCCAAACGCTCCACCACCCGCGCGCTGGACCGTTTCGCCGAACAGGCGGGCATCCGGGCGCGGAAGGCGATCATCGGCTATCCGTCCGAAACGGAGCAAGAGATTGCCTTTCTCTACGACCCCGACCGCCTGACGGTGCAGCACGATCCGCAAGGCGACCCCGCGTCCCGGCAGGGCGGGCATGACGCGCCGCGGTTCGACACGGCCTTCCGCTATGATCTGGATGCCGATGGGATCAGCGAGGTGATCCGCTTTTCCAAGCCGCCCCTTGAGCTGTCGGTCACCTGCGACGGGGCGGCGCTGCGCCTGATCGGGGTGCATGCCAAATCCAAGGCCCCGCATGGTGCCCGCAACGGGGCCGAATCCATCCGCATCGCCATCGACAACCGCCGCAAGCAATTGGCGCAATGCCTCTGGCTGCGCCAGCGCGTGGCGGCGCATCTGGCAAAGGGCGATCCGCTGATCGTGCTGGGCGATCTGAACGATGGCCCCGGTCTGGACGAATATGAACGCCTCTTTGGCCGTTCGGGGGTCGAGGTGGTGATGGGCCTTGACGGCCCGCGCGACACCCGGCTGCAAGACCCCCATGCCGTGATGGCCATCACCCAGAGGGTGGGGGTGGCCCCATCGACCGCGCGCTTCTTCATTGCGCCCGAAGGCCGCTGGCTTGAGGCGCTTTTGGATTTCATCATGGTCTCGCCCGATCTTTGCGCGGGCCGCCCGCGCTGGCGCATCTGGCATCCGCAGGATGATGCGGCGATTGCCGCCGATCCGGGGTTAAGTGCGGCGCTCTTGACCGCGTCGGACCATTTCCCCGTCACGCTGGACCTTGCGGCCCGGCCATCTGACACCATCTAAAGGACATGATGATCCGCGCCGCCCTTCTTTCCGCAGCCCTTCTGTCCCCCATGCCGCTTGCCGCGCAGGAGGCCAGCCCGGCTGAACCCGAAGATGGCCCCAGCCTGATGGAACGCGGGCTGTCGCTGTTCTTCGAAGGGTTCCGTCAGGAAATGGAACCGGCGTTGGAGGGCATGGGTCAGGCCCTTGGCGAGATGAAGCCCGCAATGGACGAATTGATGGGCATGATTGACAGCATGACCTATTACCAGATGCCCGAAATGCTGGAAAACGGCGATATCATCATCCGCCGCAAACCCGATGCGCCGCCCGTCGCCCCTCCGGCCCCAGAGGCGCCGGGCATCGACCTCTGACCCCCTATAGCTTGGTGATCCGTGGCGGGGTGACGGCCTTTGAAAAGGCCGCAAGGATCGGCTCTGCCCCATGCTGTTCGGCCAGACGCAGCAGGGCGAAACGGATTTCTGCCATCTCGCGGTAATAGCGCAGGAACGCCGCATTCAATGCGGCCCCCGCCACGGCCCCCAGCACGGGCACCGCCTGTGTGGCCAGTTTCTGCCCCATGGCCGTGGCAAGGCGCGGGGCGACAGTGGCGATCACCTGCCCCAGCGCCGGACCTGTCACCGTCAACCGCGCCGACAGGAAGGACGTGTTCACCCCGTCATCCTGCGCCAAGGGACTGCCCGCCGAAAAGACGCGCAGGCATTCCGCCCGGATCGCGGGATCGTCAGGGTCATAGCCTGCCTCGCGTGCCGCGCGGCGGATGGCGTGCAGGATCACCGTGATCGTAACGGGCAGTTCGGCAACGGATGTGGCAATCCCCCCCGCCCCGCCCAAGGCCCCCGTGACCATCGCCGCAGCCAAAGGCCCCTGCCGCCCCAGATCGGGCGCACGGTCGCCCTGCGCGGCCAGCCCATGCGCAGCCAGAAGCGCGCGTTCCGTCACCGCCCCGATCTGCGCCTTCACCCCATCGGGCAAGCTGCCCATGCGATCTTCCAGCCGCCCGCCCACGCGATTGACCAGCGCCATCACCGGCCCATTGGCACGGCGATAGCGGCGGGCCAGCGCCGCGATCTCGGCGCTACGGTCGGGGGCGGCAATGGCGGGCAGGGTTTCCATAGGTCGAATGTGGGCGCATCACGCGCGGCCCGCAAGGGGCGCGTTCAGGTCGCTTTCGTCACTATGCCCGTAACGCCATCCCAAGCCCCCGCCTTCAGGGCAAGGCCCAGCACCCGGTCGGGGTTGGTGGGGGGCGGCATCTCAACACCCGAGAGTTTGTGGAACCCGAAGCGCGAATAATAGGGCGCGTCGCCCACCAGCATCACCCGCTCCCACCCCAGACGGCGGGCCTCGGCAAGGCTTTCATTGATCAGAAGGCCCCCCAGCCCCTCGCCCTGCCGAGTCGGGTGGACGGCCACGGGGCCAAGAAGCAGCGCATCGCGCCCCCCTACCCGCACCGGCCAATAGCGGATCGCGGCGGCCAGCGTGCCGTCGCCATCCCG
This sequence comes from Fuscovulum ytuae, assembly GCF_029953595.1. Classification (NCBI taxonomy): domain Bacteria; kingdom Pseudomonadati; phylum Pseudomonadota; class Alphaproteobacteria; order Rhodobacterales; family Paracoccaceae; genus Fuscovulum; species Fuscovulum ytuae. The sequence continues at coordinate 250,884 of NZ_CP124535.1, read as the reverse complement.
CAAGGTCAGGCAGAGCGCGGCCACCGTCGGCACCCCATCCCGCAACCGATAGGACGACAGCGCCGTGCGCCCCGGCGCAAAGCAGAGGTCGTAAAGCGCCTCCACCTCCCACCAATCCTCTTCGGTTTCCTCGTCCAGACGGTACAAGCGGGCGGCCTTTCGATTCCTCTGGAACCGCCCGTAACATGTGAATACGACAGGTTCAAATCGCAGCAATCCTGCCCCCGAAGGAAGCCGCCCAACCATGTTCTACCGCCCCGCCGATGGCCACGGCCTGCCGCATAATCCCTTTAACGCCATCGTCACGCCCCGCCCCATCGGCTGGATCGCGACGCGCGGGCCGCAGGGCGACAACCTTGCCCCCTATTCCTTCTTCAACGCCGCCGCCTATAGCCCGCCGCAGGTGACCTTTGCCTCCACCGGGGTGAAGGACAGCCTGACGAATATCCGCGCGACGGGCGTGTTTTCGGTCAATATCGTGGCCGCCGCGATGCTGCATCCGATGTCCGAAACCTCGGCCAGCTTGCCGGCCGAGGTGGATGAATTCGCCCAAGCCGGGGTGGAAAAGGCCGAATGCGCGGTGATCGACGCCCCCCGCGTCGCAGATGCCCCCGCCACGCTGGAATGCACGGTGGTGGAGATCATCCCCTTGCGCGGGCGCGACAATTTTCTGGTGATCGGTGAAGTGGTGGGAATCCACCTGCGCGACGATTGCCTTGTTGCAGGGCGGTTCGACGTGACGCGGTTCCAGCCTTTGGCGCGCATGGGGTATCGGGATTACGCGGTGGTGTCAGAGGTGTTCGAACTGCACCGACCGGGCGAGACGTGACGCAGGGGATGGGCAATATTGCCCATCCTACCCCATACCGACGATCCGCGACTTCGCCGCCAGATCGCCCCCCCGCCAGACATAGGCCGCGACCAGAGGCTTCGCCCCCGTCCGCATCGCATGCGGCATCCATGACGGATGCCGGATCGCCTCACCCGGCAAGACGGGCGCGTAAGGACCATCCCCCCGCTGCCATTCCGCCACCCCCGATACTGGCAGATAGACCTCGGTCGCCTCATGCGCATGGGGCGGATAGGCCACCCCCGGCCCAAGAACAAGGAACCCCACCGCCACCGTCTTACTGGCGATCGGGCCGCGCAGACCGATCAACTCGGTCCAGCCATAGCCCTGCAGAAAATCCGCCCCGAAATCCGCCACCCCGTAGGTCTGCCCCCAGCGCAGCCCCGCAGCCCCGTCGCGCAAGCCTGCAACCAAGGGCGCAAAGGCATCGGGCGCCCCCGCCACCGCCGCATCCAGAACCGCGCAGACGGGCAAGACCGAAGGCCCCACCGCGCGCGTCATGTGCAGCGCGGGCCAGCCCGCCAGCGCCTCCTCCGCCCCCGCTGCCAAGAAGGCCGCCCTCACCCCCGCCGCCAGTTCGACCGCATCCATGCCCCGCCCCCCTTTTGTCGCACCCAAGCACGGAACGCCCGCGCACGCATCCCCCTTCCCGCCCCGCCTTGCCCCGCCTAAGCTGCCTGCGGCATCAAGGGGGCGACAGATGAAGACGATGATCGGCGTGATCGGCGGGTCCGGGGTCTATCAGATCGACGGGCTGGAAGGCGCAAGCTGGGTGAAGGTGAAAACCCCGTGGGGCAAGCCTTCGGATGAGGTGCTGCTGGGCCGTCTGGACGGCGTGCCGATGGCCTTTCTGCCCCGCCATGGGCGCGGCCATGTCCATGCGCCCTCTGACGTGCCGTTCCGCGCCAATATCGACGCGCTCAAACGGCTGGGCTGCACGGATGTGGTGGCCGTCTCTGCCGTGGGCAGCTTGCGCGAAGATTTCCGCCCCGGCGATTTCGTCGTGGTGGATCAATATATCGACCGCACCTTCGCGCGGCCCAAATCCTTTTTCGGCGCGGGCTGCGTGGCCCATGTGGGCTTTGCCCATCCCACCTGCCCCCGCCTGTCCGCCGCCTGCGCCGATGCCGCGCGTGGGGCGGGCGTCACGGTGCATGAGGGGGCCACCTATATCGCGATGGAGGGGCCGCAATTCTCCACCCTCGCCGAATCGCGGCTTTATCGTTCTTGGGGTGCCGATGTCATCGGCATGACGGGGATGCCCGAGGCGAAACTCGCCCGCGAGGCGGAGCTTTGCTATGCCTCGGTCGCGATGGTCACGGATTACGACTGCTGGCATCCGGGCCATGATGCGGTGGATGTGGCCGCCGTCATCGCCACGCTGACGGCCAATGCCGGGAATGCCCGCGCCCTTGTGGCAGGCCTGCCCGCGCGCCTTGGCGCTGACCGCGCGCCCTGCCCGCATGGCTGCGACCGCGCGCTGGACATGGCGCTGATGACCGCGCCCGACAAGCGCGACCCAGACCTTCTGGCGCGTCTTGATGCCGTGGCGGGGCGGGTGCTGGGCGGGGCAGCGGCGGGCTGAGTGCGCACGCTTAAGCCCCGGTAAACCCTGCCGGCGCGCAATGGCGGCCCGTCCTCATGACAAAGGCCAAGCCCCATGCGCGCCTCTCATATCCGTTTCCTGCAACGCCGCCTTGCCGCGCTGGGCCATGATCCCGGCCCCGCCGACGGCACGCGCGGTCCCCGCAGCGATGCCGCCATCCGCACCGCGCTTGCCAGCCTGCCCCCCTTGCCCAAGGGCTGGCAGGTCTGGCCCCCCCGTCGCCGCGCGATTGCCTGTCTTCAGGCGCTGGCGCGCAGGGATGGCATGGATCCCGGGCCGATCGACGGGCTCTGGGGCCCGCAGACGGATTATGCCGTGACCGCACTTCTCATCCTGCACCAGACGGGGCAGCGCCCCGATTGGCGCGACCTGCGTCCCGCCCCCCCGGCCCTCTGGCCGACCGAGCGGGAGGTGACCGCCACCTTCGGCCCGCATGGGCAGCCGGGCGGCTTTACCCCGCCGATGGTCAAGGTCCCCTCCCCCTGGCCCTTCCGCATCGCCTGGAACCTGGCCGAGACGCGCGCCTTCCTCTGGGCGCATGAGGCAACCGCCGCCTCTGTCACCCGCATCCTGCACCGCATCCATCTGCATTACGGGGCCGAAAGGCTGCGCGACCTGCGGCTTGATATCTTTTCAGGCGACTACGCCCCCCGCCGGATGCGCGGCAGCGAAAGCCGCTGGTCCATGCATGCCTGGGGCCTTGCCTATGATTTCGACGATACCGAAAACCGCCTGCATTGGGGGGCCGATCGCGCCCGCCTCGCCCGGCCCGACTACCTACCCTTCTGGGAAATCTGGGAATCCGAAGGCTGGACCTCGCTTGGCCGCGCGCGCAACCGCGACTGGATGCATGTGCAGGCCCCCCGGCTGGACTGACCCTAGAAAAGACCCTCCGCTTGGCGCTTCATCTTGGCCCAAATACTCAAAAAAACCTCGCCACCCGCGCCGCCGTCAGGCCGTCATGCCCCGGCAGGCGGGGGGCAGACGGACCGCAAGGTCCGACGCTGCCCCCCCCGGTCGGCCCAGCCCCTCTCGACGCCCCTGAAACGGCCCGCTACATCAAGGGGAACACGACCAAAGGGGACGCCATGGCCAAGACCGTCAAGGATTACATCCGCACCATCGTCGACTTCCCGCATGAGGGCATCCTGTTTCGCGACGTGACCACCCTCTTCGCCGATCCGCGCGGGTTCCGGATGTGCGTGGACCAGCTCCTTTCCCCCTATGCGGGCCAACCCATCGACAAGGTCGCAGGGCTTGAGGCGCGGGGGTTCATCCTTGGCGGCGCGGTGGCGCATCAACTCTCCACCGGCTTCATCCCGATCCGCAAGAAGGGCAAGCTGCCAGGGGCGGTGATTTCGGAAAGCTACACGCTCGAATATGGCGAGGCGACGGTCGAGGTGCATGACGACGCCATCCAGCCGGGCGAGAAGGTGCTTCTGGTCGATGACCTTCTGGCCACGGGCGGCACGGCCGAGGCAGGGATCAAGCTGATCGAACGGCTGGGGGCCGAGGTCATCGGCTGCGCCTTCGTGGTGGACCTGCCCGATCTGGGTGGCCGGAAACGGCTGGAAGGGATGGGGATGGATGTGCATGCCCTGTGCGCCTTCGAAGGGCTCTGACGCGCAGCATCTTGCCGCTAACCTTTTCTTAACCCCGTGCCCTTAAGACTGAGTCTCGTCGGGGCTACCCACCCCGGCGCTGCTTGCAGGGACCACAACCCCACCCCCCCGCCGGTTCACCCCGGCGGGGTTTCCCATTTAAAGGCGCGACCCTGTCATTGTCCCGTCACGGGCGGCAGGCTATCTCCGCCCGATGACATCCTTACGCGATCTTTTCCGCAGCTTTGGCCAGATCGGACTTCTGTCCTTTGGTGGCCCTGCCGCGCAGATCGCGCTGATGCACCGGATGCTGGTCGATGACCGCAAATGGCTGACGGAAAAGGAATACCTCTCGGCCCTTTCCTTTTGCATGCTTTTGCCGGGGCCAGAGGCGATGCAGCTTGCCACCTGGTCGGGCTGGCGGCTGCGCGGCACGCTGGGCGGGCTGATTGCGGGTGGGCTCTTCGTCCTGCCGGGGGCGGCGGTGGTGCTGGCGCTTTCCATGATCTATGCGGCCTATGGCACGCTGCCCCTTGTGCAGGCGGTCTTTTCCGGTGTGCAAGCCGCCGTCGCCGTAATCGTGATCGAGGCGCTTTTGCGTCTGGCCAAGCGCGCGCTGAAAGGCCGCGCGGCGCTGGTCATCGCAACGCTCGCCTTTCTTGCCCTTTTCGCGCTGAACGCCCCCTTCCCCGTGGTGATCCTGATCGCGGGCCTTTGGGGCTTTGCCGCCGCAAGGGGCGAGGCTGGCCCCCTGCCCCCCGCCCCCGCGCTGCGCGGCACCTTGGCGACCATCCTTCTCTGGTCGGTGGTCTGGCTTGCGCCCCTTGCCCTGCTCTGGGCAGCCGAGGGCGGCATTCTGGCCGAAATCGGCGCCTTCTTCGCGAAACTCGCCCTGCTCACCTTCGGCGGGGCCTATGCCGTGCTGGCTTGGATGGCGCAGGCGGTGGTCGAAGAGAAGGGCTGGCTCACCTTGCCGCAAATGATGGACGGCCTCGGCCTCGCAGAAACCACGCCCGGCCCCCTGATCCTTGTCACCGAATTCGTGGGGTACATGGCCGCATATCGCGATGGCGGCTGGGTCATGGGCATGGCCGGGGCGGCGGTGACGCTTTGGGCGACCTTCGTGCCCTCTTTCCTGATGATCTTCGCCGGTGCCCCATGGATTGCCCGGATCACCGCCGACCCGCGCCTTGGCGGCGCGCTTCAGGCCATCATGGCCGCCGTGGTGGGGGTGATCGCCAACCTCGCGCTGTGGTTCGCGGCCCATGTCTTTTTCGCGCGGATTGGTCGGGCAGGTTTTGGGCCGGCGGACCTGATCGCGCCCGATCTGGCAAGCTTTCGCCCCGGCTTTGCCGCGCTGGCCCTGATCGCGGGGTGGCTGCTCTTGCGGCGGCATATGCCGCTGCCTCTTGTCCTTCTGATGGCAGCGGCGGGGGGATTTCTGCTCCACCTGGCCGGTCTGGACCAGCCGCTTTCCCCCTGATCGGCAAGCGAAAGCGACAACTTCCCGAACCGCCCCCTTTCCTTCGCAGCCGAATCCCCCTTAATTGGGGGCAGCAGCGGAAAGGACAGCGCATGGCCCGATCCATCGATTATGGCAACCTGATGCACCGGGCGATGCGCGGCCTGATCCAGACTGTCCTGCGCGATGTGGCGCGCGACGGTCTGCCCGGCGCGCATCATTTCTTCATCACCTTCGACACGACGCATCCCGGCGTCGCCATCGCCGATTGGCTGAAGGAGCGCTATCCGTCGGAAATGACGGTGGTCCTGCAACATTGGTACGAGAACCTTACCGTCACCGACGACCATTTCGGCGTGACGTTGAATTTCGGCAATCAGCCCGAACCTCTGATCATCCCCTTCGACGCGGTCCGCACCTTCGTCGATCCCTCCGTCGAATTCGGCCTGCGCTTCGAAACGCATGACGACAGCGATGACGAGGAAGATGAGGATGAGGACGACGATGATGGCGATGACGATCCCCCGCCCCATCAGGATGCCGAAATCGTCAGTCTGGACAAGTTCCGCAAGCACTGACCCGCGCCAGGGTCGAAAATTCCCCGCCCCGCACGGTATGCGACGGTATGCCAATTGATTTCAGCCACGCCCCCCGCTAAGGCGGACGCAGCGAAAACAGGAGGCTTGCCCATGTCCGCCACCCGCACCGAAACCGACAGCTTTGGCCCGCTGGACGTTCCCGCCGACAAATACTGGGGCGCACAGACCCAGCGGTCGATCATCAATTTCCCCATCGGCTGGGAACGCCAGCCCGTGGCGATCATCCGCGCCTTGGGCGTGATCAAGAAGGCCTGCGCGCTGGTCAATATCGATCAGGGCGACATCGCGCCCGAACTGGGGAACGCCATTGCCGCAGCAGCGCAAGAGGTGATCGACGGCAAGTTCGACGACAACTTCCCCCTTGTCGTCTGGCAGACCGGATCGGGCACGCAATCGAACATGAACGCGAACGAGGTCATCTCGAACCGCGCGATCGAGATGCTGGGCGGCGTGATGGGGTCGAAGAAACCCGTCCACCCGAATGACCATGTGAATATGGGGCAATCCTCGAACGACACCTTCCCCACTGCGATGCATGTGGCCATCGGCATGATGGCGCGCGACGTGCTGCTGCCGGGGCTGGAAAAGCTGTCGGCGGCGCTTTGGGCGAAATCGGCGGAATTCAAGGACATCATCAAGATCGGCCGCACCCATACGCAGGATGCCACGCCCCTCACGCTGGGGCAGGAATTTTCCGGCTATGCGACGCAGGTCGACAAGGGGATCGCGCGCATCAAGGCCTGCCTGCCCGACATTTATGAACTGGCGCAAGGCGGCACTGCCGTCGGCACCGGGCTGAATACCCGCGTCGGCTGGGATACCCGCGTGGCCGCCCGCATCGCCGAGATCACGGGCCTGCCCTTCGTCACCGCGCCCAACAAGTTCGAGGCGCTGGCCGCGCATGACGCAATGGTGATGTTCTCGGGCGCCCTCAAGACCGTGGCGGCGGCGCTCTTCAAGATCGCCAATGACCTGCGGCTTTTGGGGTCCGGCCCCCGGTCGGGCCTGGGAGAGCTGATCCTGCCGGAAAACGAACCGGGTTCGTCGATCATGCCCGGCAAGGTGAACCCCACGCAGGCCGAGGCGCTGACCATGGTCTGCGCCCATGTCATGGGCAATGACGCCGCCGTGGGCTTTGCCGGAAGCCAGGGCCATTTCGAACTGAACGTCTACAACCCGATGATGTCCTATAACGTGCTGCAATCCATGCAGCTTTTGGGCGATGCGGCGGGGTCTTTCACCGATAACATGGTGGTGGGCACGCAGGCCAATGTGGCGCGGATCGACAAGCTGATGAAGGAATCGCTGATGCTGGTGACGGCACTCGCGCCCACCATCGGCTATGACAACGCCACCAAGGTCGCCAAGACCGCCCACAAGAACGGCACCACCCTGAAGGAAGAGGCAATCGCCTTGGGCTTTGTGGATGAGGAAACCTTCGACCGCGTGGTGCGGCCCGAGGACATGATCGGCCCCAAAGGCTGATCCATGGCGGAAATCGTCAACCTGCGCGCAAAACGGAAAGAGGCGGCCCGCAAGGCCGCCCGCGCCAAGGGGGATGAGAATGCCGCGAAATTCGGCCGGACCAAGGCCGAGCGGGACCTTGAACAGGCGCGGGCGGAAAAATCCGCCCGTGATCTGGATGCGCATAGACGTGACGCCCCCGAGGGCACGGAATGACCGCCCGCCCTGCCAAACATTCCCTAACCCTGCGCGGCCACCGCACCAGCGTCAGCCTAGAGGAAGAGTTCTGGCAAGCCTTCCGCGCCATCGCCACCGAACGGGGACTGACGCTGAACCAATTGGCGGTTCAGGTGGACGAGGCGCGCGAAGGCGATGTGGGCCTTGCCTCGGCCATCCGGGTTTTCGTGCTGCGCCATTATCGCGGTTAACCGGGAATTTACCGACTCAGGCCAATTTGGGGGGATGAACCGAAACCTTCTCCCCTATACGACCGAAGGATGGATCGCCCATCTCTTCAGCTCGCAAGCCGCGCGGGATGGCGGGGTGATCCGGCGGCAGGTCCGTGATGTGGAACGCTATGTGGGCCGGGATGTCTTCCTGACCGAGATGCGTCGGCGCGGTTATCCGGTGCTGGAAAACTCGGGACAGTTCATCATCATCTGCAATCAAGAACCGATCCGCCGCGTGGTTTAGCGATTTCTGACGCAGAAATCGCAGCGGAATTTGACGCAAATTCCGCCTTGAAGCGCCGTCCACCCGATTTCTGCGTGCAGAAATCGCCACGAAATCTGCGTCAGATTTCGTCTCCCCGCCGCGACACCCGCAGCCAGATCCCGTCCTTCGCCCGCACCGTCAGATGCGCCACAGGCACCGGCACCCGCCCCTCCACCACCTCAAACCGGAAGGCCCGGACCAGCAGCGCCAGAAGAAGCACCCCTTCCGCCATGGCAAAGCCCGCCCCGGTGCAAACCCGCGGCCCACTGGAAAACGGCAGCCAGCCGTCCCGCGCCGCGGCCTTCGTCTCGTCCCGCCCCCAGCGCCCCGGATCAAAGTCGTCCGGCTGGGACCAGATCCGCTCATGCCGCCCCAGATGCCAAGAGGACAACACCACTTGCGCCCCCGGCGTCACCTCCCGCCCGCGAAACACCTCCGGGCAGGTCGTCTCGCGCACCATCATCGGCACGGGCGGGAACAGGCGCAGCGTTTCGCGGAACACATCCCGCGTCAGTTTCAACCGCGACAGGGCGGAAAACGTGGCCTCCATCCCCGCCGCCTCCGCCGCCACCGCCTCTTGCACCTCCGGATGCGCCGCCAAAAGCCACAGCGCCCAGCCCAGCGCGGATGCACTTGTCTCATGGCCCGCAAGGAAGAAGATGGCGACCTGATCGACCATTTCTTCGGTCCCGAACCGTTCCCCTGTCACCGGGTCCGCCGTCACCATGATCTTCGTGGCCAGATCGTCGGGCGCCCTGCCTGCTGCGATCTCGGCCGCCCGCCGCGCCGTCATCGCGGTGATCAAACGCCGAATATCCGCCGCCGCCGCCCGCGTGCCACGCCGAAACCCGCGCGGCAGCCAGCGCGGCAGGGGGATAAAGGCCGCCAGATTCAGAATGGGCTGCGTGCGCTGATAGGCGCGAAAGGCTTGGAACACCGCCGTGGCATCCCGATCCTCGATGGGCAGGGAAAACAACGTCCGGAAGATCACATCCGCCGCGGCATGGCTGGCGAATTCCTCCACCTCCACCACGCCTTCGCCCATCCGCGCGACCGCCGCCTCGCCCGCCGCCCACATCGCGGGAAAGGTATCCCGCAATCGCCCCCCTTCGAAGGCCGGATCGATGATCCGGCGTTGGCGTTTCCACTCTTCCCCATTCGTCACAAAGACCGACCGGCCGAGCAGGGGCGCCAGCCCCTCACGCACCCGGTCGGATTTCGGGAAATCGTCCGGCCTTTCCTGCAGCACCAACCGCACCAGCGCCGGATCATTGCACATATAGCTGCGAAAAAACGGCGTCCGAAACTCCGCCATCCAGGCCCGATACAGCCGCGCGGGTTGCGCCGACAGGATATCGGCCCGGAACAGCCGCAAATAGCGCCACCACGACACGCGGTCGGGCCGCACAGGGGGCTTTGGCACCCTCATGCTACGCTCCGATGGCCCGACATGGCCCGCTCGATCCGGCTTTTGGACGGCACCCGCCCGCGATAGCGCGCGCCCAGCGTCAAGGGCCCCGCCGTGATCCGAAAATAATCGTAATCGCCGGGCCGATCAAAGGCGCACATATATTGGAAATGCAGTCGGAACCAGCGATAGCGCATCGCCCGCCACCGCTCGGGGCTGAAGGTCTGGCTGAACGCGGCCGAGATGACCAAGGGCCAGCGCTTCCCTTCCGGCGCCACCCCCGTCACCGCCACCGGATCGCACAGCGCGAAGGCACAGCCATCCCCCGGCGCCGTCACATCCACCCACGTCACCGCCTCTTGCGCGGCAAGATAGGCAAGATCCGCGCGCAGCCGCTTTGCCTCGGGCAGAAAGGACACCATCGGCACCACCTGCCCAAGGCTCAGGAAGGACAGGGCCGCACTCCGCTCCGCCCCCCCCTCGCGCAAAAGATCGGCCAGGATCGTCACCCCAAGGATCGCGCCCGAAGAATGGCCCACGACCAGCACCTCATCCACCCCCTCCTCCGCCACGGCGGCGCGGATGCGGGCGCGAAACTCGGTCATCCGGCGGTCCAATCGGGGCGGATAGGCCCCCCAATGGCGCGCCGAAAAGGCGTAATCATGCATCAGGTAATAGGCAAGGAACCGGCGATCCGCCCGCTGAAACAGGCGCAGCACGGCCCAAGCCAGCCCCAACCCCGCCCCAAGGCCCAGCGCCAGGCCCAAAGGCCCCGGCAACAGCGCCGCCAGCCCCAGCCCGATCCCCCAGCCCGCCAGCCCCGCCAGAACGGCTTGCAGGGACAGCATCACCACCGGGTAAAGCGCGGCCAAGGTCGGCCCCTTGCGCAACCGCCCCAGCCGAAACAGCGCGCCTGATGCCACATAGACCCAAGCCGTGCGCAGCATCTGCCCATAGGTCGCAGGGATCGTCCGCCGCATCGAGGATCCGATGATATCGGCCCAGACCAGCACCTCGACCTCGGCCCGCACCTCTTCGCCGTCGATCTGGGCCTTCACACTCCAGCCATGGGCAATGCCTGCGGGTTTTGCCCCCACTTCCAGCCCATAGCCCGAAATCGCGGCCTGCGCCGGCCCCTCTTGCCGGTAGAACTGCCGATAGCGCCGCGTCTGCAGGGGGTCGAAGCCCGGAATATAAAAGACCCGCCGCCGCCGCACCCGGCCCGTCTCCCGTGGCCCCAGTTCTGTCATTGAAAAACCCTGCACCCTGCCTGCACATCGCACGGGCCGCAGTATGGCCTGCCCCGCGCCTTAGCCCAAGAGGGGAATGCCAAAGCGATCAAAGGTTTCCAGAAGCCACCAGCTGAAATCGGTAAAAGCCCCGGTCAACAGCGCCAGACCGACGATGACCAAAAGACCGCCCATTGTCCGCTCGATCCATTTCATATGCCGCTTCAGCCGCTGCATGATCCCCATGGCGCGTTCGATGAACAGCGCAGCCAGCAGGAATGGTATGCCCAGACCCGCCGCATAGACCCCCAAAAGCAGCGTGCCCCGCTGCACCGATCCCTCTTGCGCGGCAAGCGACAGGATAGCGCCCAGCTGTGGCCCGATACAGGGCGTCCAACCAAAGGCAAAGGCCAGCCCAAGGACATAGGCCCCCAGCGCCGAACCGCCCCTGTCGCCCGCATCCAGCCGCGCCTCGCGGTCCAGAAGACCGATGCGGAAGACCCCAAGGAAATGCAGCCCGAAGACAAGGACCACCGCCCCCGCGACCTGCGAGAACAGCACCTGATTCTTCAGGAAGAAGGCTCCGAAAGCGCTGGCCGTGAACCCCAGCAGAAGAAAGACCGTCGACAGGCCCATGACGAAGAACAGCGCAGGCAACATCACCCGCCGCCGCGCCGATTTGCCCCCCGCCGTCATCTCGCCCATGGAAATGCCGCCCATATAGGCCAGATAGGGCGGCACGATGGGCAGGACGCAGGGCGACAGAAAGGACAGCACGCCCCCCAGCAATGCCACCAGCATTGCCGCCCCCATCCCCGCATCCATGATCTCGATCCCGAACATAAACCCCTGTTACCCGCTTCCATCCGCGCCGTCATCACGGTCTTTCGTCACATTGCCGTGGCCCTGCCCCGCGCCTTGCGCTAAGTCCGCGCCATGACCCGCCCGCCCGACATCACGCTGGATTGCGAAGGCCTCCTCTGCCCCCTGCCCGTCCTCAAGGCGCGCAAGGCGCTGGCGGGCATGGCTCCGGGCCAGATTCTGCGCCTCACCGCGACCGACCGCATGGCCGCAATCGACCTGCCGCATTTCTGCGCCGAAGCCGGGCACCACTTCCTCGCCGCCGAAGAGAACGGCCCCGTCACCGCCTATCTGATCGAACGCGGCCCCTCCCCCTCTCGCTAACCCCCTTCATCTTGGCGAAAAATACTCCGGGGGTCCCGGGGGGGACCCCCGGCGGAGCCAAGCGGCGAAGGCCGCGCAGGCGACCCAAAAAACTTGCGCCGCAAGGCGCGCCGCTTTCTGGGCCTCCGCAAAGGGAAAGGGCCGGAACATGCGTCCCGGCCCCCGATCTTTCCTCCGCAGGGCTTAGCGGCCGAGCGACCACCAGCCCTTCTTGCGCGGCTTGGGCGGGCCTTCCTCTGCCGCAGGTTCTGCTGCGGGTGCAGGCGCGATGGCGGCCACCTCTGCCTCGCCCGGATCGGCCTGCAGCGCGGCCTCCGGCGCGGGGGCCAGGCCCGGATCGGCAGGGAAAGCCGCGGCTTCCACCGCAACTTCGGCCGCCGCAACTTCGGCCGCGGGTGCTTCGGACTCGGGCTTCTTCTTCGCGCGCGACCGGCTGGCGGGTTTCTTGGCGGGTTTCGCCGGGGGCTCCACCGCCTCGACCGGGGCCGCCGCCTCAACCGCCACCTCAACCGCCGCATCCGCCACAGGCTCTGCCGTCACGGCCTCGGCCGCCGGGGCCGCCTTGCGGCTGCGCGACCGGGTCACTTTCTTCTTCGGCGCTTCCGGCGCGGGCTCTGCGGCCACTTCGGCAGGGGCCTCGCTCACCACTGCCTCGGTCACTACGGGCTCCGCCGCGGCCTCAGCCGCAGCCTCAGTCACCGCGACCTCGGCCTCGTCGCCATCCTCTTCGTCGCTCTCAGCCCCTTCGCCGGTGGCGGCTGTCGCCTCAGCCCCCGGCTGGCCGCCCTGCGCGCCGCCCTTCTTCTTGCGCCGACGACGGCGCTTTTTCTTACCGCCGCCGTCGCCCGTGGCCGCGCGACCATCGCGCCCTTCGGCCCGCGCCTCACCCCGCGCCTCGCGCGGCTCTTCGGCGACCTCAACCTCTTCGACCTCGTCCAGATCCTCGTCGAAGGGCAGATCCTCGTCCTCGTCCTCATCGACCGGGGCACCCATCAGACCGGCATGGCCCGAAATCACCGCCGTCGGTTCCGGCACCACACGGGTGGCCGTCTTGAACTTCTCGATCACGTAATCCGGGCTGACCAGTGCCGGATCGCCTTCGATCCGCACGCTCATGCCATACCGCGCCTCGATCAGCGCCACATGTTCGCGCTTCTGGTTGATGAGGAAGTTCACGATCCCCACAGGCGCCTTCAACAGCACCTCCTTCGACCGCTTCCGCGTCCCCTCTTCCTCCAGCGCACGCAGGATTTGCAGGCCCAGACTGTCATCCGACCGGATCAGACCCGTGCCATGGCAATGCGAACAGGGCTGCGTGGTGCTTTCCAGCATGCCGGGACGCAGGCGCTGGCGGCTCATCTCCAACAGGCCAAAGCCCGAGATGCGGCCCACCTGAATCCGTGCGCGATCCGTCTTCAGTTTTTCCTTCAGGCGCTTTTCGACGGCGGCGTTGTTCTTCCGCTCTTCCATGTCGATGAAGTCGATCACGATCAGCCCGGCAAGGTCGCGCAGACGCAATTGCCGCGCGATCTCTTCCGCCGCTTCAAGGTTCGTCTTCAGCGCGGTTTCCTCGATCGACCCTTCCTTCGTGGCCCGTCCTGAGTTGATGTCGATGGCCACCAAAGCCTCGGTCACGCCGATGACGATGTAGCCCCCGGATTTCAGCTGCACCACCGGGTTGAACATGCCGCCCAGATAGCTTTCCACCTGATAGCGGGCGAAGAGGGGCATCGTGTCCTCATACCGCTTCACCACCTTGGCGTGGGACGGCATGATCATCCGCATGAAGTCCTTGGCGGTGCGATAGCCCGCCTCGCCCTCGACCAGAACCTCGTCGATCTCGCGGCTATAAAGATCGCGGATCGACCGCTTGATCAGGTTGCCTTCCTCATAGATCGCGGCGGGCGCAATGGATTTGAGCGTGAGTTCGCGGATCTGTTCCCACAGCCGCATCAGGTATTCGTAATCACGCTTGATCTCGGCCTTGGTGCGCTTGGCCCCGGCCGTGCGGATGATCAGGCCCGCGCCTTCCGGCACCTCGATCTCTTGCGCGATTTCCTTCAGTTTCTTGCGGTCTGCGGCCTGCGTGATCTTGCGGGAAATGCCGCCGCCCCGCGCAGTGTTGGGCATCAGCACGCAATAGCGGCCTGCCAGCGACAGATAGGTGGTCAGCGCCGCGCCCTTATTGCCGCGCTCTTCCTTCACGACCTGGACCAGCATGATCTGCCGGACCTTGATCACTTCTTGAATCTTGTATTTGCGCGGGCGGGGCTTTCGCGGTGCGCTGATCTCTTCGGCGACATCCTCTTCGGCGACCGACTCGATCTCGTCATCCGTGTCGCTGGCATGGTCCATGGCACGGTAGGGGCGATCGCCATTCTCGCCGCCATTCTCGGACCCGTTTTCGCCGTTCTGCTCGCCATCCTGCCCATGGTCATGCCCGTGGTCGTGATCATGCCCATGGTCGTGTTCGGCGGCCTGCTCGGCCACGGGTGCGGCCTCGGCCAGATCCTCCACCGCCTCGGCGGCGTTGTCCTCGGTCTCTTCCTCGTCCAGATCGACGACATCCATGCCGCTGATCTCAACCGTTTTCACCGCATCGCGGCGCGCGCCTTCGGGGCGCGGCCGCGAACGGCTGCGCGAGCGGCGGTTCTCTTCCTCTTCCTGCGCGCGGTTATAGGCGCGCTCTTCCTCGATCAGCGCCTTACGGTCCGCGACGGGGATCTGGTAGTAGTCCGGGTGGATTTCGGCAAAGGCAAGGAAACCATGCCGGTTCCCGCCGTAATCGACAAAGGCCGCCTGAAGCGACGGCTCAACCCGTGTGACCTTTGCGAGGTAGATATTGCCAGCAAGCTGGCGTTTGTTCACCGTTTCAAAGTCGAATTCTTCAACCTTGTTTCCGTCCACCACCACGACGCGGGTCTCTTCCGCATGCGTGGCGTCGATAAGCATCTTCTTGGCCATGATATCCTGATGCGCCCCGGCATGGCCTGCCCGGGCCGGAGCGAACTCCGGGATCGGGGTCGGACATGAAAAGGCGGCTTGTCTGGGAATGACGGCGCGGGACGAATGGCCGGGCCATGCCCGGTGGGCATCCCTCGGTTTTCGTCATCGAAATCGCGCGCATCATCGCGGTTCTCTTTCGAACGCCTTACGGCATCCACCTAATTAAGCCCGCTGCGTCTTGTGACCTCGCAGGCAAACTGACGACCTTGCGGCCGATCCGACTGCCACTGTCGCGGTCCATTCCAAAGGTCCGGCAATAGTGGGCAGAGAATTCATCGGCGAGACATGCGTCCCGCGTCCCGCGACCCTAGCGGCAAAGACGCGCCAAACACAATGGGTGAATTTCACCGCCCCCCAGAAAGCGCGACCGGAGGGTGAGGCGCGAGATGGCCGATCAACCTTTGGTTAGGGTTAATCGACCGGGCGGGACCACATCTGTGGCCACAGTTTGCGGCACAAAACCCGGCACAAAACAGGGCACAGGCTTTTTCAGCGATTTCCGCAGGTTAATGCCCGTTTCAGGTATATTCCGCCCGGCTGAGGCCATACTTGGCCATCTTCTCGTTCAGCGTCCGGCGCGGCAAGCACAACTCATCCATCACGGCAACGATACTGCCCTTGTGGCGGCGCATCGTATTGTCGATCAGCATCCGTTCGAAAGCCTCGACATATTCCTTCAAGGGCTTACCCTCGGTGGTCATGGCAGGCCCCGTCGCCTCGTTATCCGCCATCAGAAGCGAGGCGATCGACCCCGATCCCCGGCGGTTCTGCAACACGGCCCGTTCCGCGATATTGACCAATTGGCGCACATTCCCCGGCCACGGGGCCTGCAAGAGTTGCGCCGCCTCTTGCGCCGTCACCTGTGGCGCGTCGCAGCCATATTCTTCGGAAAACTGTTCCGACATCCGGGTGAAGAGGGTCAGGATATCCTCGCCCCGAACCCTAAGGGGTGGGCAAAGAATGGTCATCGCCCCCAACCGGTAGTAGAGATCGGACCGCAGCACATCTTCCAGTGTCTTATCGGGCGCATGTTCGTTGCAGATGGCGATGATGCGGGTTTCGGGCGGCATGCCCTGTTCGTTGATCACCGTCAGAAGCCGCGCCTGCAAGGGTTGGCTCAGCGCCTCGACATCCTCAAGACAGAGCGTGCCCCCCCGCGCCTCTTCCACCAGCGGGATCTGCCCATCCTCGGACGGGCCAAACAGTTTGGCCGCCAATTGATCCTCGGACCATGCCGCGCAGGAAATGGTGACGAATTTCTTCGACGCGCGCGGCCCCACGGCGTGCAGGGCATGGGCGACCAGCGTCTTGCCCGTGCCCGTTTCGCCATCAATCAGGACATGGCTATCTGCTTGACCCAGATCGAGAATATCCTCGCGCAGCCGTTCCATCACCGGGCTTGATCCGATCAGTTTCTTCATCAGGACCGACCCGTCCGACAGCTCCTTCCGCAGGGCCCGGTTGTCCAGCGTCAACCGCCGCGTCTGGGTCGCGCGTTTGGCCAGTTCCGTCATCCTATCGGGATTAAAGGGTTTTTCCAGAAAGTCATAGGCGCCGACTCGCATGGCCTCGACCGCCATGGGCACATCGCCATGCCCGGTGATCATGATGACAGGGAGCCCTGAATCCATGCCCATCAGGCGTTTCAGAAAGGCCATGCCATCCATCCCCGGCATCTTGATATCGCTGACGACAACCCCCGGAAATTCCGGCCCGATGCCCTTCAGCGCCTCTTCCGCGCTGGCATAAGTCTCTGTATCGAAACCGGAAAGGGCCAGCCATTGGCTGATCGACTGCCGCATGTCGGCCTCGTCATCGACAATCGCCACCTTCATTGCCCGTGCCATGTTTCCCTCATTCCGCTGCTTCGACTTCTTTGCCCAGCAAGGGCAGTTGCATTTCAAACACCGCGCCGCCGCCTTCGGCATTGCGCGCCGTCAGCCGACCGCCAAGGTCGGTCACGATGCCCGATGAGATGGCAAGGCCAAGCCCCACCCCCTCGCCCGGTTTCTTGGTCGTGTAGAAAGGCTCGAACAGGTTGTCCAAGTCCTTGATTCCCGTGCCATTATCCCGCACGGCCAGCATCGCCACATCGCCCGATGACAAGATCAGGTCGATCTGCGGATCGCGGCGGTCGCGCGTGGCATCCAGCGCATTGCGCAGAAGGTTGATGATGACCTGTTCCAGACGGATACGGTCAGCCATCACCATCACGGGCGTGCGCGGCAGCGTGCGGGTGATGCGCACCACCCGCTGTTTCAACTGCGGCTCCATCATCGATAGCGCACCAGACAGGGCAGATCGCAGATCCACAGGCTCGAACGCCTCGCCCCCTTTGCGGGCATAGGATTTCAGCTGCCGTGTGATCGCCCCCATGCGTTCGATCAGGTCATCAATGCGTTGGAACGATGACAGCGCCTCTTCCGGCCGTTTCCGTTGCAGAAGCAGCCGCGCCCCCGCGAGATAGGTCTTCATCGCCGCAAGCGGTTGATTCAATTCATGACTGACCGCAGCCGACATTTCGCCCAGCGCGGCAAGCTTGGACGATTGCGCCAGCGTCAATTCGGCCACGGCAAGGTCCTTCTGCACCTTTTCGCGTTCCGCAATCTCGCGCTGCAGGCGGGCGTTCAGCATCCGAAGTTCGGCAGATTCCTTCTGAAAGCTCATGCTTTGCGACCATGCCTTGCGCGACAGCATGTAGAAGGTCAGCGCCATCAGGATGGCAAAGCCCATGATCTCCAGCGCCAGAATGCCGTTGACCCTTTCGCGGACGGAATCATAGGCCGTGAAGGTGATCATCCGCCAGCCACGGAACGGCACCCGCGCCTCGGTCTTCATCACCGCCTCGCCCCGGACATAGGCATCGGGCGGGGCCTGCGCCCAATCCGCCGTCGCCTGCAAGGCCCGGCTCAGCGCCGAAGGCGCATCGCGCACAGCCAGCGCCTCGGCCATCGGCAGGCCGCGCCAGCGCGGTTCGGTGGCAAGGATCACCGTCCCCTCGCTGTCGGTGACCATGACCGCATCCTGCAAACCCGCCCAAGCGCGTTCGTATTTCATCAGATCGACCGCCACCACGATGACGCCTGCAAAGCGGCCATCCACCAGCACCGACCGGGAATAGGTGAAGTCGAACCCGCCGCCTTCGCGCGCCTGCGCGGTAAAGACCGTGTCCTTGTTGCGCTGCGCTTCGATGAAATAGGGGCTGCCGCGATGGTTCGTCCCCAACAGGTTACGGTTCGTGGCCCCCACCGTACGGGCATCGGCATCGATCAAGAGGATCGAGGCCACCCCGATCTCAGACTGCACCCGGATCAGTTTTTGTGACGTATCGGCAAAGCTGCGGTTGCGCAGCGCCTCTATCAGCGCGGGGTCACCCGCCAATAGCAGCGGCACGACCGAGGTGCGCTGCAATTCCGACACCATATTCCCGGAATACAGCGCAAGGCGCAATTCGGCCCGGTTGCGGGTGGTTTCGGTAAAGCGTTCCGAAAGCCAGCGGTTCGTCACCAGCACCACGCCGATGGCCACCAGAACCAAAAGCGCAATCACCAGTTTCGCGCGCCAGGAAATGCCGGGCGGCGTGTCAGACTCGGCGCTGGAAAGGTGATCGGCGTCCTGCATGGTGGCAATTTAGGCCCGCTCCGCAGGCCCCTTCAAGAAGCCGACGAAAAGCCCTCGTCAGGCAAGCGTCAACCCGCCCATCAACGCCTTGAACAGCGCCGCGCCATCGGTGCCGCCCTGCGCCGGGTCAACCACACGTTCGGGATGCGGCATCATCCCAAGGACACGCCGATTCTCGGACAAGACGCCCGCGATATCGGCCATCGACCCGTTGGGATTGCCGTCATAGGTAAAGGCGATGCGATCCTCGCCCTTCAGTCGGGCCAGACCTTCGTCATCGATGGTGTAATTGCCATCGTGATGGGCCACAGGCACCGTGATCGCCTGCCCCATCCCGTATTCGGCGGTAAAGGCGCTGTCGGTGGTGGCCACCCGCAACCCCTGCATCCGGCAGACGAATTTCAGGCCCGCATTGCGCATCAGCGCACCGGGCAGAAGCTGCATCTCGGTCAGGACCTGAAAGCCGTTGCAGATGCCAAGGACAAACCCACCCCGCGCGGCATGGGCCTTGACCGCCGCGCCGATGGGCGATTGCGCCGCAATGGCGCCGCAGCGCAGGTAATCGCCAAAGGAAAAGCCGCCGGGAATGCCCACCACATCCACGCCGGGGGGCAGGTCTGTATCCTTGTGCCAGACGCGGGTGACGTGCCATCCCGCCCGCTCGAACGCGACGGCAAGATCACGGTCGCAGTTGGAACCGGGAAAGGTGACGACGGCGGCCTTCATCTTGGCATCCTTTCGCAAGCAGGGAATGCGCGGGGATTAGCGCAAAGCGTTTCGCCCCGCCACCCTAATTCCTTAGCTTTGCGGACGCGTCTTCTTCGGGTCGTAATGCGACAGGGGCACGATCACCGCAGGCAGGCGTTTCTGATGGCCGTCCAGCTTGCCCACCTCCAGCGCGGTGCCCACTTCGGCATGGGCGACATCGACCCGCGCCAGCGCGATATTTTTGCCCAGAAGGGGCGACCGCATGGACGAGGTCACCTCCCCCACCTGCGCGCGGCCCATATGGATGCAATCGCCATGGCCCACATCGACATTTGCGTCGATCTCCAGCCCCACGAATTTCCAGCGCGGGTTTTCCTTGCGCCGGATCAGCGCCTCGCGCCCGATGAAATCATCGGTTTTCGACTTCAACGGCACGGTAAAGCCGATGCCTGCTTCGAACGGGTCGGTCTGGTCGCTGAAATCATAGCCGGCGAAGATCAGCCCCGCCTCGATCCGCACCATATCCAGCGCGGCAAGGCCCATCGGTTTCAGCCCAAGGTCGCGGCCATGTTCCCAGACGGCGTCATAGACGGCGTTGCCGTCCTTCGGGTGGCAGAACACCTCAAACCCAAGCTCGCCCGTATAGCCCGTGCGCGACACCACCACCGGCGCGCCCTCCGGCCCGCCCAGACGGCCCACGGTCAGCCTGAACCAGCCCAGTTCGGCGATCGAAGGCTGATGCGGCGCGGTCCAGATCATCCGCTCCATGATCTTGCGGCTGTTCGGCCCTTGCACGGCAAGGTTATGCAGCTGATCCGTCGAGGACCGCACCATCACCTTCAGGCCCAACTTCTCGGCCTGTTCGCGCAGCCAGATGCCGCCGTAATCATCGCCGCCGATCCAGCGGAAATTGTCACGCCCCAGCCGGAACAGGGTGCCGTCATCGATCATCCCGCCATGTTCATAGCACATGGCGGAATAGACGACCTGCCCCACGCTCAGCTTTTTGACATCCCGCGTCAGGGTCCATTGCATCAAGGCCTCGGCATCCGGTCCCGTCACCTCAAACTTGCGCAGGGGCGACAGGTCCAGCACGACGGCCTTTTCCCGGCAGGCCCAATATTCCTCGATCGCGCCGTTCGATGAATAGACCTGCGGCAGCCAATAGCCCTTGTATTCCACCACATGCCGGGTCAGCGCCCCGGTCCTTTCGGCAAAGGCGGTGTCCTTGGTCATCTTCGGCTCCGAATCTGGGGTGGCGCGCCATGCGATGGCGCGGCTGAACTTTTCCGCGCCGGAATAGGTGCGGACATGGATATCGCTAAGATACCAGCCATTGGCCGGGCTGGTGTCATCCGGGCAGGCCGAGGACACGCAAACCAGATCGGTCAGCGCGCGGAAAAGGACATAGTCGCCGGGGCGCGACCACGGCTCATCGGAATACAGCACGCCATGCGCGTCGATGCCCGTATTGAAAAACAGGTTCACTGCCATCCAGCCGGGTCGGCCCGAGATGTTGAATTCCGCCAGCGCACCGTTGAAATTGTCGGAGCAGTTGGCATGGCCGGGATAGCCGATATCATCGTAATACTTGGCCGCGCAGGCCATGGCGAAGGCGTCATGGCGACCGACGGTATCCTGCACCACCTCTAGAAGCGACAGCATGTCCTGATCGTAATATTTCGAATGCAGCCCCGGCATCGAATAGGCATGGCCCATCAGGGTGCGCGAGGTGGTCACATCCAGCGCATGTTCGATCCCCTTGTCGAGTTTGCGCGCGGCGAAGGCCTGAAAATCGGTGCATTGGCGGCCATCCACGTCGATGATCTGGATATAGTCGCCCGCCTTCACGAAATAGGCCCGTGCCGTGGCTGATTTCACCCGCAGGTCCAGCACCGGATCGGCCAGCGGATCGGGCAGATCGAACTGCCGGACGGTCAACAGGGAGGCACGTTGCACCTGCACAACGAGGGGCGTGGCGGTATCCTGCCCGTCAGGCTCCATCTCGCCGCCCGGCGCGGCAATGATAAGCACGCCATCGCGGGTGACGGTGAAGGTTTCCTCGCTGCCCGCCGGGCTTTCGCCGCCAAAGATCGCAAGGGCCCCGGCCTTGGACAGATCAATCCCCCGCCGTTCCAGACCCAACCGCAGCCCGCCCATGCCGGACCCCAGCCGTGGCCCTGCTGACAGAAGCGCCTTCAACCCGCCCGCGTCGGAATTGGCCGCAACCCCCAGAAGGCCCGCATCGATGCGCCCCTGCCCGTCTGCGGCCACAAGTTCCGCCCGCTGCCCGCCTTCGGGATTGGCAATGGTGACACGATCCCCCGCGCCGATGCGGATCAGGATTGCGCCATTCCCCGCCACTTCGTAGCGTTCCTTACCCGACTGCGGCAGAGCCGAGGTCGCGGTGAGGATTCGGCTTGGGCGCGGCGGGCCGGGGATGACTTTGGGATAAAGATCGAGCATGGCCACTCCCCCCGCCAGAGTTGCATCAGCGTAAAAACTGTTTCACAAAAAGAATATCCGGCGTCTCCCTTTGGGGCAAGCGCCATGATGGGAAAAACGAGGCAGCACCGTGATTGCACTTTCCCTTGGACTTCTCGCCGCCCTGTTTTGGGGACTGCACGATTTTACCATCCGCCGCGTGGGGGGCAAAGCCGATGTGGCGGTGATCTTCACCGTCGTCACGATCTTTGGCCTGATCCCGCTGATCCCGATTGCGGTGATCGTCGGCGGCTGGTGGGCCATTGGCCCGCAGCAGGCGGCGCTGGCATTGGCCGCAGGTGTGGGAACGGTCAGCGCCAATATTGCGCTTTATCGCGCCTTCACCATCGGCCCTGTGTCGCTGGTGGCCCCGATCTGCGGATCCTACCCCGTTTTGTCCGTCCTATTCGCCATCGCGCGGGGAGAAGAGGCCGGGCCGCTGGTCTGGTTGGCCGTTCTGGCCGTTGTGGCGGGCGTGGCCATCGTCGCGCGGGGCGAAGGTGGCACGTCATCGGGCAGCCGCATCGCCGCAGTGGGATGGGCGGCGCTGGCCTCTGTCTCCTTCGCTGTGACGTTCGGGCTGGCGCAATGGTCGGCCGAAACCGGCGCGCATATGCCTGTGGCCGCGATCACCCGCATTACCGCGCTGTGCATCGCGCTGGTTTGGCTGATACAGCGGCGGCCCGGGACGGGTGGTCTTGGCCGGATCTGGCCCGCGCTTTTGTTGATGGGGTTCCTTGATGTCGGTGCGATAAGCGCCGTTACACTGGCGGGAGGGATGGAGAATGCGGAATATGCCTCGGTCGCCTCATCCATATTCGGGATCGTGACAATCCTTCTGGCGTGGCGCTTCCTGCATGAACCGATGCGAGCGGCGCAATGGGGCGGTGTGGCGCTTGTCTTTGCGGGGATTGCGACGCTGGGTCTGGTCTGAGGATCATTCCGAAGGTGGCAGGGCACCTGCAAGACCGCGCAGGCCCACCAACCGCCGCCGTTCATCCGCCGGGTTTACGCCGAAGGCTTCGGCATAGTGGCGGGTCATCGGCGTGGAACTGGCATAGCCCACCGAAAGCGCGATCTCGGTGATCGTCTGGGT
Source organism: Fuscovulum ytuae (assembly GCF_029953595.1). NCBI lineage: Bacteria > Pseudomonadati > Pseudomonadota > Alphaproteobacteria > Rhodobacterales > Paracoccaceae > Fuscovulum > Fuscovulum ytuae. The sequence continues at coordinate 227,851 of NZ_CP124535.1, read as the reverse complement.
GGAATAAAGCACCTTCTGGCGGGCTTTCTTCAGCCGCAGCAGGCGATAGTATTTCAGCGGTGACTGCCCCGTCGCTTGTTTGAAACTGCGTTCAAGATGGCGCTCGGATATCCCCAGCGCCTCGGCCACGTCGGAAATCTGGACCGGGTCTTCGATATGATCGGCAAAGACGCGGATCGCCTGCCGGATCATGTCGGGCAGCATGTCATCTGTTCCGCCCCGTTTTTGAACTGGGACCTTCTGGGTCGCATCATCGGCGCGCACGAAGGGATGCTGGAACCAGCAAGCCACCTCGGTCATCGTGTCGCGGCCCAGCTTTTCTTCGATCATCCGCAGCATCAGGTCGAACACCGCCCCTGCCCCGCTGGCCGTATGCCGCCGCCTGTCACGGATGATGACCGATTGGCTGACGGCGATATCCGCAAATTCCGCCTTGAAGGCAGCGTCATAGCACCAATGGACGGAACAGACATGACCGCCCATCACCCCGGACCGCACCAGGGGAAAGATGCCGCCGGAAAACCCGCCCAGCACCACGCCCGACCGATCCATCCAGCGCACCTGCGCGTTTGACCGTTTCGGGTGAACGAATTGCGATTGCGGCATGGAGAGGAAGAAGAGGTAGTCGAGTTCCCCGGCCTCGGTCAGCGTGGCGTCGGGGTCGAACTTCACCTCGGCGGATGACCGCACCGGGCCTGCCTCTTCGGCCAGAAGTTTCCACGAAAATTCGCGTCGCCCCACGATTTCATTCGCAGCGCGCAAAGGTTCGATGGCCGAGGTAAGGCAGGCCATCGGGAAACCGGGAAAGAGCAGAAAGCCCAGCACCGTGGGCTTGCCTGCCTCGGAGACGGGCTTTGCCACGCGATCAGTCCTCTGGCCACCAACCGGGCGAGGTGGGCGCGCCATCGTCATATTGCGCAAGCCATGCCGTCATCAGATCGCGGTTCCTGAGGAACCCCTTATAGGCGGCCAGATCGGGATGGATGTCGCGCACCACCCGATGCAAGCGGCGGGCCCATTTCGGGATGGTCACCAACTCATCATATTTGATCAGATAGCAGCGGATCGGGAAGGCGATGGCATTGGACCGGGGCAGCCGCCACAGGGTCTGCAATTCCACCCGCAGATGCATGCGCTGGCCAAGGTTGTCCATCGTGATCTCGGTCCGGGTCGGGCCCCATTTGGGATAGGTCTCCGGGCTCGTATCCAGCAGAGGGTCCACCGTATGGGTCCAATTGAACCGCCGCACCGGTGCGCCGTGCTGAAGTTTCAGCAGGAATTTCAGCGCGCGGTCGAAAACCCCCTTTTCATGCGCAAGCGGCACGGGGGCGTGCCATTCATGAAAGCCCATCCCGATGTCGAAATCCAAGGACCAGTCGGCCTGCGTCGTCACCATCCCGGCTTCGATCCAGAGGTTTTCGTCGCGCTGATCCTGCAAGGTGAAATCACCCTGCGCTTGGCGGGTGATGTATTCCATCGGGCCATAAGGCAGCGTCGAGGGATCAAGGAAGGTGAAGGTCTGTTCGATCTGCATCGGCTTGTTGATCCAAGTCCAACGCTTGCCGGTCTTGTGCAGTTCAAACCAATGCGGGTAATCCCGCGCCTTGCTTTCCATGATCAGTTCAAGCAGGTCCCAGCCCGCCAATTCCATATGCGGCAGGGATTGGCAGCGCAGCGGGTCTTCCTTCAGGACCAGTTCCCGGTCGCGCATTTCAGCAAGGTAGTGTTCATCCACGTCGAAGGCGTGTTCGAACACCGATCCGGGACGGCCCGGCACATGCGGTTCCATATTGACCGAATACATGTAGTCGTCCCGGTCAAAGGGGAATGGGAAGCGTTTGATCGCCCGCTCCGAGTTCTTGAAGGTGAAATCGTTGCGGAATGTCTCGTTGTTGAACTCGAATCCCATCGCGTCCTCCCTTAGCGGTCAAGGACGAGGGATTTGCCCTCGAACCGCGACACGCATGGCATGATCTTGGTGCCGCTAGCTTTTTCTTCATCCGAAAGCCAGTGGTCGTGGTGGTGGATATGTCCGTCGCAGCGGATGACATTCGTCTCGCACTGTCCGCAGGCCCCGCCACGGCAAAGATAGGGGGCATCCACACCCGCGGCCTCTATCGCCTCAAGGATCGACTGCGCGGCGCCGACCTGCACCATCTTGCCCGATGCCGCCAGTTCAACCGTGAAGGGCTGGCCCACGGGCGGGGCGAGGAATTCCTCGGAATGCACGGTATTGGCGGGCCAGCCCAGGCCCGCCGCCGTGGTTTTTACCCATTCGATCATCCCCTTCGGCCCGCAGACATAAAGATGCGTGCCAAGGGGTTGGGTAGACAGCAGGGTCTTCAGGTCAATCGCCTGCCCCTTGTCATCGACATAGATATGGACGCGTTCGTGATAGGCGTCGCGTAAGCGGTCCGCATAGGCCCCCAGCGCCTCGGAGCGCACGGAATAGTGGAGTTCGAACCGCTGCCCCATTGGCGCAAGCTGGGCCATCATCGACATGAAGGGCGTGATCCCGATGCCGCCTGCAAGGAACAGGTGCTTTCGCGCCCGCGCATCCGGCGGGAACAGGTTCACCGGATGGCCGATTTGCATCCGCATCCCCGGCACGACATGACGGTGCATGTAAAGCGATCCGCCCCGCCCAACCTCATCCCTTCGGACCGAGATTTCGTATCCCTTTGTATCTGAAGGATCGGACATCAGCGAATAGGGGTTCATCCGGCGCGTGCCATGGTCGTCCATCTCGACCACCACATGCGACCCGCCAGAGAAATGCGGCATGTCTTCGCCATCCGCACGTTCGAAACGGAACCGTTTGATGAGGGCGTTCACCTCCACCACCTCGGTCACGACAACATCCAGTCTGGGGGCCCCGACGCTCATTTGAAACGCTCCACCGCCGGGGGAACCTGTCCGGGATCCTCGGCGTCGATATTCACCCCCTGAAAGGCCGCAAGGCGGCGGGAGTAGTGGTCGCGGACGAACAGGTTCAGCCCGCAATGGGAACAGACGAAGGGATCGGTCGTCACGTTTTCGGTGATGCCCTTGCAATGCACGCATTGCACGCGGCGGGCCAGCGACCCGCGATGTTCGGTCTGCACCGCGTCATGGGGAAGCCCTGCCTCCATCACATCGCGCTGCGCCAGACCGATCAGCGTCTCGGTTCCCGCCAGATAGACCTGCAGGCCCATATGGGCATCGGCCAGCACCTTGCGCAGCCGCGGTTCCGCCGCCCAGAAGGACGGCGATCGGTGGCATTGCGCGGCCCCGAGTGCCTCAAGACTCGCGAATTCATCCGTGCCATTCGCACCAGGCACATAAATGATGTGCGTCTTTTCCAGCATCGCGGCGGCAGCTTCCCCGGCCTTGGCAAAAAGATCACGGATCGCGCCCGCCCCTTCACCATCGGCCACGCAAAGATGCGCCGTGCCCGCACGCGGTTGCAGCACACCATAGACAGGGCGGCTGCGGATCGATTTTTCGAAAACGGTCTGGCTCATGGTCCTGTCAGTTCCGGTTGGGTCCGGTTGTGGAAAAGGGCACGCCATCGGATCGGCGTGCCCTGTCCTGGTTCAGTCCTTGGCGGTACGCCGCTTCTTTTCCACGTCATAGAAGGGCATCGAATGCGTCACGGCGGCAATCTCGCCATGCGTGGCGCAGTTCACCACCAGTTTCGTTTCGTTATTGGCGCAATCCACCGGAATACGCGCGATGGCGATGTTGTGCTTGTTCAGCGGCGAATACATCGCCTGCGTCACAACCCCCACCTTCTTGCCATCCCGATAGATCGGCGCGCCATTGCCCGGCACGTTGGTGCCTTCCATCTTCAGGCCCCAAATCTTGAACCGTTCCTTGCCCTTCAGGCGGTAATGCTCTTCCGCGCCACGGAAGCCCACCTTGCCAGGGGATACGGTGAAGTCGAGACCCAGCTCCCACAGCGTATCGCCCGGCCCTTCATCCTCGAACGGATACATCTCGGAATTGTCGAAGGGGAAGAACAAGAGATAGCTCTCAGTGCGCAGGAGGTCGAGCGTGGTGAACCTGCAGGGGATGATCCCCATCGATTTGCCTTCGTCCAGAATGCGATCCCAGATCATCGGCGCATCCTGACCGCGCACGAACAGCTCATACCCCCGCTCACCGGTGTAACCGGTGCGCGAGATCATGGCGGGCTTGCCGAACAGACTGGTCTGCATCTGAGAGAAATAGGGAAGCTGCCGGATGCCGGGGACGTGCTTTTCCAGATAGTCCACCGCCAGCGGGCCCTGCAGCGACAGGTCATGGGTGTTGTCGTCGAAGCGGACCGAAACATCGCGTCCCGTCGCGGCCATGGTCAGCTGCTCATGCCCCTGTCCCGACCCGTGCACCACCATGAAGCTGTTGGGGGCAAGGCGATAGATGACGCAATCCTCGATGAACTTGCCCGCATCGTTCAGCATGCAGGCATAGACCGACCGGCCCGGCATCAGCTTTTCCATGTTCCGAGTGGTGGCGCGTTCAATCACATGGCTGGCGGCAGGCCCCGTGATATGGACCTTCTTCAGGCCTGACACATCCATCAGCCCGGCCTTGGTGCGGATCGCCATGTATTCGGCATCCGGGTCCCCGTCATAGGACCAAGCGGTTCCCATCCCGCTCCAATCTTCAAGGTTCGATCCCAGCGCGCGGTGCCGATCACCCAGCGTGGAAAAGCGCCACGAATTCGTCATTTCCGTCCCTCCCGATGGACTTGTTTGTTGGCCATACTCTCCAACCATCCCCCCACGAAATCAACCTTCATGTGCAAAAAGTTTTCCTGTCAGGGAAAGTTTTCCATATGAAACCGTCCTGAGGGGCCAAAAACCGCCACGCCCCGCCTGCCGAACGGGCAAGTTGGGAACCGGCCCATGGCCCGCCTGATTCCCCGCATGAAAAAGGGCGGCCCATTGGACCGCCCTTCCCTGCTTCTACAATCGCCCCGATCAGCCCGGCAGGACGAAGAACCAGTTCGCCCAAAGGACAACCGCCGCCCCGCCGATCAGCGCAAGATAGGGCAGGAAACCGGCTTTTCTTTCGCCCAGATCGCCATTCGACAGGCCCAGATCCTCCAACGCTTCGGGCGGGAACTTGCCGCCGTCTTGCAGATAATGGCGGAACCAGAATACCGGCAGGATCAGCGCGGCAAAGACCACACCCGACCAGAGCGCATTCTCATAGCCCCAGACCTTCGCCCCAGCCCCAAGGAACAGCGCGTTGACGAAAGCCAGAACCGTGTTCAGCCCGATCAGGAAGGTCGGGGCCTTCCAAGGCCGATGCACATGGCCCGAATCGATCCGGTGGATCCAGCCTGCATTCAGGTTCAGGAAGTTGAAGGTCAGATAGCCCACGTTCGAGATGGCCAGAACGTAGAAATACCCCCCCGCATCCGAGGCCAGCGCCAGAAGGAACAGGTTGAACCCCAGATCCGTCCACATCGCATTGGTCGGCGCACCATGTTCGTTCACATGGGACAGGTATTTCGGCAGCCAGCCGTCACGCGACCCCTGATAGAGCGTGCGCGAAGACCCTGCCATCGCCGTCATGATCGCCAGAAACAGCGCCATGATCATCAGGATGATGAAGATCTGCACGATCACATTGGACGAGCTGACCATCGACGACAGCGCCGCCCCCACGCCCGTGCCATCCACGATGCCGGGATCAAGCATCCCCGCCGCCCCGAAGACGCCTTGGAACGAGAAGGGGATCATGAAGAAGAAGACGATGCAGAGAAGGCCCGAAAAGAAGATGGCCTTGAACGTGTCCGTCGCCGGGTTCTTCATTTCCGCCGTGTAGCAGACCGCCGTTTCAAACCCGTAGGTCGACCATGCCGCGATATACATCGCGCCAAGGAACAGCGTCCAACCGCCGATATCCCATGCACCGACATCGCCGCCATAGGCGACCGACGGGGGGACGATCTCGCTTACATTCATCATGTCGATCGATCCGGTCAGGATCGGCACGATGCCCACAAGGAAAAGCGGGATCAGAACGATGACCGCCAGCACCTTCTGCGCGCTGGCCGTCGAGGCGATGCCGCGATGCTGGATGGCGAAGATGATGAACATCAGGATCGCGCCGATCACGAAGGTCGAATTGAAATGCAGGGTCCCAAGGCCGGGGATGGACAGGGCATAGGCTTCCCAGACACGGATCGTGGGGGTCAGCGCGCTGACCGCATCCGCCGTGGCCACTGCCGTGATGGCATCGGCGGCCGAAGTCCCGGCATTGGCAGCCATGTAGTCGATCACCGCCTGAGTCGCCTCGGTATAGCTGGCAAGGTTCGCCGCCACCCAGTCGACCACAACTTGGCTATCGGCATGCGGGATTGGGAACAGCGCGTTCAGGATGTAGCCTGCCGCAATCGCACAGCCGAGTGACAGCACCGGCGACCACGCAAACCAGTTGCACCAGACCGAGAGCGGCGCGATCGACTTGGAATAGCGCAGCCATGCGGTCGCGCCATAGATCGACGCCCCGCCCGACTTGTTGCCGAACATCCCCGCCATTTCGGCATAGGTGAAGGATTGCAGAAAACCCATGCACATGGACAAGATCCAGACGGCAAAGGCCGCCTGCCCCGCCACGCCGGCGATCCCGCCGATGGAGAACAGAACCAGCGGGGGCACCCCCGCAGCAACCCAGAAGGCACCCTTCCAGTCCAGCGCGCGTTGCAGCTCGCCGTTACTTGCAGTTGACGACATTTAGTTAACTCCCTCGTTCCCTGTTGGCGCCGGTTGCTTGGGGTTTACCCTGCCCGCGCTCCGGCTTTTGCTTGTCCGTCCCGGCTTCCGCGTCGGGGCGGCTTTGGGCTTGCAGGGCAGCCTATGGCCCTGCCTCCTGACGGGCCCCGTCGCGCAGGTTTGCTCTGCCAAGGCGATCGAGTCCGGTGCACGCAACAAAGCACGCTCTTATGCACAAGGCGAGATATTTTTATCTGTGCGAAAAAATTTTTCCTCTAGCTGCGCCGCAGCATGACATGCGCACCTTTGGCCATGCGAAAAGGCCCGGGCGAGATGCCCGGGCCTTTGTCTTTTTTCTCAAGGGCTTTGTGGTCTATTTCACCTTCCGATAGGCCGCCTTCTCATGCCGCGCCCCAAGGACCAGGGCCCCGATGCAAAGCACGATGGAAATCGCAAGCCAGATGCCCTCTGACCCGACACCTGCGTAATAGGTGCCTTCGACGGCGGACCAGTCAGTGATGTTCGTTCCGATCAGCATGGTTCTTTGTCCTTTCCGCGTTTCATTCGGCCGGAGTGGTGGGGGCAGGCCCCGTCAGGAATTCGGGATAGGCCTGCGCAGGCACCTTGACCTTATCAAGGCCCATCACCTCGGACTCTGCCGGGACGCGCAAGAGCCCCATTTGCTTGAGCAGAAGCGAGATGACATAGCCCGGAACAAAGCCCAGAACCGCCATCACGACAGCACCGACGATCTGCCCGTAAAGCGTGATGGCCGGCGCGCCTTCCGCCGTCAGGGCCGGATAGCCCGACGCGAAGATCCCCACCGCGACCACGCCCCAAAGGCCGACCACGCCGTGCAGGGCAACGGCCCCCACGGCATCGTCAATGCGCATCTTTTCGACAACACCCGCAGCGAGCGGCATGATCACCCCGCCGATCATAGCGATGACAAAGGCCATCGGCGGCCAGTAAAGATCAAGCCCCGCCGCCACCGAGATGATGCCGCCGAGCGCCCCTGACATCATCCAGAACGGATCGCGGGTCATCGCCCATGCCGCAATCGCGCCACCGGCAAAGCCCATCAGGATGTTGAAGGTGAGTGCCGAAAGCGTAACCGGCGTGCCGTAGATATTGGCAAAGATGCCGATTCCCCACGACCACGGTTCACCCGGGAAGATGACGCAGGCCATAAGAAAGCCCCAGAACCCCGCGATGATCAGCATCAGGCCCACAAGCGTTGCCGGCATCGAATGGCCTGGGATCGAATTGGCCGTACCATCGGGATTGAACTTCCCGATTCGCGCGCCAAGGTTGATCAGGACGCCCAACGTGAAGAAGCCTGCAATGGCGTGCACCACGCCGGATGCGCCGAAATCGTGGTAACCAAGGCTCGTGACCAACCAGCCATCCGCATGCCAACCCCAGGCCGCGCCAAGAATCCAGACAAAGCTGCCCAGCGCAATGGCCAGAATGGTAAAGCCCACGATCTGGATACGCTCGATCAGGCTGCCCGACATGATGGATGCCGTGGTTGCAGCGAACATCGCAAAGGCCCCAAAGAAGACGCCCGTCGCGCTATCGGCCAGACTGGGCCCCATCACCGACCCAACCGGACTTGCCGCCGCGATGGCATATTCAAGGCCAGAGATCCCCGCAGGACCCGCCGACATCGAAAACCCGGTGGGGAAGGCCCAATAGATGAACCAGCCCGCATAGTAGAAGGTCGGGATGATGAAGGCGAAGGCGAGGATGTTCTTGATCCCCGACGCCAGCGCGTTTTTCGCGCGCGAGGCCCCCATCTCATAAGACAGGAAGCCCGCGTGGATCAGCACCATCAGCGGAATGGTTAGGTAGTAGAAGGTTTCTGCCGTCGTCCGGTTCAATCCGGCCGTGGCATCCTTAAGGGCGGCAAGTTCGGCCGCCAAAGCTGCAACTTGTTCTTCCATCGATTTCCCCTGTTGTCGGTGCCGCCCTGATCGTCGCCAAGGCGGCTTGTTCGAAAAGTAGACCATGGATGGGGCGTGACGCCGCGCCAGAAATTCACCCAAGGCGAAAAAAATTTCCCCAACCGCGAATTGCGGGCCGAATTAAGTGTCGTAAACGGCACATGCGCGTCGAAATTGCACAATTTTTCGGCAGAATGGGGGCGACTGCAAAAAGACAAACGGCCCCGGTACAGGACCGGAGCCGTTGATTCATGCGCGTGAGGGATGGTCAGTTCTTCAGATAGCTTTCCATCGAATCCTCCAGCGCGTCCTTCCATGGCGTATGGTGGATCGGGGCCATCGTGCCGGTAATCACCGATTTATAGGCATTGTCGCGGAAGGACATGATGTCTTTCTTCTTATGGTCCTTCCACTCGAAGAAGGCCTCGCAGGCCCCATCCACGTCAAAGGACGGATAATCCGTCTCGGCAATCAGCTCCTTCACATAATCGCCTTGGTAATGGATGGCGTCATGGGCATCCTGCCCCGCATCCTCGCCTGCGACCCGGTTTTCGACATCCTTTAGAAGCACCGCCTTGTCCGACGGAATGGCGATGCGCCCCATGATCGCATCCCGCACCCACCAAGCCTGCGCATCGAACATGTTGAAGGTGAACCACTGGTCCTGCATGCCCAGATAGAACAGCTTGGGGTTATGCACCCACGCCACACCCTTGTAGAGGTCCGCAGTTGCAAGCCGGTTCGCCGTTTTCAGCCGCAGATCATCGGGCAGGAAGGGGAAATGGTGCTTGTAGCCCGTGCAAAGGATGATTGCGTCGATCTTCTTGCTGCTGCCATCGCCGAAATAGGCAGTATTCTCATCCACCCGCACCAGACCCGGCTTTTCCTCCCAATTCGCGGGCCAGTTAAAGCCCATGGGGTCGCGGCGATAGGTGCTGGTGATCGACTTTGCCCCGTATTTCCAGCATTGCGACCCGACATCCTCGGCCGAATAGGACGTGCCCATGATCAGCAGGTCCTTGCCCGTGAATTCCCGCGCATCGCGGAAATCATGGGCATGCAGGACACGCCCGTTGAACTTGTCGAAACCCGGATATTCCGGAACGTTCGGCACCGAGAAATGGCCCGAGGCGACAATCACATGATCGAATTCCTCGTCATACATCCGATCCGCCTTCAGATCATGCGCGGTGACGGTGAAGGTTCCCGTTGCTTCGTGATACTTCACCATGCGGATCGTGGTGGAAAAGCGGATCCAGTCGCGCACCCCCGCCTTCTTCACCCGGCCCTCGATATAGTCGAACAGAACGGCGCGCGGCGGATAGCTGGCGATCTGCTTTCCGAAATGTTCCTCAAAGGAATAGTCGGCGAACTCAAGGCCTTCCTTAGGCCCATTGGACCACAGATAGCGATACATCGAACAATGGACCGGCTCGCCGTTTTCATCCAGCCCGGTGCGCCACGTATAGTTCCAGAGCCCGCCCCAGTTCGATTGCTTTTCAAAACAGACGACTTCGGGGATATCGGCACCCTTCGCCTTGGCGGATTGGAAAGCCCTCAGCTGCGCAAGCCCCGATGGCCCTGCGCCGATCACCGCAACACGTTTCTTCACGTCACCCTCCATGTCAGTCGTCTTTTGTGGTTTGTTGCCAGAAGGCTAATCCTCGCGCGCAATCCACGTCAAATTATTTTCCCTTGATGAAATAATTTGACGCAGCTTCACGCCATCCCGAATAGCCTGCCCGCACGGGACGGCCCACCCGTCTTGCGTCCAGAGAAAGGCCGCGCGCGCCCACGTGCCCTGAACGCTTCATCGTCAGCTTAAACGAAACAATATGCCCCCTGCCCCGAAGATTCCCCATCCTTTCGGTCAAAACGCCGGATTTCTGCCCCGCTCTGGACATGATTTGCCCGAAGAGAAGGGGTTCAGTAATGCCAGTGCTGTTGCTGTGCCGTGCGGAAGTCCGACCGCGCGGATTGAGTGTAGGTGACAACCTGCGGACGCCCTAGGCACCTGGTTGCAGCATGAAGATACTCGCCGTCGATGATGACGACACGATTCTTGACCTTCTGGCCGAGGCGCTGGCGCTTGCGGGCCATGAACGCATGTCGAGGGCCCGTTCGGCACATGAAGCGCTTGGCGTGATCGCAGCGACCACGACCCCGTTCGATTGCCTTCTGCTGGACATCCAAATGCCCGGCATGGATGGCATCGCCCTCTGCCGCGAGGTGCGCGGCCTGCATGCCTATGCCACAACGCCCATCCTGATGCTGACCGCCATGTCGCAGCGCGACTATATCGAGCGCGCCTTCATGGCCGGGGCCACCGATTACATCACCAAACCCTTCGATCTTTTGGAACTCTCGGCCCGGATCGGCATGGCCCATCGTCTTGTTGAAGAACGCACCCGTCTGGCCGATACGCAAACCATGCTTGAACGGCTCAAGCGTGAGATCAAGACATTCCCGGCCGTATCTCTGCATGATCCGGTCGATCTGGGCACCTTGCCCCGCACGATCGCCTATCTGTCTTTCGAAAACTATATCCTCTCCCTGACACGGGCGCGGCTCTTTACGTCAAATGTCATCGCGCTGAAGGTACAGGATGTGGAACGCATGCACGCCCAGCATCGCCCGTCCGAATTCCTTGCGCGATTGCGCATGGTCGGCCAGGCCTTTGCCGAGGCGACCGAAGGCGAAGGCAGCGTCCTTTCCTATCGCGGCAATGGCATCTTTCTGGCCATCAGCCACAATCGCAGCCGCCTGACGCCCGAAGATATCGAGGCGCATATCAACGGATCGATCCTTGCCGGACAGGGGATCACCGTCGCCGTGGGCGAACGCATGTCGCTTGGATCGATCACGCGGTTTGGATCGCTGCAATCGGTGAACAAGGCGGCAGCAGCGGTTGAAAAGAAGCTTCAGAATGCAGGCCCCCCCGCCCCCGTGCCGCGCAGCCTGCCGGAACGGTCACTTGCGCGGTATCGTGGTGAACAGGATCGCACCGCCTATGAAGGCATGTTGCGCCAGATGCTGACCGATGATCTGGCGCGCCTGCGCGGAGAGCTTAATGCAGGCGTGGGTCAAGGTCCATCACAGCAACCTGCACCCGCACGCCGTCAAGCTCCATGACCGGCCCGGCGGGTTTGGCCCTCAGGCCAAGCCGCCCGATCCAGCGCGGCCAGACCGCAGGGCCGAAAGCGATGATCTTCTGCGCCCCAAGGGATCGCGCAGTGCGGATCATCTCGTACATCAGATCGCCTTGAACCTTTTTGCGCAGCCGCGCGGGCACGGCATTGGATACGAAGATGCGCGACGCTTCCCAGATTTTCGGGTCCACCGGGGCCTCGAAATCCATCAGGTCCGACGGGATGGACTCGAGCATGCCGCGCTGCGCATCACGGATCATGTAGGTATACATGCCCACCCGTGCCGTCGTCGGGGTCAGACGCACGCCGGCCAGAACTTCGCCATTCTCATGCACGGCGATCCAGCGGCTGGCGGGCGTATCGTATTGGTCGAACTCCATGCCCTCGGCTTCGGGCAAGCGCCAATTGTTCTTTACGATGAAAGAGTTACGCCTTGCGCGCAGAAGATTCACGAACAGGTCACCATGTTGGTGCATGTTCTGGAATGAGAGTGTTGTCGTCAGCATCAAGTTCCCGGTTCCACCTGCCTCTCGCGCAGGTCCGATGGCGGGAAGAGACTTCCCATCGTTCACCTTGGAACCCGACGCCGCGTTGAAGCGGGCGTCGCGTCTTTGGGGTGGTAGGCTGGCCATTGCGCGCTCACTTGGTAACAATTGTTAATTTACAAGGGCATGCGCTTGGACAAAACGCTAACCCATTTTTCCCACTTTCTGCGAATCCGGCGAAACTGTGGCAAATAGGCAATCACGAAAAATCCTTACCATACAAGATTTTGTAGGTAGCTCCTCATGCAGCCCCTTTTGCTGAATTTGAGGATTCCGGACATCCGCACAAGTTCTGACCACAGACCACTGTTTCCCATTTCGCAACACTCTGCCTACAGTGGAATTGAAATATTGCAAGTCAGCTTTTACGCGATTCGGCCCAGAACAGCACGAAAGCGCCAGAATTGACCTCAGGGTGACCACAAAATGGTCCAAGTGACGCGCGACACCGGGGCGGTAATGATCCCGTCGGCACTCTGATGGCGGCGGGTAGATGCAAGACCATGCCTTGGGGGCCATGATGCCGCGCTATTTCCAATCCTTCCGCTTCTTCGGCGAAGTCGCCGACCTGCTTTTGCTGGAACGCCCCGAGCGGCGGCTGCTGGTCGACATCTCGCTTGAACCCGCGCAAGACACGCCCGGACGCAACCCCTATCCGCAGCGCACGACCTTTACCCTATCCGACCCTGCGCTGATGGAACGTTTTCTGGGCGAAATATCCTTGGGCGATGCAATCGAGGCCCATGGAACATTTTCGCAGACGAACTACGTGCCTCATCGGACAACCTGCATCGACACCACTTTCCTGATGCTGGATTATCGCCGGGTCCCGCTACCCGAACAGTTGATTCCCGCCACGATTGACGTGGCCATGGATGCGCTGCGCAGGGTACGGCTGCATTAGGGATAGAAGGCCGCACGGGAATGACATCCACACCGCTCAGCACAAGCAGCCAGGCAGACCGCAATCAGCGGCCATCTGCCATTGCGCGCCTGCGCCGCCACGTCCGCGGGATGCTGCGAATGGAAACTAGTGCCGCGCGTCTGGAAAAACAGGTGCGCGATTATGTGAACGGCGGCCTTGTGCTGTTCTGGAAACGCCAGACGATCTATGCGGCGGCGGGCCTTCTTTGCGGCTTTTACTACGATATCGAGATCGCAGTTTTCTGCTATCTCTTCATCCAGTTCTGCGAATTTTCCGACACTTGGGTGTCTTTGCGCATCGTGCGCTGGAAAGGCGGCAGCCTGCGCGAGGCGCGGCGCTACCGGAACCTTCTCTTCCTGACGGCCACGCTCAGCAGCATATCGATCGCCCTCTGGGCTGGGATCGTCGCGCATCTGGAGGGGATATCATCCCACTTCATGCCGTTGTTCTTCCTTTTTGCGGCGGGCCTCTTCGCGGCGGTGAACAACCACCAGATCCCGCAGATCCTTCTTCTGCGCTTGGTCGTCTATACGGGCGTCTTCCTTTACATTCCCGTGTCCGACCTGTTGGCCGTGATGCCGCCCCTGAAGAATTTCCTGTGGCTTCAACTCTTTACCGTCGTTTTCGTGCTGTTCTTTGTGATCGAATGTTCGATCATCTTCCTTAGGCTCTACAGGCGCGGCCTTGACCAGTTGGATGAGTTGCGGCGCGAACGTGACCGGGTGCAGGCCGCCTATGAGGTGAAGTCGCAATTCGTGTCCGTCGTCAGCCATGAATTGCGCACGCCCCTGACCTCGATCAACGGGGCGCTTGGTCTGTTGCGCACCGGGGCCTACGACAACGATCCGGCCAAGGCGCGCAACATTCTTGAAATCGCACATAAAAACAGCATCCGCCTCTCTGCGCTGATCAATGATCTGCTCGATCTGCAAAAACTCGAATCCGGGCAGATGAGCTATAGCTTCGATGAGATTGACCTCGCCGACATTGTCGAGGAATGCATCGGGGCAATGGAAACCTTTGCCCAAACCTACGGGATCAGCATCGACTTTTCCCCCGGCGCGCAGCCCGTCTTTGTGCGGGCGGATCGGGACCGCCTGCATCAGGTGCTGGACAACCTTCTGTCCAACGCTGTGAAGTTCTCAAAGCGGGGTGAAAAGGTCGAAGTGCGTATCCGCCGCAGCGCAGGCCGCGCTTGGGTCGAGGTGCAGGATCATGGCATCGGCATCCCGCCCAATTCGCGTGAAAAGGTGTTTGGAAAATTCACTCAGGTCGATTCTTCGGATCGCCGGTCGCATGGCGGCACCGGGCTGGGTCTGTGCATTGCACAGGAAATCATGTCGGCGCATGGGGGCAGCGTCGATTACACAAGCGCACTTGGCGAAGGCACGACCTTTGTCATCGATTTTCCCTTGAAGGACTGACGATATGACGTTCCAGGCTGATGTTCCCCAGCAGGCCGATCTGGCCGCCCGCCTTGCGCCGATCCGCGCGCATTTCGTGGCGACACTCGCCCCGCGCCGTGAACGTCTAACCAGCTACCTGCGCTCTGCTGATTTCCGCAATCCCGATCCGGCAACCATGCGGGTCTTGCAGGAAGACGCGCACAAGATGCGCGGTGTGGCGCCCACTCTGGGCTTCGAATCGCTTGGCCGCGTGGCGGGCGAGGTGGATGAAATGCTCAACCCGTGGAAAGAGGCCTTGGCTGTGATCGAGGTTCCACCCGAGTTGGAACTTGCGTTGGAAACGCTGCTCGACGCGATCGAAGAAACCATCGCCAAGGGGCCATAACGGCCCCTGCCCCGCCTAGGCCTGCGGCCGCTGGCCCCAGAGGCGCATGATGTCATTCGACAGGGCAACGGGATCGAAAGGCTTGGTAATCTTGCCCAAAACGCCAAGTCCGTCGAATTCGGCATGGCCGGTCTCGATCTGCTTGGCGGTCATGAAGATCGCTGGCACATCGGCAAGCGGCGCCTGCGTCCGCAGCGCCTGAAGCGTTTGCAAGCCGTTCATTTCCGGCATCATAAAGTCCAGCAGCAGAAGGTTCGGCGCAAAGGCCGCACCCTTTTCGATCGCTTCGGGACCGGACATGCATTGCAGCACCTCAAACCCGCCAAGATCGGCAAGGGCCAGACGCGCGATCATGAGGATATCCTCATCGTCTTCGACGTGAAGAATCCGTTTAAGCTCTGCCATCGGCACCCCCCGAAGCGCCCCGTCCACCGATAATCCCCAACCCGTGAACCCTTACAGCGTGACGCTGGAGTGACGTTGCGTCAATCACTGCTTTCAGTTTTCGACAAAAGTTATCAGAACGATTTGTTTCCAGAGGCAGGGCAATCAACCCCACCGCACTATTCATCATAACGGATCGGCATAGCCACCTTATAGACTCAGCTGTGAACGAGTCGCAAAGGCTTCCGCAACGTCAGCCTAACTTTACCCAGACCGTCTTCAATGCACTGTACTTGTCAAAACTATGCAAGGACAGATCACGCCCAAAGCCGGATTGCTTTACCCCGCCAAAGGGTGTCATCGCCGAAAGCGCATCCACCGTGTTGATGGAAACAGTGCCAACCCGAAGCGCCGCGCTGACCCGGAAGGCGCGGTCAATGTCGCGCGTCCAGACAGATGCGGCAAGCCCATAAGCCGTATCATTGGCGATGCGCACCGCCTCTGCCTCATCCGTGAAGGGGATCACGGCAAGGACGGGGCCAAACACCTCTTCCCGCGCCAATTCGCAGTTTGGGTCGACCCGATCAAAGATCGTGGGCGTGATCCATGCGTCCGATCCGTGGCGCGAGATCCTTTCGCCCCCTGTCACCAGCCGCCCGCTGCCCCTTGCACGGTCGATGAAACCGGCCACCCGGCCTGCATGGTGGCTATCCACCATCGGCCCCATCGTTGTAGCCATATCCAGCGGATCGCCCTGCACCACCGCACCTGCGCGGGCGACCAGCCGCTCGACCATCGCGTCATGCACGTCGCGATGGACGAGCAGGCGAGAATTGGCAGAGCAAACCTCGCCCGCATTGAAGAAGATGCCAAAGGCAGCCATGTCGGCGGCACGGTCCAGATCGGCATCGGGGAAGATCAGGTTGGGTGATTTGCCCCCGGTTTCCAGCCAGACCTGTTTCATGTTCGACCGCCCGGCATAGGTCTGGAACAGCTTGCCCACCTCGGTCGATCCGGTGAAGGCAAGGCAATCCACATCCGCGTGCAGGCCCAGGGCCTGCCCCGCCTCATGTCCATAGCCCGGCACAACGTTCAGAACGCCCTCTGGCAGTCCGGCCTCGGCTGCCAGTTCCGCAAGACGCAGGGCCGAAAGCGGCGACTGTTCCGCCGGTTTCAGAACGACCGAATTCCCGACAGCCAGCGCAGGCGCCAATTTCCACGTCGCCATGTCGAGGGGGAAGTTCCACGGCACAACCGCCCCCACCACCCCCAACGCCTCGCGCCGGATCATGGCGATATCGCCGGGGCCTGTCGGTGCGATCTCGTCATAGATTTTGTCGATGGCCTCGGCATGCCACTGAAAGAAATGCGCCGACCCGGGCGCGTCGATGGTCGAGGATTCGGCAATAGGTTTCCCCATATCCAACGTATCCAGCAGCGCCAGTTCCGGCACATTGGCCCGGATCAGCGCAGCCAGCTTTAGCAGCACCTCTTTGCGTTCGGCCGGGGATTTGCGCGACCAGCGCCCATCGTCAAAGGCGCGGCGCGCGGCCTGCACAGCGCGGTCGATATCCGCCGCATCGCCTCGCGCCACCTCGGCCAGCACCGCGCCATTGGCGGGGTTCACCGTGGCAAAGCGCGCGCCCGACGCCGCCTCCTGCCATTGCCCGTCGATCCACAGCCCCGTGCGCGGCGCGATCCCTGCCGCCAAGGCCCGCCAATCCGATCCATCCGCCATAGCCCATCCCCCCTGTTCGCAATCCCAAACTGCCAGCCGCACCCGCCACTTGTGACAACAGATTTCCGCCCCGCTGCTTCGGAAAAACCTAACCCGTGGCGAGAAGCGGCAGCAAAAGCGCAAAAAGCTCAGCCTGCGAGGTGATCCCACAGCGGGCGTAAAGCTGTTTGCGAAAGACCTTCACCGTCTGCGCGCTGACCCCCAGCCGCAAACCGATGGACACGGTGGAATGACCCCGCAGGATCAAAAGAGCAACTTCCGCCTGCCGGGGCGACAGGCGGATCCCCCGCGCACCTTCCAGCCCACGCATGAGCTGCGTCGTCACATCATCCGCCGCGCCCCGTTCGGCGCGCAGCCCCTGCCAATGCGCCTCACCCAGCGCGGTCACCACCGGGGCAAGGCGCTGGCACAACTCCACCTCGCGGGCCGAAAAGGGCTGGGCCGAGGTCGCATCGCGGCCAAGGCAGATGTTAAGGGACACATCCGCCACCGGGTAAAGGACGAAGGTGATCTCATCCACCAGTGTCGTTTGCTGGTAATATTCGCGGAAATACCGACTGCGGTGAAAAGCATCGGGGGCCACGTCGCGCAACCGATAAGCCCCCGCCGGAACCCGGCTGACATGTAGGTCGTGATAAGGGTCCAGAAGATAGGCCCCCGCCAGATAGGTGCTGTCGAGTTGCGAAAAGACCTGCGGCTGGTCCGATTGGCGAAACAGAACCTGCGGCGGCCCAGCATCGCGATAGGCAAGGATGATCAGGTTGTCGGGTGCCACACAGCGGCGGAACCAATCCTGCAACGCGCCCTCAAAACCCGCCCCGCCGATGCGGCGGATGACTTGGGCCAATTGTCCCTCGGCGCTGTTGGGCAGCGGATGCATCATACCTCTCTGGGGGTATATACCCCCCGCGCGGGCCAAACTTAACCTTCCCTCATACTGCAAGGGGTATGGGGCCGCATGTCAACTGCCATCGACATCCGTTCCGTGGTCAAGCGCTATGGCACCGCCACCGCGCTGCACGGCGTATCGCTTGCCATCGCGGATAATGAATTCTTCACCCTGCTTGGCCCTTCCGGCTGCGGAAAGACCACGCTTCTGCGCTGCATCGCGGGGTTCGAGGATGTGACCGAAGGCGAAATCCATCTGTTCGGCCAGAATATCGCCGGGCTGGAACCAAACCACCGCCCCGTCAATACCGTGTTCCAGCAATACGCCCTTTTCCCACACATGACCGTGCTGGAAAATGTGGCCTTCGGGCTGAAGATGAAGGGGGTAGGCCTGTCCGAACGCACCGCCCGCGCGGGCCGGATGCTGGAAATGGTCCACCTTTCTGCTTTTGCCGATCGCCTGCCGTCACAGCTTTCGGGGGGCCAGCAGCAGCGCGTTGCCTTGGCCCGCGCCTTGGCCCCGGAACCCAAGGTTCTGCTTCTGGATGAACCGCTTTCCGCGTTGGACCTGAAGTTGCGGCAGGCCATGCGGGTAGAGTTGAAGACCCTTCAGGAACAGACAGGCATCACCTTCATCTTCGTCACCCATGACCAAGAAGAAGCGTTGACGATGTCGGACCGGATCGCCGTCATGTCCCAAGGCAGGGTGCAGCAGATCGGAACGGCGCGCGATATCTATGAGGCGCCGTTGAACCGTTTCGTGGCCGATTTCATCGGTGAGACGAACCTTCTGGAGGTGATGGTGGACCGAGTCGAAGGCGACACCGCCCATGTCATCCTGCCCGGCGGCCATGCCATCACCTGTGCCGCTGCTGGAAACGGGCCGGGCAAGCATCATTTGTCGATCCGGCCCGAACGTCTGTCGCTAGCCATAGAGGGCGATCTGACGGCAGTGGTGGATCGCGTGGTCTATCTGGGCACGGACCTGCAACTTCTGACCCGCCTGCCCACGGGTGAGGAATTTCATGTGCGCCTGCAAAACTCGGCCCGCACCGAAATCCCCGCCCCCGGCAGCGCCGTCGCTCTGCATCTGGAGGAAGGCGCGGCCCGCCTTCTGGCCGACTGATGGCCGGGATCACGCCCCCGCCCAAAGGCAATGGTACGGGCTATCGTGGCCTTGTGGGGCCGCTTCTCCTGCCGACATGGGCGATGATCGGCATCTTCCTCGTGCTGCCCGTCCTTTTGATGGCCGTCTATTCCTTCCTGACCAAGGAATTCCGGGGCGGCGTGATCTGGGATTTCACGCTGGCCGCCTATGACCAGTTCTTTCTGAACCGGGGCCTTTTCGGGGATGAACCGCCCACCATCGAATGGACCTATATCACCATCTTCTGGCGGTCGATCTGGCAGGCAGCACTTGCCACGCTGATCTGCCTGATCGTGGGTTTTCCCACCGCTTGGTTCATCGCGACACGGCCCCCCAAAGCGCGGGCGGTCTGGCTCTTTCTGGTCACGATCCCCTATTGGGTGAACCTGCTGATCCGCACGGTCAGCCTGAAATTCCTGATCCGCGAAAACGGGCCCCTGAACGAAAGCCTGATGTCCATCGGGCTCATCTCGGACCCGCTTCCCTTGGTGAACACCAACCTCGCCGTGCAGTTGGGCCTGTTCTACAGCTACCTGCCCTTCATGGTGCTTCCGATCTATGCTGCCGTGGAACGCTATAACTTCGCCCTGTCAGAGGCGGCGGCAGACTTGTACGCCTCTCGCTGGGTCACCCTGCGCGAGATTGTGCTGCCGGTGGTGAAACCCGGCATCATCGCAGGCTGCATCCTTGTCTTTGTTCCCTCGCTCGGCGCCTTTCTTGCGCCCGACCTGCTGGGGGGCGCCAAGACCTTCATGATCGGCTCGTTGATCGACGAACAATTCCGCGGATCGCAGGGCAACTGGCCCTTTGGCGCGGCGGCGGCGATGATCCTGATGACCCTCGTCCTGATCGTGCTGATGATCTACGCCCGCGCGCAGGCGAAAGAGGAGGCGCGATGAAGGGCGTGCGCCACTATCCCGGCTTTCTGCCCATGGCGGTGGCCTGCCTTGTCATCCTTTATGCGCCGCTGATCGTGGTGATGATCTATTCCTTCAACGGATCCACCTCCATCACCACATGGGGCGGTTTCTCTTGGCGCTGGTATGCGGATGTCTTCACTGGACCGGAAGCGCCGCGCTTCAAGGCGGCGGCGTGGAATTCCATCACCATCGCCGTTCTTGCCGCCACCACCGCCACCGCCATCGCCGTGGCCGCGGCCGTGGCGATGATCCGGGGCGGGCGGTTCCGAGGGAAATCGGCGACTTTCGCCCTGATCAACCTGCCCCTGATGGTGCCTGAAATCGTCGTGGCTGTGGCCTGCCTGATCTTCTTTTCCACAATCGGGCTGACGACCGGATACCTGACGATCCTGATCGCCCATATCACCTTCTGCATCCCCTTTGCCTATCTGCCCATCGCGGCCCGGCTGCAGGGGATCGAAGACACCTATGAACAGGCGGCGCGCGACCTTTATGCCAGCCGGGCACAGGCCTTCCGCCTGATCCTGCTGCCGCTGATGATGCCCGGCATCCTGTCGGGCTTTCTTCTGGCCTTCATCATCTCGCTTGACGACTTCATCATCACCAATTTCGTCAAGGGTGCCGGGATGGAGACCCTGCCCACCGCCATCTTCGGATCGGTCAAGCAGGGGATCAAACCCAACATCATGGCAATTTCCACCATGTTGCTGGCCGTATCCGTGATCCTTGTGACGCTGTCCTACCTCGTCAACCGCATCGGGCAAAGAACCCGATCCTGAACCCAACGGGAGTCATCCATGAAAAAGCTACTCACCACCGCCACCGCCTTTGCGCTTCTTTCCGGGGCGGCGCAGGCCGAAGGCAACCTCTCGGTCTATCACTGGTTCGAATACATCCCCCAGGAACTGGTGGATAAATTCACCGCCGAAACCGGGATCACCGTGACGATCGACACCTTTGACAGCAACGAAGCCATGCTCGCCGCGCTGAAAGCCGGGAAGATGGGCCAATATGACGTGGCCGTGCCCACCGACTACATGGTCGCCATCATGAAGGGCGAAGGCCTGCTGGATACTTTCGCCCCCGAGGATCTGCCCAATTTCGGCAATATCGCCCCGCAATGGATGGACGTGCCCTTCGATCCGGGTCGCCAATCCTCCATCCCCTACCAGTGGGGTTCCACCGCTTTTTCGGTGAACCGCGATGTCTATCAGGGCGATATCAACACGCTGGCCATGATCTTCGATCCGCCCGCCGAATTGCAGGGCAAGATCAACGTCCTCGACAGCCAGGGCGAGGTGCTGGCGCTTGGCTCCCTCTATCTGGGCATCCCGCAATGTTCGCAGGATAAGGAACAGCTCAAGGCGCTGAATGACATGCTGATCAACGCCAAGCAGCATTGGGCCTCTTTCGGGTCGGATACGGCCAAGGATGTGCTGGTGTCGGGCGATGCGGCGGCGGGGATGATCTTCAACGGCTTTTCCGCCAAGGCCCGCGCTGAAGGGGCGAATGTCGAATATGCCTATCCCAAGGAAGGCTATGTCGTCTGGATGGATAACGTCGTTCTGCTGAAGGACGCGCCCAACCGCGAGAATGCGCTGAAATTCATGAACTTCCTGCTTCAGCCGGAAAATTCCGCGGCGGTGACGAACTATGCCGCCTATATCTCGGGCGTGTCGGGGGTCGAACCCTTCCTTGATGACGCGATCAAGAGCAGCCCCGAAAACAACCCGCCCGCCGATGCCCCGGCTGGCAGCTTCATTCAGGTCTGCGATCAGGAAACCCAGCAATTCTACGACGCGATCTGGACCAACCTGAAAAAGTGACGAAACGCGCGGGGGGCCGCATCTGGCCCCCCACTCCCCCCATCCCGGTGCAGGAGACCCGATGTCCTTTCCCATCGCCCTCTGGCAAGGCCCTTCGCCCGATGGATCGGACGAGGCGGCCTTCGCCGCCCTCGACGCCGCCTTGCGTGCCGCCGCGGCCATGGGGGCAATCACCCTTGTCGCGCCCGAGGTATTCTTGCCCGGCTACAACCAACCCGATATTCCCGCCCATGCGCAGCTGCGTGGCGGACCTTGGCACCAACGCCTTGCCGCGCTGGCCCAAAGCCATGGCTGCGGCATCGTTATCGGCTATGCCGAGCGGGACGGCGAGCGCATCTATAACTCTGCCATCGCCCTCGATGCGGCAGGCCGCGAGATCGGTCATTACCGCAAGGTCCAACTCTTCGGCCCGCGCGAAAAATCCATCTACGCCCCTGGCGATGCCGTATCGGTCTTTGATCTGGGCGGCATCCGGGCGGCCCTACTCATCTGCTATGACATTGAATTCGCGCCATTGGTGCGCAGCCTTGCCGAGATGGGGGCCGACCTGATCCTTGTGCCCACCGCAAACCCCGAACCCAACACCCATGTCAGCCGTCTGGTCGTGCCGGCCCATGCGATCAACCACGGCGTGACCATCGTCTATGCCAATTACTGCGGCACAGAAGGCGATATCGCCTATTGCGGCGCCTCTGTCATCGCGGCACCCGATGCGGCCGTCCTTGCTGCCGCGGGCCCCGGCCCTGCCCTGCTGGTTGCCGATATCGACCGCCAGCCGGACCCCGCGCTGATGCAGACCCAATTGATTGATTACCGCCCGATCTGAGGCCCGCCTTATGCCCAAAGACACCCGCGACAGCCGCTATGACATCCTCTTCGAACCCGTCCGCATCGGGCCGAAGGTTGCCAAGAACCGCTTTTACCAAGTGCCGCACTGCAACGGCGGCGGCTATCGCGACCCCTCTGCCGTGGTCGAGATGCGCCGGACCAAGGCCGAAGGTGGCTGGGGCGTGATCTTCACCGAACAGACCGAAATTCACCCAACATCCGAAATCACCCCCTTCATCGAACAGCATCTCTGGGATGACCGCGACATCCCCGCCTTGGCCCGGATGGCCGAAGCGATGAAAAGCCATGGCGCCTTGGCGGGCATCCAGCTGGCCTATTCCGGCATCAACGGCCCCAACCTCTATTCGCGCGAGGTGCCATTGGCCGTGACGGGCGGGCCAATCCTGACCTTCACCTCCGATCCCGTACAAGCCCGCACCATGGACCGCGAGGATATCCGCGACCTGCGCCGCTGGTTCCGCAATGCCTTTCGCCGCAGCCAGACCGCTGGCTTCGACCTGATCTGCCTTTATGGCGCACATGGCTTTGGCATCCTGCAACATTTCCTGTCGCGCAACACCAACCATCGAACCGATGAATATGGCGGCAGCCTTGAAAACCGCGCGCGCTTTCTGCGCGAGATCGTGGAAGAGGCGCGCGAAGAAACGAAGGGAGACATGGCCATCTCCCTCCGCCTGTCGCTGCACGAGGCGGGCGAGATGGGCTTTTCCAACGCCGAACTGCGCGATTTCATCGCAATGCATGGCGACCTGCCCGATATCTGGGATCTGGCCCAAGGCACGTGGGAGGCCTGCTCTGGCACCTCGCGCTTCAAACCCGAAGGCGCGCAGGAGGATCTGGTCAAGGGGATCAAGGAGCTGACCTCGAAACCCGTGGTGGGCGTGGGCCGCTTCACCAGCGCCGATGCCATGGTGCGGCAGATCAAGGCGGGTATCCTTGATTTCATCGGGGCCGCCCGCCCCTCTATCGCAGACCCTTTCCTGCCCAAGAAGATCGAGGAAGGCCGTTTCGACGACATCCGCGAATGCATCGGCTGCAACATCTGCGTTTCCGGCGACATGACCCAAGGCATCAGCCGCTGCACCCAAAACACCGCCTTCATGGAGGAATGGCGCAAAGGCTGGCATCCTGAACGGATGCATCCCAAGGGCGCGTCGGAGAGCGTGCTGATCGTTGGCGCGGGCCCTGCGGGGCTCGAGGCGGCCCATATCCTTGGCAAGCGCGGCTATCAGGTGACGCTGGCCGAGGCGGGCACCGTTCTGGGGGGCCGTGTGGCGCGGGAACGGCTGCTTCCCGGCCTGTCCGCTTGGGGCCGCGTGGCCGATTACCGTACGGGTCAGATCGCGCCGATGCCCAATGTGCAGACCTATCTCGACAGCCGCCTGACCGCCGACGACATCCTTGGTTTCGGCATCCAGCACGTCGCCATCGCCACGGGATGCCATTGGCGGCGCGACGCCGTGGCAAGGCTGCATCTGCACCCAATCCCCACCGATGCGGCGATGCCGATCTTCACGCCCGATGACCTGATGGCGGGGGAAGGTCCCATGGGGGGCACCGTCCTTCTTTACGATGACGATCATTTCTACATGGGGTCCGTGCTTGCCGAACTGCTGGTCGCGCGCGGCTGCCGCGTGCATTTCGTCACCCCCGCCGTCAAGGTTGCGGAATGGACCGACAACACGCTGGAACAGGCCACCATCCAGCGCCGCCTTGCCGATCTTGGCGTGACCATCCACCTGTCCCACGCCCCTGACACGATCCACGCCAACGCCGCCGACCTGACCTGTCTGTGGAGCGGCAAGACCACCACGCTTGACTGCGATGCCGTCCTCATGGTCACCTCCCGCCGACCGGAAGACGCGCTTTACCACGCGCTGCGGGCTCAGGATTGGCAGGGGGCGGGGATCGCGTCGATCAAGCTGATCGGCGATGCAGCAGCCCCCGGCCCGATAGCATGGGCCACCTATGCAGGCCGCCGCTATGCCGAAGAACTGGATGCTCCGCCGCTTGGTGATGCCCTCTCCTTCCGGCGCGAGATCGCAGAGTTGATGCCTGCCACCCATCTCACGCCATAAGCGAAAAACACAAGTATTTGGCCATAAAACAGGCCGTTTCCACGCATTTATGTTCGAAAATGAATAGAGTGGGTCATCACTTGCATTGGCCAGATACGCCCATGCGACCTGCAGCCCCTCCTGTTTAGGTTCCCCCCAGACTCAGCTTTTCCACCTACAACTCTGGTTGCAGGCCCATCCTGCACGACCGTTGTTTCATGGCGCGCGCGAAAGGCCTGGGCTAGTGATCCGCCAAAGACCGGCGCCCCGGTCCAGCTACAGGATATTGTTCCCTTGCAAACCAGCCGTTCTGCTGAAATCACCTCCCCCGCGCGGGGGAAGACAGAGTCCATGCGCTTTCGCCCAACTCGCCCCGTCATCGCGGCCCTTCCCTACAGCCTTGGCGTCACAGCCTTCATAATGGCCTTCCACAACGCCACCTTCTGGCAGCGTGGATGGGCGATCTTTGATGGCGATCTCCGCCTTTTGGCAGGCTGGGGGCTAGCGGTGTCGATGCTGACGATGCTGACCCTCACGCTCTTTGGGTTCCGCTGGCTTTTGCGCCCGATGGCGGCGTTCCTGCTGATCCTCTCCGCCGTCACGTCCTATTACATGGACAAGCTCGGCATCGTGATCGACCGCGAGATGATCCAGAACGCGATGCTGACGACGGTGACGGAAAGCAAGCACCTCATCACCCCACAATTCCTGATCCATGTCACGATCTGGGGCCTGCTGCCCGCCGCCGCCGCGCTGTGGGTGAAGGTCAAGCCGACACCGTTCCTTGGCAATCTCTGGCGCTGGGCGCTAACCATCGTCGTTACGCTTGCCATCTTTGCCGGGGCACTGTTCAGCGACTTCAAGGCCTATGCCGCCGTCGCCCGCGAACGCAAGGAACTGCTGGCCAGCTATCAACCCGGTGCCGCCATCGGCGGGGCCGCGCGCTATGCCAAGATGATGCTGAAGGCAAAGGATGTGGCCGTGGCCCCCTTGGGCCGGGATGCCAAGAAAGGCCCCCTCATCACCGCCGCAGGCAAGCCCGTCTTGACCGTGGTCTTCGTGGGCGAAACCGCCCGTGCACAGAATTTCGGCCTGAATGGCTATGCGCAGGACACGACACCCGAACTGGCCAAGCGTGACGTGATCAACTTCACCGACGTCTCGTCTTGCGGCACCTCTACCGCCGTCTCGGTCCCCTGCTTGTTGTCGAACCTGACGCGGGATGGCTATTCCTACGACCGCTCCATCCGGCAGGAAAACCTGATCGACGTGCTGCACCACGCCGATGTCGATGTCTTGTGGTGGGATAACAATACGGGCGATCAGGGCACCGCTGGCCGCGTTGTCGAAGCGCGGCGCATGACCGCCGCCGACGACCCCGCCGCCTGCGCCGAAGGGGAATGCACGGACGCCGTCTTCCTGAACCCTTTGAAGGACGCGCTGCCCAAGATCACCCGCGACACCGTGCTTTTCCTGCACATGATCGGGAGCCACGGCCCAAGCTACTATCTGCGCTACCCGCAGGCCGAGGAACATTTTTCCCCCGCCTGCCGGACGGCCGAATTCGCCGATTGCACGCAGCAGGAAATCATCAACGCTTATGACAATACCATCCGCATGACCGATAAGGTGATCGCCCAGACGATCGACATGCTGGCCGCGCAATCCGATGTGATCCCTGCCGTGTTCTTCCTGTCAGACCATGGCGAAAGCCTTGGCGAAGATGGCCTTTACCTGCATGCCGCGCCCTATTTCATGGCCCCGGAAACGCAGACCCGCGTGCCGATGGTCATGTGGCTGCCTGAACCCTATGCCCAAGCCTTCAAGGTGAATCGCCCCTGCCTGACACAGAAGGCCGCACAACCGCAAAGCCAAGACATCGTGTTCCACACCGTCCTCGGCCTGATGGATATCCAGACCGAGATACGCAACCCCGCCCTCGATCTGATGGCTTGCAACTAGACCGCGACGCCCGCCTTGAGCCCCTCATACACCGCCTCTTCGGCGGTGCGGGGGGCAAGGCAATCGCCCGCCATATGGCATTCGATCCCCAACCGCGCCGCAACTTCGGCCAGATCGTCGACCGGGCGATGGCCAAGGCAAAGGACAAGGGTATCGACCCCTGCCACCTCCATCGCCTCGCCGCTGGGCGTGTGCTGCAAGAACACCGTATCCCCCGCCGTGCCGTAAAGCCGCGCATAAGGCCGCACCTCAACGCGCAGCCTATGCAACTCGGCCGCGATATTGTCACGCACGTAAAGCGGCAGCACCTCGCCCGCATGCAGGCCGTTCACCGCCAGCACCACCGATGACCCGGCCTTCGCCAATGCCTCGGCCACCCCCGGCCCGATCCAGTCACAGCGCCAATCTGCCACCACCACCCGCGCGCCGACCCGGACCTCGCCGCGCAGAACCTGCCACGCGGTCACCACCTGCATGTCGCCATCTGTCGGCAGGTCCGGCACATGCGGCACCGCCCCGGTGGCAAGGATGACGGCATCGGGGGCTTCCTCGCGCAGCACCTCTTCCGTCACCCGCACGCCGCGCCGCAGGCGAACTTGCGCCCGCTCCACCTCGCGCATCAAGTTGGTGACAAGGCCGCCGAATTCCGCCCGCCGTGGAAGGAGTTGCGCCAGCAACGCCTGCCCCCCCGGCTGTGCCGCCGCCTCCCAGAGCGTAACCTCATGCCCCCGCCGCGCCGCCGTCACCGCCGCCTTCATCCCGGCAGGTCCCGCCCCCACCACCATCACCCGCTTGCGCCTTTCTGCGCGCGCCAGATGCCCAAAGGTCAGTTCCCGCCCCGTTTCAGGATGCTGGATGCAGGACACGGGCAGGCCCTTGTGGAAATGACCGATACAGGCCTGATTGCAGCCGATACAAGCGCGGATATCGTCCACCGCCCCCCGCGCTGTCTTGGCCGGCATCTCGGGGTCAGCGATCAGCGCGCGAGTCATCCCGCACATATCGGCCTGCCCCGCCGCCAGAATGGCCTCGGCCTCTTGCGGTTGGTTGATGCGGCCCGCGACAAAGACGGGCACCCTCAAGGCCCGCTTAAAGGCCGACGCGTCTGGGGCAACATAGCCGGGCGCAAAGGCCATGGGCGGCGCGATATGCATCGCGCCCCCTAAGGTGGCCGATGTGCCTGTGGTGACATTCACGTAATCCAGTTCGGATTCCAGCGCGATGGAGGCCGCCAGCGCCTCTGCCGCCGTCAGCCCATCCTCCTCACGCTCGCCCGCGCTGATCCGCAGGCCGATGACGAAATCCTCATCCGTCGCGTCACGGATGGCAAGAAGCACCTCGCGCAGGAACCGAAGTCGCCCCTCACCGCCATAGGCATCGGTCCGCAGGTTCACGCGAGGGTTCAGGAATTGCGCAGGCAGATAGCCGTGGCTTGCCACCACCTCCACCCCATCCAGCCCCGCCACCCGCATCCGCCGCGCCGCCGCAGCGTAACCTGCTACAATCTCAGCAATTAAAGGCAGGGTCAGCGCGCGCGGCATAACGTGGAACCGTTCATTCGGCACCGAGGACGGCGCATAGGCCACCGCCAGCAAGCCATCCGCGCTTTCCATAATCTCGCGCCCCGGATGGAAAAGCTGGGAAAAGATCACCGCGCCTTCCGCATGCACCGCATCGGCCAGCGCACGATAGCCGGGGATGCAGCCATCCTCTGTCGCCATCAGAAGATGCGAAGTATAACGGGCCGTCTCATGCACGCCTGCCACCTGCGTGACGATCAGCCCCACCCCGCCCTTTGCCCTTGCCCGGTGATAGGCGATCAGCGCGTCATTCACCGTACCATCGATGGGCAGAACCGTGTCATGGCCAGTGGAAAGGATGCGGTTGCGGATGCGCGCGCCCCGGATGGAAAGCGGCGTGAACAGATGCGGGAACATCGTAGATTCCGGTTTCTTTTCCATGGCTTACCCCCTGCCTGCAAGCCAGACTAGCGCAAGCCCGATGCCGCCGCCACCCCGGCGCCGTCGGAAGGCTTGGACAAATCCGCCCGCCTGCCCCATATGGGGGGAAGGCTGGCAAGAGGTTCGGATGAAAGGCTTTCTCGACGCAAACCACCCGATGTTCCGGCGGCCTTGGGTGCGCTGGGTGACGGCGGGCGTGCCGCTGGCTTGGGCGGCGTTTGAATTGTGGATGGGCAATCCGTTCTGGGCGGTTTTGTTCGCCGCAGCAGGGGGTTATGCCTTCTGGGTGCTGATCGTGAAAGGCCCGGATCAGGGCTGAAAGCGGGCGGCAATCTCGTCGGCCAGCGCCGCCATTTCGGCCCGCGCGGGGGTTTTGGGCCCTTCACCGACCCCCCGACCCTGCCCCAGCACCTCGGCGAACGCAACGCGGGAGCCGAGACGGGAACTGGCAATTTCTGCTTTGCCTTCAGCGGCTTGCGCAACCTCATCCGCCAGACGGGTGCCGGATTTCCAACGATTGAGCACGATCATCGCAGGGCGGGATTCGCGCAGGATCAGGTCGAGAACCCCATCCACCGCCCAAAGATCAAGGTGGCTGGAGGCGACGGGGATCAGCACCAGATCGGCCTCGCGCAGGGCGGGGCGGAGGTCGGCATCCACCTTTGGGGGCGTGTCGACGATGACCAAGTCATTGATCTTGCGGAGTTTCTCGCATTCGTAGCTGACCCCCCATGCGGAGGCGGTTGAGAAGTCGAGGCCGTCCACCCCCACCCCATCGCGCCGCGCCATGAACCAGCGGCCAAGGCTGCCCTGCGGATCGGTGTCCAGAAGCGCAACCCTTTGGCCACGTTGCAGAAATTCCACCGCCAGATTGACGGCAAGCGTGGTTTTCCCGGCCCCGCCCTTCTGCTGTGCGACGGTGATCACCTTGCCCATGCGACTCTCCAATCACCCCAATGCTGCATTGCAGCATTTTCGCGGCAGTGCGTCAATGTGGCGGAATGGCCCTGCATCGGCAGTGCCCTGTTCTGTGCCGCCTTTTGTGCCGCAAACTGTGGGCACAGAGCGCACGCTGGGAGGGGAACTGGTTAACCATAAGGGATACCCCCATAAACGGGGGTTATGGGTCGGTGACAGGGGGGCATCGGATGCCCTAGTCTGGGCAGGACGAGACAAGGAAAGGACCACCCGATGCGCAAGACCCTGATGGGCAAAACCGGGATCGCCACACTGATCGCGCTTCTCTCCCTGCCCGCCTGCGCCCCCGTGGTTCTGGTCGGCGCCGGGGCGGTCGTGGCGGATGCGGTGGTGGAGAAGACGCAAGGCGGGGATGGGTTGTTTTAAGGGTGCCCGACGTCGGGCGGAGGGCAGGTGCCCCCCGCCCTCCGTTTTGGGGTCGCGTTACTGGGCCGTGTAGGGCAGCGACGAGTGATGCAGGACGATGCGCAAGGCCCCGGCATCATCCTTGACGAATTGCCAGGTCTTATCGACCGTCGTCACCGACCCGTCCTTCGCGGTGATCGACACATTGCCCATCGTGGTCGCGCTGTCGCCGGTGATGAAGACGGCGTTGTTGGCGATGCTGCAATCGGTCCAGCCCTTCAGGGCGAAACCTGTATCATTCGGGAAGGCCGGATCGCCACCGACGAAATAGGCCAGCGCCCCCTCGCGCGTGGGGCGGAAGGTCTGCGGGACGACGGTCAGCGTCGGTTTGAAGAGAACCACGCCCATCTGATAGCCGTAGGCAGCGTCGATCACGTCCCCGGCAAGCGCCTTGGCCGCCTCTTGACCATCGCGGTCATGGGTCGCTGAAATGTCAACAAGGGCGGCACACCATGCCTGTTGTGCGGCGGTGACCTCCGCCTCGGTGATGGCTTTCGAGACGACAACCGCCTCAGAGGCCGAAGCGGCAAAAGAGAGGCTGCCAAAGACGAGGGCAGCCGACAGGGTTCTTTTCATCATTACGCATTCCACTTGTTACAGGTTCATTGGGTCCGTCACAGAGGGCCTGCCCCGGCAACCGGCGGCAAGCCATCGGGCCAGAGGCCCTTGCGTTAGGTAGGAAGTCCGCGGCCTTATGACAGGGCCTCGGGCAGACGCCGATCTCTCGGCCGATCACAGTTCGTTTACCAAACCGGGGGTATCGTCCTGGCGACCGGAGCAAGCCCTTGCCGGGCGGCGCGGGGTTGTTTTGACGGGGCGGTGGGGGGAGGCCCCTACGGGCCGTGCTTGCCGACTACGCAGCCTAGGGCCAGCCAGAGAGAGCGGAGAAACCCGCGTCCCGGGCTTGATCCGGGACCTCCTGCGGTATCCGCTGTACGGCCTGATACCGA
The DNA here is from genome assembly GCF_029953595.1 of Fuscovulum ytuae. NCBI lineage: Bacteria > Pseudomonadati > Pseudomonadota > Alphaproteobacteria > Rhodobacterales > Paracoccaceae > Fuscovulum > Fuscovulum ytuae. Next base: position 196,723 of record NZ_CP124535.1, on the reverse strand, counting down.
GGCCCCGGATCAGGCCCGGGGCGGGGAGTATCCGCGGTTAGAAGGCAGGTGAAGCGTCAAGCCTGCGCTTTACGGATGATCACCCATCCATCTTCAACGCCGAGATAAACGCCTCCTGTGGGATCTCTACCTTGCCGAATTGGCGCATCCGCTTTTTCCCGGCCTTCTGCTTTTCCAAAAGCTTGCGCTTCCGCGTCGCGTCGCCGCCATAGCATTTGGCCGTCACGTCCTTGCGCATCGCGCTCAGCGTCTCGCGCGCGATGACGCGGCCGCCGATTGCCGCCTGAATCGGGATCTTGAACATGTGGCGGGGGATCAGTTCCTTGAGCTTTTCCACCATCGCGCGGCCCCGCATCTCGGCCCGGTCGCGGTGGACCATCATCGAGAGGGCGTCGACCGGTTCCTCATTCACGAGGATGGACATCTTGACCAGGAAATCCTCACGATATTCAGAAATCTGGTAGTCGAAGGAGGCATAGCCTTTGGTCACCGATTTCAGGCGGTCGTAGAAATCAAAGACCACCTCGGCCAAGGGCAGGTCATATTCCACCATGGCGCGGTTGCCCGCATAGGTGAGGTTCAGCTGGATGCCGCGACGGTCTTGGCAGAGCTTCAGGATATCGCCCAGATATTCGTCGGGCACCATGATCGTGGCCTTGATGCGCGGCTCTTCGATATGGTCGATATAGGTGAGGTCGGGCATATCGGCGGGGTTGTGCAGATCGCGCACCTCGCCATCCTTCATATGCAGCTTGAAGACCACCGAAGGCGCGGTGGTGATGAGGTCGAGGTCATATTCGCGTTCCAGCCGGTCGCGGATCACCTCCAGATGCAGAAGGCCAAGGAAGCCGCAGCGGAAGCCAAAGCCGAGGGCGGCGGAGGTTTCCATCTCATAGCTGAAGCTCGCGTCGTTGAGGGCGAGCTTTTCGATGGCGTCGCGGAGGGCTTCGAAATCGTTCGCGTCCACGGGGAAGAGGCCGCAGAACACCACGGGCTGCGCGGGTTTGAAGCCGGGAAGGGGCGTGTCGCAGCCCTTGCGTTCATGGGTGATCGTGTCGCCCACGCGGGTGTCGCGGACCTGTTTGATCGAGGCGGTGAGGACGCCGATCTCACCCGGCCCAAGTTCGGGGATATCCACCATCTGGGGTTTCAGGACGGCCAGCTTGTCGATCCCGTAGATCGCGCCGGTCTGCATCATCTTGACCCGGTCGCCCTTGCGGATGACGCCATCCATGACGCGGATCATGACGACGACGCCGAGATAGGCGTCATACCAGCTATCAACCAGCATCGCCTTCAGCGGGGCGTCACGGTCGCCCTTGGGCGCGGGGAGGCGGTGGACGATGGCCTCTAGCACATCCGGGATGCCGAGGCCCGTCTTGGCGGAAATCGGGATGGCGTCAGAGGCATCAAGGCCGATGACATCCTCGATATTCTCCTTCACCCGGTCGGGATCGGCGGCGGGGAGGTCGATCTTGTTGAGGACCGGCACGATTTCATGACCGGCATCAATGGCCTGATAGACATTGGCGAGCGTCTGCGCCTCGACTCCTTGGGACGCATCGACGACCAGCAAAGACCCTTCCACCGCGCGCATGGAGCGGCTGACCTCATAGGCGAAGTCGACATGGCCGGGCGTGTCGATGAGGTTCAGGATATAGGTCCGGCCATCCTTGGCGGGATATTCGATCCGCACCGTGTTGGCCTTGATGGTGATGCCCCGCTCCCTCTCGATATCCATACTGTCGAGGAGTTGCGCCTTCATATCGCGTTCGGCCACCGTCCCCGTCATCTGGATGAGACGGTCGGCGAGGGTGGATTTGCCGTGGTCGATATGGGCCACGATGGAGAAATTGCGGATGAGGTCAAGCTGGGTCATGGCGCGCATATAGCTTGTCGCAGAAGGGTCGGAAAGCCCCTGTGGGGGCAAGTTATGCGCCTGTTTGGCGGGCTGGATCGGCAGCGTGGGGCGGGGCCTTGCTGGCTGGGCGAAATGTGATGCGGGCCGCCCTTTGGACGGATTGAAAAAACCCGCACAATCGGCATACTCCGGCGCAGAAAAATGACTGCGGGGCATGGCCCAGCGGCAAGAGGCAGAGACGATGAGACCCTTCCTTTCCGGCGCGGCTCTGGCCGTGCTTCTTCTTCCTTTGAACATGCAGATGGTTCAGGCCGGGCCGATTGAACGCGCCTGCCTGCGGTCGGACAGGGATGCCGCGAACCGGCGGATCTGTTCCTGTATCCAGCAGGTTGCCGACATGACCTTGGGCGGCGGCGATCAGCGCCGCGCGGCGCGGTTCTTTTCTGACCCTGACCTCGCGCATGAGACATGGCTGTCGCAGCGCGCCGCCGATGACGCCTTCTGGGAACGCTACAAGAATTTCGGTGCCACGGCCGAGGCCTATTGCGCGGGCTGAGGACGCCCTAGCGCAAGGCGGCGATCAGGCCGCCCGCGGCGTCTTCGATCATGTCCAGCACGCGGTCATATTCGCCCGTATACCAAGGGTCCGGCACCTCGGTGCCGTGCTGGGGCGCGTAGGTCAGAAACAGTTCCGGCTCTGTCCCCCCTGCGGGGCAAAGGGCGCGGGTGTCGCGCAGATTGGCGCGATCCATCACGAGGATACGGTCAAAGCGGGTGAAATCCTCGGCCGTGATCTGGCGGGCGCGCAAGGCTGACAGGTCATAGCCCCGTGCCTGTGCCGCGATGACGGCGGGGGGATTGGGGGCCTCGCCCGTATGCCAGCCGCCAGTGCCGCAGCTGTCGACCGTCACGGAAAGCCCCTCTGCCTTGGCCAAGGCGCGGAAGACGCCCTCGGCGGTGGGAGAGCGGCAGATATTGCCCAGACAGACGAAAAGGATGCGATGCGTCATGCGCCTTGCCTAGCAAGCCTGCCAAGGGCGCGGCAAGGGTGAAGCGGTGGGGGGGATGGAGATTGGGGGGGTGCGGGGGGGCCGCATGGCCCCCCCGCCCCGGCAGCGATCAGCCGCCCGAACCGTGGTTCATATGGTTGGAATGATCCATGTCGCCATGGCCCGAATGATCCATCATGCCTTGGCCGGGCTTGCGGGCATTGTCCACCACGGCCTCGACCGTGATCTGACCGGCCTGTTCGAAGGTCAGCGTCAGGGGGAAGGTGTCGCCATCCTTCAACTCCCGCGTCAGTCCCATCAGCATGACATGATCTCCGCCGCGTTCCAGCGCATGCATATCGCCTGCGGCAAGGGGAAAGCCTTCCTTCACCTCAAGCATCTGCATCACGCCATTGGCGTCTTCCTTATGGGTGTGCAGTTCCACCCGTTCGGCCACATCGGCGGTGGCGGCGATCAGGCGGTCATCCGTCGCAGTATTGTTGTGCATCATGAAGAAGATGGCCCCTGAAGCGCCCATCTGCCCCATGGAACGGGCATAGACGTCATGGACATGCAGCCCATCGGGATGCTCTTGCGCCGTGGCGGGCAAGCAAAGGGAGAGAGCAGCCGCAAGGGCGGCAATGGTCATACGAAAGGTCATCGGATCGGTCCTGATGTGATTGGTCTGTTTCTGTTTGCGATTGGCCGGGAAGGCCCCTGTGGATCAGATCAGGACCGGGGGCCCACGCGCCGTGGGTATAAGCGCCTGTGCCAACGGGGCCCATGCCACAGGTGCGGGCGGAACGGTCCGCCTCTGCGTCGCCGGGCGCGACAGCGCGGGCGCATCGGGCAGGACAAGGGCCGTGACGGAAAGGCAGTCGGGGCAGTGATGCGGCGTCTCGACCGGGTCGCCAAAGGCATTGAGCGTGATGGTTTCTTCGATCCCCGGCGTGCCGCACAGCACGATCTGATGCGCGCCCGCCGATTGCACATGCGCCATCGCCGCCGTGACCGAGGTCAGGGCAAGGCAAAGCGACAGCAAAAGGGCGGCAAGGCGCTGCATCATGGGGCGCAGCCTAAATCGTGCCATCGGGGAAAGAAAGACGGCCAAAAGTCGCGCGGTGCATGGAAAAAGGCCCCGCAGGTGATGCGGGGCCTTTCCAATTTCCGGCCGAAAGGATCAGGCCGCAGCCTGTGCCTTGGCGATGTCTTTCTTGATCTTGAGCGCGGCGGCCGACAGTTCGTCATCCTTCGCCTTGGCGAGGAAGGCATCCAGCCCGCCGCGATGATCCACGGTCCGCAGCGCGGCGGCCGAGATGCGCAGTTTGAAGGACTGGCCCAGAACGTCCGAGATCAGGGTCACTTCGTTCAGGTTCGGCAGAAAGCGGCGACGCGACTTGTTGTTCGCGTGGCTCACGGTGTTGCCGGTCATCGGGCCCTTGCCCGTCAGTTCGCAGACGCGCGACATCGTCTTCATCCTTCGTGTGTAAACAGGACATAGGCCCGAGTCACCCCGGGCGTCCGAATTCGATTGGGGGCGTGTAAGTGGAAAGCCCGCCCGCGTCAAGCGACCCTTGCCGCAATCGGCGCGGTTGGGCGGGGATTTTTTGATCCTAACCGTGGGAGGCGGGGGAAGAAAGAGGGGGCCAGCCCCCATCGCCCGCGCGTGCCGGACGGGCGATTCCCCCGGGATATTTTCAGACAGAAGATGGAAAGGGTCAGGGCAGGAGAGAGAGGAGCTGCGCGGCGGCGGCTTCGGGGGTCAGCTGGCCTTGCGCGACGGCTTGGCCCAATTCCTCTATCCGCGTGCGGACAGGGTCGCGGGTCAGGGCGGCCAGAAGGCCTTGGCGCACCTCTTCCTCGAACCAGTGGCGGGCCTGCGCGGCGCGGCGGGCGGTCCAATGGCCGTTTTCCTGCCGCCAGCGGGCGAGCGCCTGCATCTCGTCCCAAGCGGGGGCAAGGCCAAGGGTTTCAAGGGCCGAGACGCAGATCGCCTTGGGGAACCCCTCCGGGTCCTGCGGGCGGCGGCGCAAAAGGCGCAGGGCGCCCGCGTAATCGGCCATGGTGCGCAGCGCGGCGGGTTTCAGATCGCCATCAGCCTTGTTGATCAGGATGAGGTCGGCCATCTCCATGATCCCGCGCTTGACGCCCTGCAACTCATCCCCACCCGCCGGGGCAAGAAGGAGGAGGAAGAGGTCGCAAAGTTCGGCCACCACGGTTTCGGATTGCCCCACCCCCACGGTTTCGATCAGGACAAGGTCGAACCCCGCCGCCTCGCAGAGCGCGACCGCCTCGCGCGTGCGGCGGGCGACGCCGCCCATCTGGGCCTGACTGGGGGACGGGCGGATGAAGGCGTGGGGGTCACGCGACAGCCGCTCCATCCGCGTCTTGTCGCCAAGGATCGACCCGCCGGATCGCGCCGAGGAGGGATCGACCGCAAGCACCGCGACCCGCTTGCCCTGCCCCGTCAGCATCAGGCCAAAGCTTTCGATGAAGGTGGATTTCCCCACCCCCGGCGTGCCGGACAGGCCAAGGCGCAGCGCTTGCCGTCCCCCCTCTGATCCGGCGCCCAGCCGCCCGAGAAGATCAAGCGCCTGCGCCCGGTGATCGGCCCGCCCGCTTTCCACCAGCGTGATGGCCCGCGCCAGCGCCCGACGGTCCCCCGCCGCCACGCCTGTGGCCAGTGCCGCCACGTCGATCTCGCCTCTGGCCATGCGCCTCTCTGGCCCCCATTCCACCCATTGCCCCGCTTTCGGCGGAGGCCTGCCGATCACGTCCCCGCTCGCGCGGAAATGACCGCAGGCCGGGGGCGCGGGGCTTTTGTGCCTGACCCGCGCGGGTTATGCCAGTGGGGAAAGGCGCGGCCTTCTGGCCATAACATCGCGAAAGGGGCAAAACATGCGGATGACCGCCCGGCTTTGCAGGCTTGCCGTGATGGTGACGCTCGCTCTGCCCGCGTCATTGCCCGCCGCCGCCCAGACCGTGCAGGATCAGGCGCGGTTCGATCTGGTGCTGCGCGGCTTCACAGCGGGCAGCCTGACCTTTTCGGCCAATCAGCAGGGCGAAGGCTATGCCGTGGTGGGGCGGCTCGCCTCATCTGGGATCATGGCGATGATCCGGCGCGTGGCTTATGACGCGCGGTCCGAAGGGGTGATCCGGGGCGGACGCTTTATCCCCACGCGCTATGCCGAGACGGCGGATACGGGCAAGCGCCGCTCGGAATCCGTGATGGATTACAAGGGCGGCGTGCCGCAGCTGCGCGTCTACAACCCGCCCCGAAGCCCCGCCGATTGGGATGTGGAGCCCGCCAGCCAAGGCGGAACGGTGGACCCGTTGACGGCGCTTTATGCCACGCTGCGCGATGTGGCACCGGGGGCGGAATGCGACCGGGCGCTGAAGATGTTCGACGGGCGACGCGCAAGTCAGTTGACGCTGGGCCCGCCGCAGGCGCTGGAAGGCGGCGCGGTGACCTGTTCGGGCGAATATCGCCGCGTGGCAGGGTTTCCGCCCGAGGATCTGGCGGAAAAGACCAGCTTTCCCTTCTCTCTCACCTATCTGCCCACCGAGACGGGTCAGATGCGGGTGGTGGAAGTGACGATGGACAGTCTTTACGGCAAGGCGCGGCTGATCCGGCGTTGAACTCTGGCCCTTGGCGCCGCGATAAGGGGGCATGATCGACTCAAGCCCCGCCCTGCCCCAGCCCGCCCTGCCCATTGACGAGGCCCTGCCCGCCCTGCGCGCCGCGCTGGCCGACAGGGGCATGGCCGTCTTGCAGGCCCCGCCGGGGGCGGGGAAGACGACGCGCGTGCCGCTGGACATCCTTGCTGCGGGGCTGGTGCCCGCGGGGCGCATCGTGATGCTGGAACCCCGCCGCCTTGCCGCCCGCGCGGCGGCCGAGCGGATGGCCGAGAGTTTGGGCGAAGCGGTGGGGCAGACCGTGGGTTACCGAATCCGGGGCGAGGCGAAGCTGTCGCCTGCCACCCGGATCGAAGTGGTCACCGAAGGCATCCTGACCCGGATGATCCAGTCCGATCCGGGGCTGGACGGGATCGGGGCGGTGATTTTCGACGAGTTTCACGAACGTTCCCTCAATGCCGATCTGGGGCTGGCGCTTTGCCTTGAAATCCGGGGCGCGCTGCGCGAGGACCTGATGCTTCTGGTCATGTCGGCGACGCTGGATGCCGCCCCTGTGGCGCGGCTGATGGGGGATGCGCCGATGGTCACCTCGGAAGGTCGCGCCTTTCCGGTCGAGACACGCTGGCTGCCGCGCCCCCCTGATGCGTCGCTGCGATACGAAGCGGGGGTGGCGAACCTTGTCCAGCAGGCGCTGGAGGAAACCGAAGACGGCGGCGTGCTGGTCTTTCTGCCCGGCGAAGGGGAAATCCGCAGGGTAGAGGCGACGCTGACCGGGCGGCTGCCTGCGGGCGTGGTGGTACGGCCCCTGTTTGGTGCGATGGAATTCGCGGCCCAGCGGGCGGCGCTGGCCCCGGTTGCGGGGCCTTTGGGGGCGCGCAAGGTGGTGCTGGCGACATCGATCGCCGAAACCTCGCTGACCATCCCGGATGTGCGGGTGGTCGTCGATGGGGGCCGCGCCAGGCGGGCGCGGTTTGATGCGCCCTCGGGCATGTCGCGATTGGTGACCGAGCGGGTGACACGGGCCGAGGCCGAACAGCGGCGCGGCCGCGCGGGGCGGGTGGCCGAAGGGGTCTGCTATCGCTATTGGACAAAGGGAGAGGAAGGTGGCCTTGCCCCCTTCCCGCCCGCCGAGATCGAGGCGGCGGATCTTGCGCCCTTGGCCCTTGAACTCGCGCTATGGGGCAGCGCGGCACTGCCTTTCCTGACCCCGCCGCATCCCGGCGTCCTGGCCGAGGCGCGGGCGCTTCTCTCCGATCTGGGGGCACTGGATGCGGGGGGCCGGATCACCGATCATGGCAAACGGCTGGCCGCCCTGCCCCTGCATCCGCGCCTTGGGCATATGTTGGCCGTGGCAGGGCCGGAAGCGGCGACGCTGGCCGCGCTTTTGGCCGAGCGCGACCCGCTGCGGGGCGAACCGCCCGACCTTCTGGCCCGGTTGAAGGCGGTGGATCGCCCGCCACCGCAGGCCCATCGCGGCACGATCGAGCGCATTCGGGATGAGGCGCGGCGTCTGTCCCGCGCGCTGCAGGTGGGCACTGAGCCGGGGCTGTCACCCGCGCAGATGGCGGCATTGGCCTATCCCGACCGGATCGGCCTGCGGCGCAAGGGCGAGGCCCCGCGCTGGGTGCTGTCCGGCGGCAAGGGGGCGGCGATGGCGGCGGGCCTGCCCCTGTCGGGCGCGCGGCTGATCGTGGCGACCGATCTGGATGGCGACCCGCGCGAGGCGGTGGTGCGGCAGGCCGTGGCGATCAGCGAGGCAGAGGTCCGCGCCCTTTATGCCCACCGCATCCGCTGGCAGGAGGTCTGTGAATGGTCGCGGCGCGAGGGCAAGGTGCTGGCGCGGCGGCAGGAACGGCTGGGTGCGCTGGTGCTGGAGGATCGGACATGGCCCGACGCCCCGGTTGAGGCGGTGGCGCGGGCGGCACTCGATGGCATCCGCCAAATCGGCCTGCCCTTCACGCCTGCCGCGCGGCGTTTTCGCGCAAGGGTGGAACTGGCACGGGGCGGCGGGGCGGGCTTTCCCGATATGACAGATCAGGCGCTGCTGGCGGGGCTGGAGGATTGGCTGCTGCCGCATCTGGGTCGCGCCCGGACCGAGGCCAATCTGCGCGGGCTGGACCTGACCGAGGCGCTGCGCGCCATGCTGGATTGGGACCAGATGCAGGCTCTTGACCGGATTGCGCCGGGGCATTTCGAAACCCCGCTCGGTCGTCGCGTGCCCATCGACTATGAAGGCGACGCGCCGGGCATCGAGATCCGGTTGCAGGAAATGTTTGGCGTGACGACCCATCCCGTGGTGGGCGCGGCGCGGACGCCGCTGCGCATCACCCTGCTGTCGCCCGCCCAGCGCCCGGTGCAGGTGACGATGGACCTGCCAGGCTTTTGGGCGGCCTCCTATGCCGATGTGCGCAAGGATATGCGGGGACAATACCCGCGGCATCCCTGGCCCGAAGACCCGACCGTGGCCGAACCCACCTTGCGGGCCAAGCCGCGCGGCACGTAACGGCGCGCTGTCGAAAATTTTTCTCGAAAAATTTTCCTTCCCCAGAAAAATTTTCATCCGAAAATTTTTCGCCCGGCCAGAGGCCGGGCAAGGGGAAAATTTCCAGTGGAAATTTTCGCGCTGTCCCTGCGGGTCAGCGGCGACGGTCGCGGCGGGCGCTCATCGGTTGGAAGGCCACGCCGACATGCGCTTCGCAATAGGGTTTGCCGGGCAGTGAGGGCAGGCCGCAGAACCAGAAGTCATCCGTCGCCGGATCGCCGATGGGCCATTTGCAGGTCCGTTCGGTCAGTTCCATCAGGGTCAGGCGGCGCGCGCGTTTTTCCACCTCGCGGACCGAGGCCAGCGCTTCGGGGCTGATCTCATTGGCGGAAGGTTGCGGCGGCAGGGGTTGGCCTGCCGGCACGATGGGTTTGCGCACCGGGAGCGGCGTCACATTGGACGGGGCTGCCACGGGCCGTTCGGGCGCGGGGCGCGGCGGCGCGGGTTCGGCGCGCGCCGTGGTTCCTGCCGGTTCGGGCTTGGGTTCGGGCTTTGCAGCAACGGGTGCCTCATCCTCATCCTCGCGCCCGCCGGGGGCGCGGTTGGACAGGCCAAGACGATGCACCTTGCCGATCACCGCATTGCGCGTGACGCCGCCCAGTTCCTTGGCGATCTGGCTGGCCGACTGGCCTTCGGCCCACATGCGCTTGAGCGTTTCGACCCGCTCGTCCGTCCAGGACATGGCATCCCCTTTGATCACTGGTTTTCCGCCATTTTAGACGGGACGGTGCGGGATACAAGCCGCACGTGGCAAGATCAAGCGCCGTCACGCGCCCAGCGCGCTTCAATGGCGGCGTCGCGCCCCCCGTGGCCACAGGAAAAAGGGCCGCGCGGTGATCCCGCGCGGCCCCTCCTGCCGCGGGACGGGTCGCCCCGCCCTCTGGCCCCTTGCATCCCGGCCTCCGATGCCCCCCACCGTTTCCGGGATGCGCGGATGTTTCGGCCTTAGACGTCGCCCGATCCACTTTGCGCGGCGGCCGGGTCGCTGGTTTCGGTCACGGCGGCTTTCAGGTCTTCGGTTGCCGCGTCATGCGCCTCCAGCGCCGCATCGGCCGCATCCATCGATGCCTCGGCCTCGGTCGCGGCGGCGTCGCCGTCCTTTGAGGCCTCGGCCAGATCCGCGCCCGCATCTGTGACATCGGCCGGCGCGTCGGTCACTTCCGACAGATCCTCGGCCAAATCGGCGGCGGCGTCCTGCGCCACACCAAGGGCAGCCAGCGCAACGGTCAACGCGTCTTGCGCATCCAGAACCGCCTGACGGGCCGCCGCTTCCTCTTCACTGCCGTCCAAAAGATCTGCCGCATGGGCCATCGCGGCCTTCAAAGCATCCTGCGCCGCTGCGACATCTTCCTCTTCCTTGGCCGTGGCGTCCTTTGCGGCCTGAGAGGCCGATTTGGCCTCTTCCAGCGCCTTTGCCGCCGTCTCCAAGAGATCGGCCAATTCCTTGGCCTTACCCTCGGCGGCCTCGGCGGCGTCTTTCGCCGCAGCCTCGGCCTTTTGCACCGCATCAAGATCGCCCGAAAGCGACACGACCGATGCCGAAAGCTCTGCAAGCTTCAGGGACTTGGCAACCTTTTCCAGATCGGCCTTGGCCTCTTCGACATCCTCGGCCCGGTCTTTCAGCTTGTCCTTGGCATCATCAAGCTTTTCTTCTGCCTTCTTGGCCGCCCGGCACGCCGAGGACTCGCAATCATCCTTTGCAAAATCTTTCCGATCCGACTTGGAAAGCTTGCTATACGCCGCGTCAAATTCACCCTGCGCCTTGGTTACGGCGTTCTCTGCCTTGGCGTAATCCTCTTCTTCATCAGCCAGGTCCGACACCGCTTCTTTATAGGTCTTGCTGTTCAGCGCATCTTTCAGCGCCTTTTCGACGGATTTCAGCTTGTCCTCGACGGCATCGGCCTTGCTGGCAAGGGCATCGGCCTCTTCCTTGGCGGCGGCGATGGCCTTGCGGATTTCCTCGGTCATTTCTTCGGCCGAGAGATCGCCCAGAACGTCGGACAGATTGCCCTGCGTCTTATCGGCCAGACCCGACAGGTCCATCGCCTTTTCGACCAGCGGGCGGGCATCCTCGGTCGCCTTGGTCAGACGGTCATTGGCCTTTGCCAGCGCCGCTTGCGCCTCCAGCACATTTTCCAGCGCGCGGCGCTTGGCATTGGTGAAATCGGGCAGCACGGACTCCAGACGTTCGACCGACAGATGGTCGTCATCCATGGCCATCACCGCGACCAGCATGAAATCGTCATCCTTCAGCCCAATCCGCTTGGCGCGGCGGATGCTGCGGTCCAGCGCGGACTGCCGACGCTGCACTTCTTCGGTGGCCCCTTGCAGCTTGGCCGTGGCCTGTTCCAGACGCGCCACCAGATCAGAATAATCCGGTGCCACGGCCTGCGACCGTGTCTTGCCACCGTCCGTGCCTTCGCCGATGGCCGGGATCGATCCCGTGACCGAGGTCAGCGCAAGGACCACATCATCGCAAGTTCCTGCCATCTCAAGCAGGCGCTCGTTGAATTCCGGATGGCTGACAAAAGCCAGCGGATCCTTGACGGCAAGGGTGCAAAGCGCACCACCATCGTTTGCAGCCATTGCTGAAACGGGCAGCACGACCGACAGGAGAAGGGCAGGAAGAAGCACAGTCTTGCGGGGGGAGAGGAGGGGCATCGCTTACCTATATGACTGGATGGGAAATCCATCCGTTTGCCCCTCTGCCCTAGGCCTAGCGCCATATTATCGTCAACTTTTGGCCAGATTTACATACTTTAGTCAGCGCCCTCATGGATGATCCACCAAGGCGTTAACGATTGTTTCCTAGTTAAGATTTCTGAACTGCATGGCATGCAACCTTAAGGCGACTCCTTGTCGAATCACGGTGGCAGAATCATGGCAGCCACGGCATCGCAATTGCGGCGCGATCTGCCCCCTTCCCTTCCCGCCTGATCCATCCTATGCATGCGGCATGAGCCATCGGACCGCCCCTTTCGCGCTGCCCCGACGCCGACGCTGATCGTCGGCCGCTCTGCCATGGCCCATGCCGATGGGCCGCCCTTCCCAAGTTGACACCCCCCGCCTGCGGCCATTACGGCTAGGGCTTCGCTTTCAAGGACATTCCCCATGATCCCGCACGTCCTGCCGACCTATAACCGCGCCCCCCTTGCCTTTACCCATGGCGAAGGCTCTTGGCTGGTGACCGAGGATGGCAGCCGATACCTTGACCTTGGGGCGGGGATCGCGGTGAACGGCCTTGGCCATGCCCATCCCGCGCTGGTGGCCACGATCACCGAACAGGCGGCCAAGCTTTGGCATGTGTCGAACCTTTACCGCATTCCGGAACAGGAACGGCTGGCCGACCTGCTGGTGGCCCATACCTTCGCTGACACCGTCTTCTTCACCAATTCGGGGACCGAGGCGGCAGAGCTTGCCATCAAGATGGTGCGCAAGCATTGGTATGAGAAAGGCCAGCCCGACCGGGTGGAGATCATCACCTTTGAAGGGTCTTTCCATGGCCGCTCGACCGGGGCCATTGCGGCAGCGGGGTCGGAAAAGATGGTCAAGGGCTTTGGCCCCCTGATGCCCGGCTTCACCCATCTGAAATTCGGCGATCACGATGCCCTGCGCGCGGCGGTGACGGGCAAGACCGCCGCCGTGATGATCGAACCCGTGCAGGGCGAAGGCGGCATCCGCACCCTGCCCGATGCCTGCCTGAAGGGGCTGCGCGATCTGTGCGACGCGACCGGGGCCCTTCTGGTGTTTGACGAGGTGCAATGTGGCATGGGCCGGACGGGCAAGCTTTTTGCCCATGAATGGGCCGGGGTCACGCCCGATATCATGATGGTGGCAAAGGGCATTGGCGGGGGCTTCCCCTTGGGTGCCGTGCTGGCGACCGAGGCCGCGGCGGCGGGCATGACGGCGGGCACCCATGGCTCCACCTATGGCGGCAACCCCTTGGGCTGCGCGGTGGGGGCAAAGGTGATGGAGATCGTCGCCGACGATGCCTTCCTTGCCGATGTGGGCCAGAAGGGCGCGCGGTTTCGGCAGGGGTTGGAGGGGCTGGTCGCCAGCCACCCGGAGGTGTTCGAATCGGTGCGCGGCCAAGGCCTGATGCTGGGGCTGAAATGCAAGGCGCTGAATACCGATGTGGTGAAGGCGGCCTATGGCGAACATCTCCTCACGGTGCCGGCGGCGGATAATGTGGTCCGCCTGCTGCCCGCGCTCAACATCCCCGACGCCGATATCGCCGAGGCGCTGGCCCGGCTTGACCGGGCTGCCACACGGGTCAAGACCGATGCCGCAGCCTGACGCCTACAGCTTTCCGCGCCTGAAACGGGCGGATTACCCGCTGCTGCGGGCTTGGCTTGCCCAACCCCATGTGCGCGGCTGGTGGGGCGATCCGGAAGAAGAGATCGCCCTGATCGACGAAGATATCGATCAAGGCCCCACCGACATGCGCCTTGTCGCGCTGGCAGGCCATCCCTTCGCCTATGTGCAGGATTACCCGGCACATCACTGGCCCATGCCGCATTACGCGGCCTTCCCGACCGGCGCGCGGGGCATGGATACCTTTCTTGGCGATCCGGCCTATCTGGGGCGCGGCCATGCCCCCCGCTACCTGCGCCAGCGCTGTGCCGAGATCATGGCCAAAGGCGCGACGACGGTCGTCATCGACCCCAGCCCCGCCAATGACCGCGCCATCCGCGCCTACCGACGTGCGGGCTTTGTCCCGCGCGGCATCGCGCCTTGCGAAGATGGCGACCCCGTCCTCGTGATGGAATTCGAACCCGCCTCTTCCTCTTGGTGAAAATACGCTCAGGGGGTCCGGGGCAGACTGCACCCGGGGGCCTCTACCCCAGAAAAACGGTATGAAATGAAACACTTCCTCGATATCCACAAGACCGACGCCGCCGAATTGCGGACGATGATCGACAGCGCCCATGCGATGAAGACGGCGCGGAATGGCCGCCCCAAGGGATCGCCCGATGATGACATGCCGCTCAAGGGCCGCATGGTCGCGCTGATCTTTGAAAAACCCTCGACCCGCACCCGTGTCTCTTTCGACGTGGGCGTCCGCCAGATGGGGGGCGAGACGATGGTGCTTTCGGGCAAGGAAATGCAGCTTGGCCATGGCGAGACGATCGCCGACACGGCCCGCGTCCTGTCGCGCTATGTCGACCTGATCATGATCCGCACCTTTGAAGAGGCCACGCTGCTGGAGATGGCGGAACATGCCACCGTCCCCGTCATCAACGGGCTGACGAACCGCACCCATCCCTGCCAGATCATGGCCGATGTCATGACATATGAAGAACATCGCGGCCCCATCGCGGGGCGCAAGGTGGTGTGGTGCGGCGACGGCAACAATGTCTGCGCGTCCTTCCTGCATGCGGCGGGTCAGTTCGGCTTTGACTTCACCTTCACGGGGCCAGAGACGCTCGACCCCGAAGACAAGTTCGTCACCTTCGCCCGCGAAAAGGGATCGAAGGTCACCATCCAGCGCGACCCCTTCACCGCCGTCGAAGGCGCGGACCTTGTGGTGACCGACACTTGGGTATCGATGCATGACCCGGAATCTGCCAAGGAGCGCCGCCACAACCAGCTGCGCCCCTATCAGGTCAACGAACAGCTGATGAGCCGGGCGAAACCCGACAGCCTGTTCATGCATTGCCTGCCCGCGCACCGCAACGACGAGGCGACGAGCGCGGTGATGGACGGCCCGCATTCGGTGATCTTCGACGAGGCCGAAAACCGCCTGCATGCCCAAAAGGCCATCATGCGCTGGTGCCTTGGGCTGTAAGGGTTCAAAAATCTTTGAAGATTTTTGGACCCATCGCCCCCGTTGACAGTCACCCGTGACAGGCAGAGGCTCCCCCTCATCCAGAGGGGGGCCTTCCATGCATCACCGTTCCGTTGCGGTCTATGACCGCTTTCTCGCCAATCTCTCCACCATCCTGACCAAGGCCGAGGCGCATTGCACGGCGAAGGGCATCAAGCCCGAGGCGATGCTGACCTTCCGCCTCTTCCCCGACATGTTCCCTTTCGTGAAACAGGTGCAGCTGTCCTGCGATTTCGCTGCCCGCGCCTGCGCGCGTCTGGCGGGCGAGGAACCCAAAAGCTTCCCCGACACCGAAACCACCTTTGCCGAATTGCAAGACCGCATCAGTGCCGCGCGCGGCTATATGGCGGGGTTCGACCCATCCGCCTATGACGGGGCAGAGGCGCGCGAGATCCGCATCAAGATCCGTGGCCAAGAGGTGAAGATGCCGGGCGAGGCTTTCCTCAACCTCTATTCCCTGCCGCAGTTCTATTTCCACATCGCCACCGCCTACAACATCCTGCGCCATAACGGGGTGGAGCTGGGCAAGGGCGATTACATGGGGGGATAAGGTCGGCGGGCGTCAGGCCGCGAGCGGCCTGATCCCATCCGCCACCGCCGCGCGGGGGGCCAGCGCCGCCACCGCCACAAGGCAAAGGGCCAGCGCCGCATAGGTCACGCGGAAGCCCACATGTTCGGCCACGAAACCGATGGTCGAGGGGGCGACGAGGATGCCCGAATAGCCCATCATCGTCACCGCCGCGATGCCTGCGCCGGGGGCCAGCCCCGGATGGTTGCCCGCAGCGGAAAACAGGATCGGCACCATATTCGCCACGCCCAAGCCCGCAAAGGCAAAGCAGCCGATGGCCAGCGCATCGGTTGGGGCCATCGCCGCCCCCATCAGGCCCGCCGCCGCAACCATCCCCGACCAGCGCAGCGTCGCCACCGCGCCAAAGCGGTTTCTGACCCCATCCCCCGCAAAGCGCATCACCGCCATCGCCCCAGAGAAAAGCGCGAAGGCCAGCCCCGATGTCGCCACATCGGACCCCAGTTCCTGTTGCAGATAAAGGGCCGCCCAATCCAGCACCGACCCTTCCGGCACCATGGAAAACAGCGCCATCACCCCCAGCATCCACAGCGCCGCATCGCGCGGCAAAAGCGCCGTGCGGGCGGGCGCCTCACCCGGCACGGGCGCAGGCCGCGCCCCGTCCGCCATCAGGAAGGGCATGGCCAGCAAGACGATCACCCCCGCCACGGCCGAGGCCCAAAGCGACTGCCCCGCCGCGCCCCAATGCGCGATGATCCAGCCCCCCAGACTGCCGCCGAAAAATCCCCCAAGGCTCCAGAATCCATGGGACGACGACATGATGGCCCGGCCCAGATGCCGCTCCACCTCCACCGCATTGGCGTTCATCGCCACGTCCATACAGCCGATCAGCGCCCCCAGAACGGCCATGGTCAGGGCAAGCGTGGCCAGATCGGGGGCCAGAACCACCGCCGGAAGCGCGGGGATCATCGACAGCGAAAAGACCCGCAACACGTTGCGCACCCCGAACCGCGCGATCAACCGCCCGGCAAACAGCATCGCCCCCACCGCCCCAAGGCCAAGGACAAGGATCAACAGGCCCAGCGTCCCCTCGCTGATCCCGTGGCGCGGCAGCAAAAGGGGGATCTGCGGCGCCCAGGCCCCCATGATGAAGCCATTCGCCAGAAACATCGCCGCCACGGCCCAACGGCCCCGGCGCGCAGCAGAAAGATCGGACATGAAAAGGGCTCCACGGCTGTTAGCGCTGCCATAAACCGGAAGCAGGCGGCGCGGAAGGGGGCAGCGGCTGACGTTTCGTTTCGCCGCGTTTCAGGGCGGCGCAAGCCTCAGTTGCCGCCCCCCAGCAAATCCAAAAGCAGATTGCCCGCCCCCTGACGCAACTCCTCTTCCAAACGCCGCTTGGCCGCATCTTCCAGACTTTCGCCTTCGATCTGACCCAGCTCTTCGGCCGCCTTGGCCTTCAACTGATCCTCGACCGCCTTCGCCTCGTCCTTCAGCCGTTCCTGTGCAAGAGATTCCAGGTCCAGCGCAAAACTGGGTGCCGCCCATGACCCGGTGATCCAGAGCGGGACCGAAATCCCCCCCGACCCATCCGCCCCGCGCAAGGCAGTGGGCCGCAGCCGATATTCCAGATCGCGCGCACCAAGCCCGATACGGCCCGCGCCTTCCGCGCTGATGATCGGCCCCGCCATTAGAAGATCGCTGTTGAAAAGATCGCCCCCGTCGATATCGAAACTGGCCGAAAGGCTGTCGAAGATCGTCTTCTGCCCCTCCCCCACATAGCCCGCATCCAGCCGCCGGATCATCCCCGCAATATCCAGACCCAGTATCTCGCCCGCCCCAAGGTTCAACACGCCCGACCCCGACAGGCTGCGCATGATCGCCTCGACCGAATTCCCCGATCCAAGGAATTTCAGCGACAAATCCCCCGTGCCCACCAGCCGTTCAAACCCCGTCAGGTCCGACAGCATCGGTTGCAGGCGAATGTCGCGAAAGGCCAGATTGCCCCCCACCGACAGGCCCTTGCGACCATTGACCACGAACTCGCCCCGCACAGTGCCGCCATAGGCCCCCACATCCGTCAGCCCCACCACCGCGCGCGACCGATCCAGCGTCACCGTGGCCGCCACGGGGCCAAGCTTCACCGCCCCAAGATCAAGCGAATTGGCCCGCAGCCCCAGTTCGGCATCCATGATCGACAGGCCCGACACATCGATGGGCGCATCCGACCAGCCCGCCGTGGCAACCGCGCCGCCGCCATCGCCCGCCCCCGTGCCGCCCGCGACATTCTCGGCAATCGCCAGATCGCCGGTGGCCAGACGCGCCACCAGTTTGGGCCGATCCGCACCGGGGCTCAGGTCCAGATCGCCGGTAATCGCCGTGCCATCCAGCACGATACGCCCGCCCCGCAGATGCACCGATCCCGCCTCGGTCAGCGTGATATCCCCCGCGACCTGCACGCTTTTCTGCCCAAAGCCCTGCGGCAGGCTGGGCCGTTCCATCCCCAACAGGGCCGACAGCGCCGACAGATCGGCCAAATCGGCATCCAGCCGCCCTTCGGCGCTGGGGGGCATCAGGCCCGCCCGCCCGTCAAAGGACATCTTCGCCGCCCCCGCCGTGGCCGACAGCGTCACAGGCGAAACGCCCCCCTCATAGGCCGTGCGAAAGGCCGCCAAGGTCAGATCAACCGCCACCGCCTGCCCCATCGCCTCGGCCGTCAGGTCAAGCTCCAGCGGCCCCTCGTAATTGGCCAGCCGCGCCTCCAGATCGACCCCGGTCAATTGCACCGCCCGCCCCGTGCCATGGTCGATATAGCCAAGGCTGCCATCGCGGATCACCCCAAGGTCCAGCGTGAAAGGCGTATCCGCCCCCGCCATATCCGCCGTGGCCGTGCCGCCCTGCGCCCCGCCAAAGACCCAGTTGCCCACACCCTCTTCGCTCACCTCGATCAGGATCTCGGGCCGGGTCAGTTCCAGCGCGGTGATCCGCACCTCGCCGCCAAACAGCGCATTGGCATCGATCCCGATCGCCATGCCCTCGGCCACCAGCATCGGCCCATCCTCGGACCAATCGGCATTGGCAATGGCGATCCGCCCGGTTTCCACCCCCAAAACGGGCCAAAGCGTGGGCGTCACGCCGCCTTCGATGGTCAGGGCCCGCCCCGTCACCCGCTGAAACTGTTCCACGGCCAGCGCGGCCACGCGGTCCGACGGGATCAGAAGCAAGGCCCCCGCCCCCAAGACGACCAGCATCGCCAAAACCCCCAGCACCCGGAACAGCCAACGCATCCGCATCCCCCTTTGCACAGCCCATCCCAAGGCTATCCTCGCCCGGCCCCTTGGGGCAAGCGGCAGGCCCACCCTCGGCGGATCAGTTCACCGAAACAGGCCGCGACCGGAACCGCGCCACCGTCTCGCGCTCGGCCCGCTTGCACACCATGGGCGGCAGGCCACGGTCGAGAAGGGCAAGGTCCTCCAGCACCATCTCGCCCATCCGCTTGAAGGCAATGTCCAAGGCCCCGGCCCGATGCGCCGACAAAAGGAAACCGGGGATCGACCGGACCGGATGATCCAAGGGCAGCGGTTCTTCGGGAAAGACATCCGAAGCGGCAAGGATATGCCCCTCCCGCACCGCCGCCATCAGCGCAGGAAAATCCACCACATCGGCACGGCTGAGCAAAAGGAAGATCGCCCCCCGCCGCATCGCCGCGAAAGCCTCTGCTCCCAGAAAACCGCGATTCTCGCTGGTTACGGCAGCGGTGCAAAAGACGATGTCAGACCCCGCCAGCACCGCATCAAGCCCCGCAGGTTCCGCCCCCGCCGCCCGGATCCGCGAGGGCGGCAGCCAAGGGTCATAGACCTTCAGCCGCGTCTGGAACCCGGTCAGAACCTGCGCACAGGCCCGCCCCAGATCGCCAAAGCCAAGGATGCCCACCTCGGCCCCGGTCAAAAGCCGCGCCGACCCATTGCCCTCTCCCCCCCACAACTCTTGCCCGGCACGGAAATCCGCATCCGCCCCATGGATGTTGCGCAAGAGCGAGAGCGCAAAGCCAAGCCCGATCTCGGCCACGGGCTGGGCAAAGACCGCCCCCGTCGTCACGACATGGATGCCGCGCCGGAACACCTCGTCATAAGGCATGTTGTTCAGAAGATTGGATTCCACGTTGAAAATGCAGCGAAGGGCGGACAACCGCGCCAAAGTCCCCGCGTCCAGCGGCGGCTGCCCGATGATATAGCGCGCCTCGCCCAAAACCGCATCCGGCAGACCGGGCAGGTCGTCATCGGTTGTCTCGACAATCCGGTAGCGCGCCCGCAACTCGGCAAGAAGGTCCGGCGCAAAAATCAGGGGCAGGCTGCGCGGCAAGGGGCAGGACAGGATCAGGGGGCGTGCATCGGTCATGGGTGTCTCCTCTTGCCACGGACGCTAGGCCAGCCTTGAGGCGCGGGCAACCACAAGGCGCGGCATGCGCCGCATTCCTTTTGTGGTCAGGGGCCGGTCCGCCCCCTCTTGTCCCGCCTGCGGCCTGCCCATGCCTCCCTTGAGGATACTTGAAGACAGAAAATGCAGAAAAAGCAGCGCGTTAACCTTAACGGCCCGCCCTTCCCCCTTCATCTTGGCGAAAAATACTCTCGGGGGTGAATTGGCCGAATGGCCAAGAGGGGGCAGAAGGCCCCCTAACCCCGGAGGAGGAGCGGCACGCGACGACGACGCCAAAAGGCTTGCGCGTCAGCGCGCCGCCGGATCACCGCCCTTCACGAAGCGCGCGGATTGCGGTATGGCGCGCGGATGACGCAGAACCCGCCCAACCTCCGCCCTGATCTTGCCCGTGCCACCGTCCCTGATGACCGGCGCAGCGAGGCACGTCCTGACCAGCCCACCATCGGCATGGTCTCCTTGGGCTGCCCCAAGGCGCTGGTCGATAGCGAGCGCATCCTGACGCGCCTGCGCGCCGAAGGCTATGCGATCAGCCCCGATTACGCGGGTGCCGATGCCGTCATCGTCAACACCTGCGGCTTTCTCGACAGTGCGCGGGCCGAAAGCCTTGATGCCATTGGCGAGGCGTTGAAGGAAAACGGTCGCGTCATCGTCACGGGCTGCCTTGGCGCGGAACCTGACTATATCACCGGCGCGCATCCCAAGGTTCTGGCCGTCACCGGCCCGCATCAATATGAACAGGTGCTGGATGCCGTGCATTTGGCCGTGCCGCCGCGCCCGGACCCGTTCATCGATCTTCTGCCCGCAACCGGCGTCAGCCTGACCCCGCGCCATTACAGCTATCTGAAAATCTCGGAAGGCTGTAACCACAAGTGCAAGTTCTGCATCATCCCTGACATGCGGGGCAAATTGGTCAGCCGCCCCGCCAACGCCATCCTGCGCGAGGCGGAAAAGCTGGTCGAGGCCGGGGTGAAAGAGCTTTTGGTCATCAGCCAGGACACCTCGGCCTATGGCGTCGATCGCAAGCATGACGAAAGCGCTTGGAAAGACCGCGCGGTCCGCGCCCATATCACCGATCTGGCCCGCGAAATGGGCCAGCTTGGCGCATGGGTCCGGCTGCATTACGTCTATCCCTACCCGCATGTGCGCGACCTCGTGCCGCTGATGGCGGAAGGGTTGATCCTGCCCTATCTCGACATCCCCTTCCAGCACGCCCATCCGGATGTCCTGAAGCGTATGGCCCGCCCCGCCGCCGCCGCCCGCACGCTGGACGAGATTGCCGCTTGGCGCGCCACCTGCCCCGACATCACGCTGCGCTCCACCTTCATCGTGGGCTATCCCGGCGAGACAGAGGCCGAATTCCAGACCCTGCTTGATTGGCTGGACGAGGCGCAGCTTGATCGCGTGGGATGCTTCAAATACGAAAACGTCCCCGGCGCGCGGTCCAATGCCCTGCCCGATCATGTGCCCGAAGAGGTGAAGCAGGATCGCTGGGATCGTTTCATGGAAAAGGCGCAGGCCATTTCCGCGGCCAAGCTTGCTGCCAAGGTGGGCCAGAGGATGCAGGTCATCGTCGATGAGGTGGATGACGAAGGGGCCACCTGCCGGACCAAGGCCGATGCGCCGGAAATCGACGGCAATCTTTTCATTGATGCGGGGTTCGAAACCCTCTCCCCCGGCGATCTGGTGACGGTCGAGGTGGAAGAGGCGGGCGACTATGACCTTTGGGGTCGCCTCACGGCTTGACCCCGTCCCGGCGCGACGCAGATTGCGACGGGAAGCGCCAGCAAGGAGCCAGCAGATGACCGACGTCCCCAAGATCGCCCAGAAGGCCCCCTACCCGGTCGAGGTAGAGGCCGGAAAGTCCTATTTCTGGTGCGCCTGTGGCCAGTCGAAGAACCAGCCCTTCTGTGATGGCAGCCATAAGGGCACGTCTTTCACCCCGGTGAAGGTGACGGCGGAAGAAGGCAAGAAGATGTTTTTCTGCGGCTGCAAGGCCAGCGCCAAGGCCCCTTTCTGCGACGGGTCGCATTCCCGGCTGTGATGTCGCAGCCCGCTTGGCGCAGGGCGCGCGGCACCTAAATCTCGGCCATGACCGATGATGACACCCGCGTCCTTTACAACGACACCTGCCCCTTGTGCCGGTTCGAGATCGACCATTACCGCGCCGCCGCCGCCCGCGACGCGGCCCCCTTGCGGTTTGATCCCTTGGACAAGGCGTCACACTGGGGCCTGACCGAAGATGAGGCCGCGCGCCGCCTGCATGTGATGCAGGATGGCAAGGTGCTTTCGGGGCTAGCGGCGTTTCGCGCCATCTGGGCGGGGCTGCCGCGCTGGCGCTGGCTGGCCCGCCTCACCGGCCTGCCGGTGATCCGGCCAGCGATGGCCTTCCTCTACGACCGGATCGCCGCGCCGATGCTGTATCGCGCGCATCTGCGGCGACAGCGACGCCATTAGGGGCCAGCGCGCAGGCACCGCCCGCAAGGCGCAGACCTGCGCCCTTACCCGATCAGGATCACCAGCCAGGCCACGCCGCCTGCGATGGCCGTCACCGCCACCACGGCGGACCCGGCATCCTTGGCCCGCTTCGCCCGTGGGTCGATCTCTTCCGAGATATAATCCACCACTTCCTCGATCGCCGTATTGGCCAGTTCCGCCGCCAGAAGCAGCAGCCCCAGCGCAAGGATCAGCGCCCGTTCCCCCGGGCTGAGTTCCAGCGAAAAGGCCAGTGCCGCCGACAGCACATTGACCAGCGCCCATTGCCGCAGTGATTTCTCGCGCACCCAAGCGGACCGCCAACCGTCCCACGACCATTTCGTCGTGTTCCCAATGCGCCGCAGCTCGGCCAGCAACCAGTTCATCATCCGCTTTTCTCCGCGACCCAGCCCCTGCCTTACCCCGCGCCGTTCTGCGCGTCGAGATAGGCGCGCACGCAGGTGACCACATGGGCAAAGCGGTCGCCCCCCAGATGCACGCCCCCATACCAGCGGGTCACCACCACGACATGGTCAACCAGCCCCGCCCGTTCCAGCATCTTCAGGATCACCGCTCCGGCGCCCGCCTCGCCATCGTCGCCCTTTTGCGGCCCGCCCTCCGACAGAAGACAGGCCCAGCTGTTATGCGTGGCCTTGGCATAGCGCTTTTCGCGCTTCAACTCGGCAAGGAAAGCCTCCACCCCGGCGCGGCCCTGCACAGGCCCGCCCGAAACGGCATAGCGCGACCCCCGGTCCCGCAGCACTTCGCCCAGTTTCAGCATCCCGCCACCCCTTTCGCGGCAGGACCCTGTCATGTCGGCAGGCAAGGCTCAAGCCCACCGCCCCGCGCCTCAGCGCGCGGCCAAGCCCTCCAACGGGGCCTTGTTCGGGCAGAAGGCAGGCAGCGCCTCAGCCGTCACCTGCCGCGCCAGCCATCCGGTGCAGGTCTCGGCCCGCCCGCAGGTCTGACAGCGCTCGACCAAATCAGCCAGTTCCGCCCGGCTCAACCAGCCTTCGATCACCGCATCGGCCAGATTGACCCCAATCACCCGCGCCATCCCGCGCGTCAGGCCCCAAGCCAAAGGTGCCTCGACATATCCGATCATCGCCGTCCTCCGTGTTCGCGCGACGGCAAGCCTGCCACCGACAGGACCGCGACGCATTGACGCAAATCAAGCCCGGTCAGAACCCGCGAAGCCCTGCCACCACCGCCTGCACCTGCGCCTTGCGTTCCGCATTGGGCGGATGCGACCCAAGGAACTGATCCCCCGGATCGGGCAGACGGTCAAAGAACCCCGCCCCCAGCACCGGGTCATATCCGGCGAAATAGGCGATCTCGGCCCCCAAGGCATCGGCCTCCAATTCAAAGGCGCGGGAATAGCGCCGCGCCCCGACCGTGGCCCCGATGCGCTGCGCCGATTGCACCGCCGCCGCATCCGCCCCGGTGGCCTGTGCAAGGATGCCCGCCATCATCGCCCCCGCCAAGGCCGTCTGCTGCGTCTGCGGGATATGGCCAAGGATGTGATGCGACGCCTCATGGCCCAGAACGAAGGCGATCTCATCCTCGTTCCGCGCATCGGCAATCAGCGCCAAGGTGAAGCCCAGGATCGGTCGCCCATTTTCATCCAGCGTCTGAAAGGCATTCGGCCCCTGCCCCGGCCGGTCATCGATCACGATGCGGAAATCGCAATTCACCCCGCGCGTGCGGGCGCGGCAGATATCTTCCGTCATCGGCTCTACCCGGCTGACCACACGGATGAAATTCGACGCAGCCTGCCTTGGGGCCAACGGCGCGGGCGCGGCGGCGGCCACAGGCTCTGGATAAAGCCCCCCCGAAGGATCGCCTGCCGGATAGGTCGGCACACAGCCCGCCAGACCCGCCACCGCCAAAATCAGCGCAAGATATGCCCGCATCGCCCCCGAGTCACCTTTGCCCATCTGCCCCAAACCATCACCGCGCCGGGGCCTGCCCCTGCCATGCCCCCCAAAATAGCAAGCCCCGCGCCGGGAACCAGCCCCGCATGGCCCCCTCACGCAAGCGTCAGCAAGGGACCGCTTCCCCCATTTCCCCCCATTTCCCCCATTGCCAGCCAAGGCCACCCCGCGCTAGCCTGCCCTTATGTTCACGATCGAGCACGACTTCGACGCCACTGTGATCACCCTCATCGATGAGGGGCATGAAGGCCTGATGGAAGACATCACCATCCTCGCCTTCGATGATTGCGTGACCTTGGAACAGCTTGACCCGATGACCGAAGAACCGGTCCGCATCACCCTGTCGATGACGCAATTGCGCGACCTTGCCGCGGCACTTGACCTGCCCGAAGGCAGCTACCGGATTGACGCAAGGCCCCCCAAGGGCTGATCCACCGCGTCAGTCCAGCCGAAACCGCTTGTCCCGCGACGCGGCCCCCCGCACCAGAACCAGCCGCCCCTTCGCCACGCCCAAGGCATGGGCCAAGGCTTCCGCTACCGCCGCCGTGGCGCGGCCCTCTTCCGGCGGGGCGTTCACCGCGATCCGCCAGACACCCCCCTCCAACACGCAAGAGGAAACCCGCGCGCGCGGCGTGGCCTTCACCACGAATTCCGCCCCCGGCACCGCCAGCGCCGCATATTCGCCCTTCTTCATCGCCTCTGGCCCTTCGCAGCCCCAGCGCCTAACCTGACGCCAAATCCCCCCACCCGAAAGCCCCCCGAAAGCCCCGCATGACCACCGCCTTCTATTCCGACGAACGCTGCTTCTGGCACCATGGCGGCAACTATGCCCTCACCCTGCCCGTCGGCGGGCCGATGGGCGGCCTCGTCCAGCCCGGCGCGGGCCTGCCGGAAAACCCCGAAACCAAACGCCGCCTGAAAAACCTGTTAGAGGTGACGGGGCTTCTCGCCTCCCTCGCCAGCCGCAGCGCGGCCCCCGCCACCCGCGAAGACCTGCTCCGCGTCCACCCCGCAAGCTATATCGACCGCTTCCACGCCCTCTCGCAGGATCAGGGCGGCGAGCTTGGCCCCCGCGCGCCCTTCGGCAGGGGCGGCTATGACATCGCCACCCTCTCGGCCGGCCTCGCGCAACAGGCGCTTTTGGACATCCTGTCGGGCGCGGTGACCAATGCCTATGCCCTCACCCGCCCGCCGGGGCATCATTGCCTGCCCGACCGCCCCAATGGCTTTTGCCTTCTGGCCAATATCGCCATCGCCATCCGCACGGCACAGGCGAAAACCCCCTTCCGCCGCTTTGCCGTGATCGACTGGGATGTCCATCACGGCAACGGGACCGAGGCGATCTTCCTTGACGACCCCGAGGTGCTGACCATCTCGCTGCAT
Source organism: Fuscovulum ytuae (assembly GCF_029953595.1). NCBI lineage: Bacteria > Pseudomonadati > Pseudomonadota > Alphaproteobacteria > Rhodobacterales > Paracoccaceae > Fuscovulum > Fuscovulum ytuae. The sequence goes on along the minus strand of NZ_CP124535.1, from coordinate 171,116 downwards.
CAGGACCGCAACTATCCCACCGATACCGGCGGGGCCGAGGTGCGGGGAAGCGGCGCGGGCTTTGGCACGAACCTCAACATCCCGCTCCCCCCCGGCACGGGGCACAAAGGCTATCTGGAGGCTTTCACCCGCCTCGTCCTGCCCGCCCTCCACGCCCACAGACCTGACGCCATCATCATCGCCTGCGGCTTTGACGCCGCCGCCCTTGATCCCTTGGGCCGGATGCTCGCCACCGCCGATACCTTCCGCCAGATGACCCGCCTCACAAGACAGGCCGCCGAAACGCTCTGCGCGGGCCGTCTTCTGGCCGTCCACGAAGGCGGCTATTCCGAGGCCTATGTCCCCTTCTGCGGCCATGCCACCATCGCCGAACTGGCCCAAAGCCCGATCGACGCGCCCGACCCCTTGGCCGCCACATTGGCCGCCCGGCAACCTGACGCCCGTTTCGATGCCTTCCTATCCGCATGGATCGACGATCTCGACCGCCTCTTCACCTCTGCCTGATCCCTCCGAAACACCCCTTGCCCCTTCATCTTGGCCCAAATACTCAAAAACGATCCGAGCCGGCGCGCGGCACGCGCGAAGGCGAGACAAAAGGAATGCGGGCCGCATGGCCCGCGCCGCAAAATAACCCCGTTTCCCCCCGCGCCACGCCCGGGAAAGAGGCCCCATGACCCAAGACGCCTTCGCCTTCCTGTCCATGCGCCAATCCTACCCGTCCAAGGCGCTGCAAGCCCCCACCCCCGACCGCGCCGCGCTGGAACCCATCCTGCGCGCCGCCTTGCGCGTGCCCGATCACGGCAATCTGCAACCGTGGCGGCTGGTCGTGGGCTATCGCGACGCCCTTTCCATCTGGGCCGATCTGGGCGAGGCGCGGGCCCGCGAATTGGGCGATGACCCCCTCCGCATCGAAAAAGGGCGCGGGCAATTCGACCGCTCGCATTGCGCCGTGGTGGTGATCGCCGCGCCCAAACCCGCCGAGAAAGTGCCCGACATCGAACAGACCCTTTCGGCAGGCGCCCTCTGCGCGGGCCTCGTCAATGCCGCAACGGCGGCCGGATGGGGCGCGCAATGGCTGACCGGATGGGTCAGCCATGACCGCCCCTTCATCACCCGCGCCTTCGACTGCGCCCCGCAGGAATGGGTGGCCGGGATCATCCATATCGGCAGCAAAGGCGCCCCCGCGCCCGACCGCCCGCGCCCGGACATCGCGCAGGTCGTGCGATGGGCCTGATCCTTTCCTCCTTCACCGCCGCATTGGCGCAATGGTCAGACGCCCGTTTCCGCCGCGTGGTCGTCATCGCCGTGGCGCTGACATTGGCCCTGCTCATCGCGCTTTACGCGCTGATGCTGGGCGCGATCCAATGGTTCATCCCCGACACGACCACCCTGCCGATCCTCGGCCCGGTGGGCGGCCTTGATACGCTTTTGTCGATCGGATCGATCCTTCTGATGCTTGCGGCATCGGTTTTTCTGATGGTTCCTGTCGCCTCGGCCTTCACGGGGCTGTTTCTGGAAGATGTGGTGGATGCGGTCGAAGACCGCCATTTCCCGACCCTGCCGCCCGCCCGCGCGCAGACCTTCGCCGAAGGCCTGATCGGTGCGGTGAATTTCTTCGGCATCGCCCTTGTGGCGAATATCCTCGCCCTCTTCCTTTGGCCCTTCGCGGGGCCGCTGGTGCCGGTCCTGTTCTGGTCGCTCAACGGCTATCTTCTGGGGCGGGAATATTTCACCCTCGTTTCCCAGCGCCGAATCGGGCGGGGCGAGGCCAAGGCGCTCTGGCGCGCGAACCGGGCGCGGATTTGGGGCGCGGGCATCCTGATGGCGGCCCCTCTGTCGATCCCCCTCGTCAACCTTTTGATCCCCGTCTTCGGCGTGGCGACCTTCACCCACCTCTTTCACCGCCTGAACCATCGGTGATCCAGCGGAGCGGCCTGCGCCGCAAGCCTTTTGGCGTCGTCGTCGCGTGCCGCGCCTCCTCCGGGGTTAGGGGGCCTTCTGCCCCCTCTTGGCCATTCGGCCAATTCACCCCCGAGAGTATTTTTTGCCAAGATGAAGGGGCAAGGGCAGGCCGTTAAGGTTAACGCGCTGATTTTTATGCAGTTTCTGTCTTCAGATTTCCGCAAGAGGGGACAGAACGGCCCCGGACCCCGGAGGAGGCGCAGCACGCAACGACGACGCCAAAAGGACTGCGCGCAGCGCGCCGCTGTGTTTGCGGCGGTCCCGTCAGTCGGTCATCACGCCGCGCCAATCGATATCGCGCACCGAAATGACGCCGGAGGTGATGATCCCCGCCAGCGCCAGCCAGACCAAAGCCGCGATCCAGGTCGTCATCTTTGCCTTGCGCGCCACGATATGGGTGGCCGGTGCGCCTGCGGGCGTGCCGGGGACCACGCTGCCGGCATCGCCTTGGCTCACAAAGCGGATCGGCAGCACGATGAAAAAGACCATGAACCAGCTGACGGCATAAAGGACGATGGCCGAGGTGATGCTCATGGCGTCAGACCTGTTCCAGTTCGACAAGGCAGCCGTTGAAATCCTTGGGATGCAGGAACAGCACGGGCTTGCCATGCGCGCCGATCTTCGGCTCTCCGCTTCCCAGCACGCGCGCGCCTGCGGCCTTTAGCCGGTCGCGGGCGGCAAGGATATCGTCCACCTCATAGCAGATGTGGTGGATGCCCCCGGCGGGGTTCTTTTCAAGGAAACCCGCGATGGGGGAATTTTCGCCCAAGGGATAGAGGAGTTCGATTTTCGTATTGGGCAATTCGATGAAGACCACCGTCACCCCGTGATCGGGTTCGTCCTGCGCTGCGCCGACCTTGGCGCCCAGCGTGCCACGATATTGCTCGGCCGCGGCGGTCAGGTCCGGCACGGCGATGGCCACATGGTTCAGGCGTCCGATCATCTGTCACTCTCCCGCTGCGTCGCTTGATTTGGGTTATGGGTGCGAGGGGCGCGGGGTGCAAGGGGCGCTTGGGTCGCAGGGGGGGGGGCTTTACGGCATCTTAAGGGCTGTGTCGCAGGCTGGCCCTCTGCCCCAAGGAAGGAGAACCGCCATGCAGATGACACCCCCACCGCCCCTGCCGCCATCGCCCGTTTCCCTGCCCTTGCGGGATGCCGTCAATCAAAGGCTGGTCACGCTTTATCCCGGATAGGGTGGCCTAGAGCGCGGGGTCCGATGCTACGCGCACCAGACGCGACAGGTCGGACAGCCGTTCCTTCTGCCGTCCGGCGGCGTCGAAATTCGCAGGCGACAGCCAGGCGGCAAAGGCCTCGCGCAGGGCGGGCCAATCGCCATCCGTCACCGCAAACCATGCGGAATCGCGGTTCCTACCCTTGATCACCATATGGTTGCGGAACACCCCTTCGAAGGAAAAGCCAAGCCGCTGCGCCGCGCGCCGGGACGGCAAGTTCAGCGCGTTGCATTTCCATTCATAGCGGCGATAGCCATGGGAAAAGGCCCAATCCATCATCAGGAACATCGCCTCGGTCGCCGCGCGGCCACGCTGCAAAGACGGCGACAGGCAGATATGCCCCACCTCGATCGTCCCATGGTCAGGGGTGATGCGCAGGAAAGAGGCCACGCCCGCCGGATGGGCCGCCCCTTCCGGCGTGATCGCCCAAAAGACCGGGTCGCGGCCTGCCGTCGCCTCTTTCGCCCAGCGGTGATAGGCGGCGGCGGAATGGAAGGGGCCATAGGGCATGTAATCCCACAGCGCATCATGCCCTGCGAAAGCGGAAAAAAGATCGGCGGCATGGGCATCAGCATCCAGCCGGTCCAGCCGCACATGGCGCCCGATGAGGGCGGCTGCATCCGGCCAAGCGGCCGGTGTCCAGCCTGCAAGAATGTCACCTGTCATGATATGCCCCCCACCCGCGGGGCCACTCTGCCCCGCCATGCGGGCGGGCCGCAAGATCAGAACGCAAAGCCTTCGGGATAGTGGTGGAAGCCGTCGAAATCCGCCTTGCCCAAGGGCAGGCCTGCCGCGCGCAGGCTGGCATAGCCCATGGTGACGTGGAACAGGAAATTGGGCATCCCGAACAGATGCAGGAAGCTGACCCCATCCTGTTCCAGATCGGCGAAACCCGCGCAATGGGCGATCACCCGCGCCTCGGCCCCTGCGAATTCATCCGGGCGCATCGCGCCCAAAGTGGCGCGCGCCACGGCCAGACGGGGACCCAGCGCCGTGGGCAGGCCCGGCACTTCGCGCCCGGCAAGGGGGCAGGCCACGCGCAGGGCAAAGCCCGCGGCGGTGGCGAAATGCTGGCGGGCGGGAAAGCTGTCGGCGATAGGGTGGTCCAGCGCCGCGCCCGCGCCTTCGGCCATTCGCGCCACCCGGTCAAGGTAATGCCGAAAGACGGGCACGGAGGCGGTGTAAAGCGGGGGATGGGGCGACATCGGCAACCTCATGAGCGACGGTTGCCAGACTGTCAGGGAATGCGCCCTTTGGCGAGGGCGGCGTCGCCCTAGCCACCGCGCAAGGGTGGGGTTCGACCCCACCCGCCGGCGAAAGATCACTGATCCTTCGGCACCACGCGCAGGCGCAGCTCGCGCAGCTGCTCGTTGGTCGGTTCCGACGGCGCGCCCATCAGCAGGTCCTCGGCGCGCTGGTTCATCGGGAACATGATGACCTCGCGGATGTTCTGTTCATCAGCCAAGAGCATCACCGCCCGGTCAATCCCCATCGCGCAGCCGCCATGCGGGGGCGCCCCATATTTGAACGCCTTCACCATGCCGCCAAAACGCTTGTCCACCTCGGAATTCGGGTAGCCGGCCAGTTCAAAGGCCTTGTACATGATCTCCGGCTTGTGGTTGCGGATGCCGCCCGAGATCAGCTCATAGCCGTTGCAGGCAAGGTCATATTGATAGGCATGAACGGTCAGCGGATCGCCCATCAGCGCCTCCATCCCGCCCTGCGGCATGGAGAAGGGATTGTGCGAGAAGTCGATCTTCCCGTCATCGGTTTTCTCATACATCGGGAAATCGACGATCCAGGCGAAACGGAAGGTATCCGTCTCGGCCAGCCCCAACTCGCGCCCGATTTCGTTCCGCGCGCGGCCTGCAAAGGCCTCGAACTGCTCGGGCTTGCCGCCAAGGAAGAAGGCCGCATCGCCAAGACCAAGGCCAAGCTGCGCGCGGACAGCCTCGGTCCGTTCGGGGCCGATATTCTTGGCCAGCGGCCCCGCCGCCTCCATCCCCGACCCATCCTCGGCCTCACGCCAGAAGATGTAACCCATCCCCGGCAGGCCTTCCTTCTGGGCATAGGCATTCATCCGGTCACAGAACTTGCGGCTGCCGCCCGTGGGCGCGGGGATGGCGCGGATTTCGGTGCCTTCGTTTTCCAAAAGCTTGGCAAAGACGGCAAAACCGGACCCGCGGAAATGCTCGCTTACCACCTGCATCTTGATCGGGTTCCTGAGGTCTGGCTTGTCAGACCCATACCACAAGAGCGCGTCCTTATAGGCGATGCGCGGCCAGTCGGCGGGCACCTTGCAATCGGGGCGGAATTCTTCGAACAGGCCTTGGATCACGGGCTGGACGGCGGCAAAGACATCCTCCTGCTCCACAAAGCTCATCTCGATGTCCAGCTGGTAGAAATCGGTGGGCGACCGGTCCGCGCGGGGGTCTTCATCGCGGAAACAGGGGGCGATCTGGAAATAGCGGTCAAAGCCCGCCACCATGATCAACTGTTTGAACTGCTGCGGCGCCTGCGGCAGGGCATAGAACTTGCCCGGATGCAGGCGGCTTGGCACCAGAAAATCCCGTGCCCCTTCCGGAGACGAGGCCGTGATGATCGGCGTCTGAAATTCGTTGAAGCCCTGATCCCACATGCGGTTGCGCAAGCTGCGCACCACATTCGACCGCAGCATCATGTTGCGATGCAGCTTTTCCCGCCGCAGGTCGAGGAAGCGATAGGTCAGGCGGGTTTCTTCGGGATAATCCACCTCACCAAAGACCGGCATCGGCAATTCGTCGGCGGCCCCCAGCACCTCAAGCCCGGTGACATAAACCTCAACCTCACCGGTGGGGATCTTGGGGTTCACCAGCGCCGCATCGCGTGCCTTCACGCGGCCATCGATGCGGATCACCCATTCGGCCCGCACCTTTTCCACGGCGGCAAAGGCCGGGCTGTCGCTATCGGCCAAAACCTGCGTGATCCCATAATGGTCGCGCAGGTCGATGAACAACACGCCGCCATGGTCGCGCACGCGATGCACCCAACCCGACAGGCGGACCGTCTGGCCCACATGGGCTTTGTTCAACTCGGCGCAGGTGTGGCTGCGATAGGCGTGCATCATATGTCCCCTGACGAGGCTTGTGTGGATCATCGCGCCGATACACCCCTTGGCGCGCACGAAGTCAAGGCCCGCACGGGGTTGGGGGGCATTCCGTGCAGGATTGCACAAGTCCCGCGCGCCCCTGCCCGCTTTCCGCAACCGCGCACCTGCCCCATATAAGGGGCAACCGCAATTCATCCCGAAAGGGCAATGCCATGACCAAGATACCCGGCCTTCACCACGTCACCGCCATCTCTGGCCCACCGCAAGAGAATGTGGATTTCTACGCAGGCCTTCTGAAACAGCGGCTGGTGAAAAAGACGGTGAATTTCGACGCGCCCGACACCTATCACCTCTATTACGGTGACAAGGCAGGCAGCCCCGGCACGATCCTGACCTTCTTTCCCTTTGCCGAAGCAGGCCCCGGACGGGCCGGCCCCGGCATGGCCTCGGCCTATGCCTATGCGATCCCCAAGGGAGAGTTCGACGCCCTGATCGACGATCTCTCGGCAGGCGACCGCCATATCCCAGCGGCGGCCGAACGCTTTGGCCAGCGCGTCATCACCCTGCGCGACCCCGATGGCGCCCCCGTGGAACTGATCGAAACAGAGGGGGCGACCGACCGGCACGGTTTTCATTCCGTGACACTCTGGGAACGCGACCCCGATCCGACGGCGCGCCTTCTGACCGAGGCGTTCGGCTATGAGGTCGTGGGAACCGAACGCGGCGCAGGCGGCGAAAGGCTGCGGCTGAAGGCACCGGGCAGTGATCGCGCGAATATCATCGACATCTGGCGCGCCGATATCCAGACCGCCCCACGCCCCGGCAAGGGGACGATCCATCACGTGGCCTTCCGCGCCAAGACGCAAGAGGATCAGCATCACTGGCAAGACGCGCTGTTGAAATTCGGCCACCGCACGACGCCGGTGATCGACCGGCAATATTTCAACGCGATCTATTTCCGCGAACCGGGCGGCGTGCTGTTCGAAATCGCGACCGACCCGCCGGGTTTTGCCGTGGATGAACCCGTCGAAACGATGGGGTCTTCCTTGATGCTGCCGCCCCAGCATGAACGCCTGCGCGATCGGATCGAGTCGATCCTGCCGCCGCTGAAGGTGCCGGCATGAGGCGCGCAGGTCCTTCGACAGGGGCGGCGACGGGCATCGTGCTGCTGCATGGGCGCGGCGGGTCGGCGGCAGATATCCTGTCGCTGATGGACCATGCCGCGCTGCCCGACGTGGCCGCCATCGCGCCCGAGGCGGCGGGGAACAGCTGGTGGCCCACCAGCTTCCTCGCCCCCAGCGCGCAGATGGCCCCTTTCGTGACCGCGGCGCTGGCGCAGGTCGATCAGGCCATCGCCACGCTGACGGCCGCAGGCATCCCCCCGAACCGCATCTGGCTTGCAGGCTTCTCGCAAGGCGCCTGCCTCGCCACCGAAGCCTATGCCCGACAGGGCGACCGCCTTGCCGGGCTCTTGGCCTTTTCGGGTGCTCTTGTCGGGACAGGCGATGCCGAAGGCGGTCCACAACCGGCCCTTTACGGCCATGGCCCCAAAAGTTTTGACTATTCCGGTCAACGCCCCGGCAAGGTCTGGCTCTCGGTCCACGACCGCGACCCCCATATCCCGCGCCTGCGGGTCGAGGAAACGGCCCGCACCCTCACCACACTTGGCGCTACGGTGGAAACAAGGGTCTACCCCGGCGCGGGCCATGGGATCATGCGCGACGATCTGACAGCCCTGCGCCGTTTCCTGACGTCCTAAACCAGTGCGTTAACCTTAACGGCCCGCCCTTCCCCTTCATCTTGGCGAAAAATACTCTCGGGGGTGAATTGGCCGAATGGCCAAGAGGGGGCAGAAGGCCCCCTAAACCCGGAGGAGGCGCGGCACGCGGCCTCCGACGCCAAAAGGCTTGCGGCGCAGGCCGCTCCGCTTAGGTCCCCACCCAGACCGCAGGGATCAACCCCCGCAGCGCGTTGCCGACCCATAGCCGCACCCGTGGCAGATCATCGGCCATCAGCATCTCTTCCGGCACCGCCATCTCGGCGCGCAAAACCCCTGGCAAAAGCCCCGATGACAGGGGCGGCGTCCGCATCCCCTGCCCCCGGTCGAAAAAGACCGTGGTGATCGTGCCGTCGCAAACCTCGCCCCGTTCGTTCAGGAACACCACCTCGTCCAGCCCCGCAGTCAGTCTGGCCCGCGCCGCGTCATAGGCCGCGCGCTGCGTGGTCTTGACCCGCAACCATGGGTCGGACGATGACAGCCGCTCAGACGCCAACCCGACCCGCCATTCTGCCTTGGCGGGCGGAAGGTCGGCCACCGTGACCTCCACATCGCCCCGCCAACCCAGCGTCAGCCGCACCCGCATTGACCGCTGCTCTTCCACCGCGTCGCGCAAGGCGGCCACCACCGCCCCACGGTCGCAGGCAAAGCCCAATTCCCCCGCCCCCGCCGCCAGCCGCGCCAGATGCAGCGGCAGCCGGGGGAACCGCGCCCCGTCCCAAAGCAGCGTCTCGATCAGCCGGACGTCGCCAGCCGCTCCGCGTAACGGGCTTTCCACAGCGCCTCCTCCCATTCGCCCTCGGCCGTGCTGTCCTGCACCACGCCACCGCCCACGTTCAACGCCACCCGCCCGCCGGGAAACAGCGACAGCGTGCGGATCGCCACATTCCAGACCGCATCGCCACCGGGGGCCATCCAGCCCATCGCCCCGCAATAGACGCCGCGCGCGCGCCCCTCGACCTCGTGGATGATCTCCATCGCGCGGATCTTCGGTGCCCCGGTGATCGATCCGCAGGGAAACAACGCCCCCATCAGCCCCGCCAGATCGGCCCCCGCCACCAGCCGCCCCGTCACCGTCGAGCTCATCTGATGGACAGTCGCGAAGGGTTCCACCGCATAAAGCTCAGGCACCTTGACCGATCCCACCTCGGCGATCCGCGCGATATCGTTGCGCAGAAGATCGACGATCATCAGGTTCTCCGCCCGCGCCTTTTCCGATGCAAAAAGCTCTGCCGCCAGTGCCGCATCCCGCGCGGGGTCTGCATCGCGCGGCGCGGTCCCCTTCATGGGCCGGGCCGAGATCACGCCATCCCTCACCCGAAAAAACAGCTCCGGGCTGCGCGACATGACCACAGGGCCAACCCCCAGATCGCAGAACACCCCATAGCCCACCGCCTGCCGCGCCCGCAACGCGCCGTAAAGGCCCAGCGCCGTGCCCGCCTCCAGCCGCGCCGAAAGGGGAAAGGTCAGGTTGATCTGATAGCAATCACCCGCCGCGATATAGCCCGCCACCTTGGCAAAGGCCGCCCCATAGGCTGCGCGGCTGATCCCGCGGCGCAGCCGCGACAGCCGCGCCTCCCCGGCCTCCTCTGCCGCCCGCACCAGCACGGGCGCGGCCGCCTCATGCCCGTCAAAGACCCCCAGCGCAAGCAAAGGCCCCGGCCGCCGTCGCGGCAGAAGCGGACGAAGCTTCGGCTCCAGCGCATAGCCCGCCTCATAGGCGACATAGCCCGCAACCCATGCCCCGGCTGCCCGCGCGCGATCCGCCCGCGCCAAGGCGGCGCGCAGCTGGTCCGCACGCCGCGCGACGATCACCTCGCGCGGGCGGTCGAAAAGCGCGGGCAGCCCGCCCGGACCATGTTCGAAAAGGATCACGCGCCGCCTCATTAGCCGTCCGAGGGGCCGAGATAGCACCGCCCCCCTGCCCCGACCAGCCCAAGCGCGACACCCTGCCGCCCCGAACCGCCGCCACCACCGCCGAGGACGCATTTTCTGACGCAGAAAATGCCGCGAAATCTGACGCAGATTTCGCCATGCATCGTCTGTCGCCACGCCTGCCACAAAATTCTGCGTCAGAATTTTGTGCGATTTTTGCGTCAAAAATCGCCGATACCCACAACCGCTTGCGCCCCGCGCCCCACTCCCCTAAACCCCCGTCAATTTGCGCGAAGCACGAATCCTCCATCCGCGGCCCCAGTGGCTCGGGATGGCACATGCGGGACAGGACCATGCCGAAAAGAACCGATATCTCCTCCATCATGATCATCGGCGCAGGTCCCATCGTCATCGGACAGGCCTGCGAATTTGACTATTCCGGCGCGCAGGCCTGCAAGGCCCTGCGCGAAGAGGGGTACCGGGTGATCCTCGTCAACTCCAACCCCGCCACGATCATGACCGATCCGGGGCTCGCCGACGCCACCTATATCGAACCGATCACCCCCGAAGTGGTGGCCAAGATCATCGAAAAGGAACGCCCCGATGCGCTTTTGCCCACGATGGGCGGGCAGACGGGCCTGAACACCGCCCTCGCCCTTGCCGATCTGGGCGTCCTTGAAAAATTCGGCGTCGAACTCATCGGCGCGAACCGGCAGGCCATCGAAATGGCCGAAGACCGCAAACTCTTCCGCGAAGCGATGGACAGGATCGGGCTGGAAAACCCCAAGGCCACCATCGTTGCCGCCCCGAAACTCCCCTCTGGTAAATATGACATCGCCTCCGGCGTGGCCGAGGCGATGGCCGCCTTGGAATATGTGGGCCTGCCCGCCATCATCCGCCCCGCCTTCACCCTTGGCGGCACCGGGGGCGGCGTCGCCTATAACCGCGACGATTACGAGGCCATCGTGAAATCGGGGCTTGAGGCCAGCCCGGTCGCGCAGGTCCTTGTCGATGAATCCCTCCTCGGCTGGAAGGAATACGAGATGGAGGTGGTGCGCGACCGCGCCGACAACGCCATCATCGTCTGTTCCATCGAAAACGTCGATCCGATGGGCGTGCATACGGGGGACAGCATCACCGTCGCCCCGGCCCTTACGCTGACCGACAAGGAATACCAAATCATGCGCAACGGCTCGATCGCCGTCCTGCGCGAGATCGGGGTGGAAACCGGCGGCTCCAACGTGCAATGGGCGATCAACCCGGAAGATGGCCGCATGGTCGTCATCGAGATGAACCCCCGTGTCAGCCGCTCCTCCGCGCTGGCCTCCAAGGCCACGGGGTTCCCCATTGCCAAAATCGCCGCGAAACTCGCCGTCGGCTACACGCTGGACGAGCTGGACAATGACATCACCAAGGTCACGCCCGCCAGTTTCGAACCCTCGATCGACTATGTCGTCACGAAAATCCCGCGCTTTGCCTTCGAGAAATTCCCCGGATCGGAACCCAACCTCACCACCGCGATGAAATCGGTAGGCGAGGCCATGGCCATTGGCCGCACCATCCACGAATCCATGCAAAAGGCGCTGGCCTCCCTCGAAACCGGCCTGACGGGCTTTGACGAAATCGCAATCCCGGGTGCCCCCGACAAGGCCGCCATCATCAAGGCCCTGTCGCAGCAGACGCCCGACCGCCTGCGCGTCATCGCCCAAGCCATGCGCCACGGCCTGACGGATGACGAGATTCAGGCCGCCACCGCCTTTGACCCATGGTTCCTTGCCCGCATCCGCGAAATCATCGACACCGAAGCCGCCATCCGCAAGGACGGCCTGCCCGTCACCGCCGATGGCCTGCGCCGCCTCAAGATGCTGGGCTTCACCGATGCCCGCCTTGCCAAGCTCACGGGCCGCGACGAAGGTCAGGTCCGCCGCGCCCGCCGCAACCTCGGCGTCACCGCCGTCTTCAAGCGCATCGACACCTGCGCCGCCGAATTCGAGGCGCAGACCCCCTATATGTATTCCACCTATGAATCCCCCGTCATGGGCGATGTGGAATGCGAGGCAAGGCCCTCCGCCGCGAAAAAGGTCGTCATCCTTGGCGGCGGCCCCAACCGCATCGGGCAGGGGATCGAATTCGACTATTGCTGCTGCCACGCCTGCTATGCGCTGACGGGCGCGGGCTATGAAACCATCATGGTCAATTGCAACCCGGAAACGGTCTCGACCGATTATGACACGTCGGACCGGCTGTATTTCGAACCGCTCACGCTGGAACATGTCCTTGAAATCCTGCGCGTCGAACAGGAAAACGGCACGCTGCATGGCGTCATTGTGCAATTTGGCGGCCAGACGCCGCTGAAACTGGCGAATGCCCTGCATGAAGAGGGCATCCCGATCCTTGGCACCACGCCCGATGCCATCGACCTTGCCGAAGATCGCGAGCGGTTCCAGAAATTGCTGAACGATCTTGGCCTGAAGCAGCCCGTCAACGGCACGGCCCGGTCGCGCGATGAGGCCTTCGCCATTGCCGCCCAAGTGGGCTATCCGCTGGTGATCCGCCCCTCCTTCGTCCTTGGCGGACGCGCCATGGAAATCGTGCGCTCCGACGAACAGCTGGAACGCTATATCACGACCGCCGTGCAAGTGTCCGGCGACAGCCCGGTGCTGCTGGACAGCTATCTGTCCGGCGCGGTCGAGGTGGATGTCGATGCCCTCTCGGATGGCCAGAACGTCCATGTCGCGGGCATCATGGAACATATCGAAGAGGCGGGCGTCCATTCGGGCGACTCGGCCTGCTGCCTGCCGCCCCACCAGCTTTCCGCCGAAACGGTCGAAGAGTTGAAGCGCCAGACCGTCATCATGGCCCGCGCCCTGAATGTGGTGGGCTTGATGAACGTGCAATTCGCCATCAAGGACGGGGTGATCTATGTGCTGGAGGTGAACCCCCGCGCCTCCCGCACCGTGCCCTTCGTGGCCAAGGCAACCGACAGCGCCATCGCCTCTATCGCCGCGCGTCTGATGGCGGGCGAACCCCTGTCCACCTTCCCGCCCCGCGCGCCCTATCCGGCTGGCGTCGGCCCGGATACCGACCTGCCGCTGGCCGATCCGCTGACGCTCGCCAACCCGCAGACCCCTTGGTTCAGCGTGAAAGAGGCCGTCCTGCCCTTCGCCCGCTTCCCCGGCGTCGATCCCCTGCTCGGCCCCGAAATGCGCTCTACGGGTGAGGTGATGGGCTGGGACCGCACCTTCCCCTTGGCCTTCCTCAAGGCCCAGATGGGCGCAGGCACGATGCTGCCAGAGTCGGGCCGGGTGTTCCTATCGGTCAAGGACATGGACAAGACGGCCGTGCTAGCCGACGCGGCCCGCGACCTCGTGGCCATGGGGTTCGAGATCGTGGCCACCCGCGGCACCGCCGATTGGCTGAAGGCCCAAGGGGTCAAGGCGGAAAGCGTGGCCAAGGTCTATGAAGGCCGCCCGAACATCGTGGATCGGCTGAAGAACGGCGACATCGCGCTGGTGATGAACACGACCGAAGGCACGCAAGCCGTGTCCGACAGCCGCGACATCCGCCGCGTGGCCCTGATGGACAAGATCCCTTATTTCACCACCGCCGCCGCCAGCATCGCCGCCGTCGCCGCGATGAAGGCGCGGGGTGAGGGGTATGGCGTGCGGACGTTGCAGGGCTGACGCCCCGTAGGATGGGCAATATTGCCCATCCTACCCAAGCCCCCTCCCCCTTACCCGCTCCTCCGCCCGCACCCGCGCCTCGACCGCGCGCTCGGCCGCATCCGGCCCCTCGCCCGCGCCGAAACTTGCCGCCGTCTCCCCCCAAAGCGGCCTTTCCCCGGCCAATTCCACGCGGAATTGCGGCGCCGTCTCTGCCCCCCGGATCACCCCCGCCAGCCGCGCATGCATATAGGCCCGCAGCACCCGGTTGATGCGCGGCCCATAGCCCAGACCCATCGACCGGAAGAACTTCACCACATCCCTGTCCAGCCGGATGGCCAGCCGCTCCGTCCCGACCCGCGGCTCTTCTTCCGCGATCTCATGCCATTCCGGCGGGATGCGCCCCGTCGCCGCGATCTGGTGATGCAGGTCCCATTCCAGCCGCCGCATGGCATCCGCCATGTAATGGTAATGCACCGCCTGCTTCCCCCGCATCCGCCCCGGTTCCATCGCCGCCTCCCGCGCCCTGACCATCGCCCGACCCTGCGGGACCTCCCTTAACAACCCATTTCCCCACCGCCCGCTGCGTGGCCACAAACCGCTGCACAAAACCCGGCACAAAACAGGGCACATTGACTTTGCGCCGCAAAACCCCCATCTCCCCCGCACGCCCGCCCTCCGCTGCCGCGTGAGCAGCCCGTTTACGGAGCCGGACCGGGCACCAGGTTCCCACCATCACGCAGGGGTTCCGCGTCGTGCAATCGGCGCACCCACTGCCACTGGCTGCCCCAAGGCGCGGCCCCCTTTGGCCTTTTTGAAAGAAGGCCGGAAAGACAAGAAACATGACCACCTTCGCCGATCTCGGCCTTTCGCCCAAGCTTCTGAAAGCGCTTGAAAAAACCACTCTTAAAGACCCGACGCCTATTCAGGTGCAGGCCATCCCCCATGTGATGAAGGGCCGCGATCTGATGGGTCTTGCCCAGACCGGCACGGGCAAGACGGCGGCCTTCGGCCTGCCGTTGCTGCACCGCCTGCTGGACATCGGCCATCCGCCGGGACCGCGCAACGTGCGCGCCCTGATCCTTGCGCCGACGCGGGAACTCGTCACGCAAATCTCTGATAACCTTACGATTTTCACCAAGGGCACGCCTGTCAAAGTGCTCACGGTCGTGGGTGGCGCCTCGCTCAACCGTCAGGCCATGGCGCTGGCGCGGGGGGCGGATGTGCTGGTTGCCACCCCCGGCCGTCTGATCGATCTCTTGGAACGCGGCGATGTCTCGCTTCAGGCCACGGGTTACCTCGTGCTGGATGAGGCGGACCATATGCTCGACATGGGTTTTATCCATGCGCTGCGCAAAATCGCCAAGCACATCCCCCTGAAAAGACAGACACTTCTCTTCTCGGCCACGATGCCCAAGGATATCGAGGAGATCGCCGGAACCTATCTGCGCGACCCGGTCCGCGTGCAGGTGGCCCCCCCGGGCAAGCCCGCCGAAAAGATCGTGCAGGGCGTGCATTTCATCCCCAATGGCGACAAGGCCAAGCTGCTCGAAGACTATCTGAAGAAACACCCGGGCGAGCAGGCGCTTGTTTTCGGCCGGACCAAGCACGGTTCAGAGAAACTTAGCAAATTGCTGGCACAATGGGGATTCAAGGTCGGCTCGATTCACGGCAACAAAAGCCAGAACCAGCGCGACCGCACCTTGACAGAGTTTCGCAATGGCGAACTCGATGTCCTTGTGGCGACGGATGTCGCAGCGCGCGGGATCGATATTCCCGGCGTGCGGCATGTCTATAACTATGATCTGCCCAATGTGCCGGAAAACTATGTCCACCGCATCGGCCGCACGGCCCGCGCGGGGGCCGAAGGCAACGCCGTTGCCTTCTGCGCCCCGGCCGAGATGGGGGAACTTCAAGCCATTGAAAAGGTTCTGAAAAAACAGATTCCGGTGATTGGCGGCGCGCCTTGGGCCGCCGATGTCGTCGCCGCTGCGCCCAAGCCCGGCCAAAACCGCGGGCAAAGGCAGGGCCAAAACCGTGGCCAGAACCAAGGCCCGCGCCCCGGCAAGCCCGGCGGCGCCAAACCGCAATCCCGCCCCGAACACGCCTCGCAGGCCCCCAAGCCGCAACCCCGAACCGGCGCGAAACCTGCCCGCCCGATGGGCGGCGGCCAATCCCCCACCCGCCCCGGCGGCACGGGCAAACCCCGCCGCCAAGGCAACCGTCGCCCCGCCTGATCCTGACCCGACGTTATCGGCGCTTTTCTGCGCTGCCGTTGCAAAAGGTTACTGGAAAAACCCGTGAACCTGTCGCAGGCTGCGCGCAGGGCAATAGCTCGCATTTGATGACCAAATGGCAATCGGTAGACGGTCCGGGTTTTCCCGGCAGGAGGGTGTGATCATGTCGACAACGGTTCGCGAAGACGCTGAAAAGGTTCTGGCCGAGGTGGAGACGGTCACCTCTGCCCTCCTGCCCGCGCCAGTGGCCGACATCGTGCCCCTCGATGCTGCCCCCGCCGACCGTGCCGCCGAAATTCGCCAGCGTATGCAAGAAGTTGACCTGACCAACACGCAATCGATCATCTCTTTCGGATCGGGCGCGCAGGCCGAATTGCAGGTCATCTCGCAAGACATGCTGGCGGGCGTGAAAAACAAAGATGTCGGCCCCGCGGGCGATGCCCTGCGCGAGATCGTAACCACCATCCGCGGCTTTTCCACCGATGAACTGGACCTGTCGCGCGAACGCAGCTGGTGGGACAAGCTGACAGGTCAGGCCGCCCCCATCGCGAAATTCGTCGCCCGCTACGAAGAGGTGCAGGGGCAGATCGACCGCATCACGGAAAACCTTTTGAAGCATGAACATACGCTGTTGAAGGACATCAAGGCGCTGGATCTGCTCTATGAAAAGACCCTACGCTTTTACGACGAACTCGCCCTCTACATTGCGGCGGGCGAAGCGAAGTTGACTGAAACCGACCAGATCACCATCCCCGCCAAAGAGGCCGAGGTTGCCGCCGCCCCCGAATCTGATCAGGTGAAACGGGCGCAGGAACTGCGCGACCTGCGCGCCGCGCGGGACGATCTGGAACGCCGGGTGCATGACCTGAAACTGACCCGTCAGGTCACGATGCAATCCCTGCCCTCGATCCGTCTGGTGCAGGAAAACGACAAAAGCCTTGTCACCAAGATCAACTCCACCCTCGTTAACACCGTGCCGCTTTGGGAAACCCAATTGGCGCAGGCCGTGACGATCCAGCGCAGCAAAGAAACCGCCGAGGCGGTGCGCGAAGCCAATGATTTGACGAATGAATTGCTGAAGTCGAACGCCGAGAACCTGCAACAGGCCAACCGCGTGGTGCGCGAAGAAATGGAACGCGGCGTCTTTGATATTGAATCCGTGCGCGCCGCCAATGAAACCCTGATCGCCACGATCGAGGAAAGCCTCCGCATCGCCGATGAAGGCAAGGCCCGCCGTGCCGCCGCGGAAACCGAGCTTGTGAAAATGGAGGGCGATCTGCGCGACACCCTCTCTGCCGCCCGCGCCCGCACCACGGGCGCGCCCCCGCCCGCCTGACCCTTTTCCCACCCCCTCCCCTCCAGCCGAAGCCCGAAACCGCATCATGAAGCCCTTTACGCCCCTCGCCGCGCTTGCGCTGGCAGGGCTGACCGCCTGTATATCCACCACCCCACCGGGGCCGACCCGTCAGGTCACCCCCGCCGTCAACGTCACCGCCCCCAATGGCGTCAGCGCGGCCTCGGCGGCGGCCGCGGCGCATTACGGGCGCGTGCAGGCGCAACTCTTGTCGCAGGGCCTTCTGCGCACCGATGGCGGCGGGCCCGACACCCCCTTTACCGACAGGATGCTGGCGGAAAACTTCATCCGCATCGCGCTTTTTGACGAATATACCCGCACCGCGGGCGGCCCCGTACAGCGCGTCACCGAAAGCCGCATCCGCAAATGGGCGGCTCCGGTCCGCGTCGGCCTGCGCTTTGGCGCCTCGGTCCCGCCCGACCGCCGCGCCGCCGATACCGCGCGCGTGGCGTCCTTCCTCAGTCGCCTGTCCTCGATCACCGGTCATCCCATCGCCTTGGACGACCGCGCACCGAATTTCTTTGTCCAGATCGTGTCTGAAGACGAACGCCGCGCGCTGGGGCCGCAGATTCGCGCCGCCCTTCCCGGCCTGTCAGCGCCTGAGGTGGCGGCCATCACCGATATGCCCCGCTCCACCTATTGCCTTGTCTATGCGATGTCGGCGGGGGATGGCGCGACCTATACCCGCGCCTTCGCGGTGATCCGCGCCGAACATCCCGATCTTCTGCGCCTCTCCTGCCTGCATGAGGAAATCACCCAAGGCCTTGGCCTGGCCAATGACAGCCCCTCGGCCCGCCCCTCCATCTTCAACGATGACGAGGAATTCGCCCTTCTGACCCGGCAGGACGAGCTGATGCTCAAGATGCTCTATAACCCCGCCCTGCGCCCCGGCATGACCCAGACCGAGGCGCGCCCCATCGTGGAATCGCTTGCGACCCGGCTTCTGGGCGGCGAAACTTGACTCGGTTCCGGGGCAGGGCCAAGCGACCGGCAAGGAGGCTGTAAGATGGTTTTCGATTTCCTGAAGGGTGAATTCATCGACGTCATCGACTGGACCGATGACACCCGCGATACGATGGTCTGGCGGTTCGAACGGCGCGGCAATGCGATCAAATACGGCGCCAAGCTGACCGTCCGCGAAGGGCAGGCCGCCGTCTTCATCCATGAAGGGCAATTGGCCGATGTCTTCGGCCCCGGTCTTTACATGTTGGAAACCAACAACATGCCGGTGATGACCACGCTGCAGCATTGGGATCACGGCTTCAACTCGCCCTTCAAGGCCGAGGTCTATTTCATCTCCACCACCCGCTTCAATGATCTGAAATGGGGCACCAAGAACCCCATCATGGCGCGCGACCCGGAATTCGGCCCGGTCCGCCTGCGCGCCTTCGGCACCTATTCCATGCGCGTCGCGGACCCGGCGAAATTCATGCAGGAAATCGTCGGCACCGATGGCGAATTCACCGCGGATGAGATCAGCTTCCAGATCCGCAACATCATCGTGCAGGAATTTTCCCGCGTCATCGCCAGCGCGGGCATCCCCGTCCTCGACATGGCCGCCAACACCGCCGATCTGGGCAAGCTGGTCACCACAGCCATCGCCCCGCAGGTCGGCGAATACGGCCTGACCCTGCCGGAATTCTATATCGAAAACATCTCCCTGCCCGAAGAGGTGGAAAAGGCGCTAGACAAGCGCACCTCGGTCGGCATCGCCGGGGACCTTAACAAATACATGCAGTTTTCCGCCGCCGAGGCGATGGGCAAACCCGGATCGGCGGGCGATGCGATGACCGCCGGCATGGGCGCCGCGATGGGCATGGCCATGGCACAGAATATGGGGCCTTGGGGCGCGCCCGCCCCGGCTGCTGCGGCCCCGCCGCCGCCGCCTCCCCCCCCCGCCGCGCGCCAATGGCACATTGCCGAAAATGGCGCGACCAAAGGACCTTTCTCAGAGGCCGACCTTGCCGCGATGGTGGCCAATGGCAGCCTGACCCGTGCCACACAGGTCTGGGCAGCGGGGATGGAGGGCTGGAAACCCGCCGCCGAAACCGATCTCGCGCGGATTTTCACCCAAGTCCCGCCCCCGCCGCCGCCCGGGGCCTGATCCATGCCGGATGATCGTCAGAACTGGCCCTGCAATCAATGCGGGGCCGATCTTCGCTATGAACCGGGCGCGACCGATCTCGTCTGCGACCATTGCGGCGCGCGGCAGCCCATCCCCGAGGCTCCGGGTGCCCGTATCCGGGCGCTGAACGAGATCGACCTTGCCCTTGGTCTGTCGGATGACGTTCCGCCCGCACAGATGGAAGAGGTCCGCATCACCCCCTGCCCCTCTTGCGGGGCACAGGTGGAATTTCAAGGCGCGGCCCATGCCCGCGAATGCCCCTTTTGCGCCACCCCTGTCGCCATCGGCACGGGCGAGGAACGCCGCATCAAACCGCAGGCTGTGTTGCCCTTCGTCCTGAATGAAGTACAGGCCCGGCAAGCCATGACGAATTGGCTGGGCAGCCTCTGGTTCGCGCCGAATGGGCTTCAGGAATATGCCCGCAAGGGGCGGGCGATGAACGGCCTTTATGTCCCCTATTGGACCTTCGACGCCGCCACCCGGTCGCATTACGCAGGCGCGCGCGGTGATCATTACTATGAAACCCGCACCGTCATGCGCAATGGCAAGCGGGAAACCGAACAGGTCCGCCGCACCCGTTGGTCCCCCCGTTCCGGCTGGGTCGCACGGCGTTTTGATGACGTGCTGATCCTTGCCAGCAAAAGCCTGCCGCGCGGCTATACCGACAACCTTGCCCCTTGGGACCTATCGGCCCTGCAACCCTTCCGTGGCGATTTCCTCGCCGGTTTCACCGCCGAGGGCTATACTGTTCCCCTCGCCGATGGCCACGCCACGGGGCGCGAGGTGATGGAGGGCATCATCCGTCAGGACATCCGCGCCGATATCGGCGGCGATGAACAACGCATCGACAGGGTGGAGACGGATTGGAAAGAGGAAACCTTCAAGCACATCCTTCTGCCGATCTGGATGGCCGCCTACAAATATAACGGCAAAAGCTACCGCTTCGTGGTGAACGGTCAAACCGGCAAGGTGCAGGGCGAACGGCCATGGAGCGCGTGGAAGATCGCCTTCGCGGTTCTCGCCGCGCTGATCGTCGGCGGTATCGTGCTGGCAGTGACCCAATCGCGATAGGGGCGGAAACTGACGCAGTTTCCGCGCCGATTTTTGCGCGCAAAAATCGGATGGCACCGTAGTCCTCAATCTGAAACTGCGTCAATTTCCGGCGCGATTTCTGTGTCAGAAATCGGATGGCACCGTCCATCCCCAATCGGAAATTGCATCAATTTCCGCAGCGATTTCTGAATCAGAAATCGGATGGCACCGTCCGTCCCCAATCAGAACTTGCGTCAATTTCCGCAGCGATTTCTGAATCAGAAATCGGATGGCACCGTCCGTCCCCAATCGGAAATTGCGTCAATTTCCGCAGCGATTTCTGTGTCAGAAATCGCCCCCGACTCATCAAATGGTTAATGCACGAGAACGCCACCGTGCGTGGCCACAGAATGCTGCACAAAACCCGGCACAAAACAGGGCACAACCGTTTTCCCCCTTCTCCCCGAATTAATTCAGCGTTCTCGGGCACTTGGACCAGAACCCAAAGCCCCGCTTGACACGCCCCCGCCCCCGCCCCATCACCGCCCCGACGACTGCAACGGGGGCCCCCATGATCGACCTCACCCGCACCCTGACCGAGGCGCGTATTCCCGAACTCCCCAACCCCTATTTCGGGAAGGTCCGCGATTGCTATGATCTACCCGATGGCACCCGTATCCTGATCTCCTCCGATCGCATCTCGGCCTTCGACCGCATCCTTGCGGCCATCCCCTTCAAGGGCCAAGTTCTTACGCAGACAGCAAAATTCTGGTTCGAAGCGACCGCAGACATCTGCCCAAATCATGTGATCTCTTACCCCGATCCGAATGTGGTGATCGGGCAGAGGCTTACCATTCTGCCCGTTGAAATCGTGGTGCGCGGCTATCTGGCCGGAACCACCGGCACCTCGATCCTGACGCTCTACAAACAAGGGCAGCGCGCCATGTATGGTCACACCCTGCCCGATGGCCTGCGCGACAATCAGGCCCTGCCCGCCCCTATCATCACCCCGACATCCAAGGCCTTTGACGGCGGCCATGACGAACCGCTCACCGCGCAAGATATTGTTTCTCAAGGACTTCTCACGCAGTCTCAATGGGATGAGGTGTCGGAAAAAGCCCTCGCCCTCTTCGCCCGGGGGCAGGAAATGGCCGCCAAACGCGGCCTGATCCTTGTCGATACCAAATACGAATTCGGCACGGATGGAGAAGGCCGCATTCTTCTGGCCGACGAAATCCACACCCCCGATTCCAGCCGCTATTGGCTGGCCTCCGGCTATGCCGAGGCCTGCGAAAACGGCAGCCGCCCCCCGTCCTTTGACAAGGATGTCATCCGTGCCTGGGTGGCCGCACGCTGCGACCCCTACAAGGACGAAATCCCTGAAATTCCAGAAGAAATGATTGAACATACGGCGCAGGTCTATATCGACGCGTACGAGGCGATCACGGGTCAAACCTTCCTCCCCGACACCTCAGGCGACACCCCCCTCGCTCGCATCCGCGCCAACCTCGCCCCTTGGTTCACCACCTGATTGTTTGCGCTAACATCGCGCGATCCGCTATGGTCCGCGCCACGGATAGGAGGCCCGAATGATTCTCAGCTGTGGCGAAGCCCTGATCGACATGCTGCCCCGCACCACGACGCTGGGCGAACCCGCCTTTTCCCCCTATGCCGGGGGCGCGGTGTTCAACACCGCCATCGCACTGGGCCGACTTGGTGCCCCGTCAGCGTTTTTTTCCGGCATTTCCAATGACATGCTGGGCCAGATCCTGACCGAAACGCTCGAGGCATCGAAGGTTGATACGGGACATTGTGCCCGATCGGACCGCCCCACGACCGTGGCCTTCGTCAAGCTGGTTGATGGTCAGGCGACCTATGCCTTCTATGACGAAAACACCGCCGGTCGCCTTCTGTCGCAGGACCAGCTTCCTACCCTGCCCGACAGCATCTCTACCCTCTTCTTCGGCGGCATTTCCCTTGTGAACGACCCCGCCGCCTCGACCTATGAGGCGCTACAGACTCGCGAGGCGCCGACCCGCGTCACCATGATCGACCCCAATATCCGCCCCGGATTCATCGCAGGAAAAGAGGCCGAGTATCGCGCCCGGATAGAACGGATGATCGGGCGAGCCGATATCGTGAAACTGTCGGATGAGGATCTGCACTGGCTGATGGGCGCCGGCGATGTCTCGACCCTTGCCCGCCAAGTGCTTGAAAAGGGGCCGAAACTTGTCTTCATCACCGAAGGGGCCGCAGGCGCGCGGGCCATCACCGCGACGCAGAACCGCTTTGTCGCCGCAACGCGCGTTACGGTGGCCGATACCGTCGGGGCGGGCGACACGTTCAATGCAGGCGCACTGACCGCCCTGCATGAGGCGGGCGTTTTGACGAAATCCGCCCTTACCGCGATCCCCGATGCCACCCTTGATGCGGCCCTGACCCTTGGCACAAAAGCCGCCGCCGTCACGGTATCGCGCCCCGGTGCCAACCCACCTTGGCGGGACGAGCTGTGAAGGCCGTCCTGCAACGCGTGTCGCGCGCCTCGGTCACGGTTGACGGCAAGGTGACAGGTGAGATCGGCGCAGGCCTTCTGATCCTTGTCTGCGCGATGGACGGGGATACGGATGCGAAGGCCGATCAACTGGCCGCGAAGATCGCCAAGATGCGGATTTTCAAGGATGATCAGGGCAAGATGAACCTGTCCATCCGCGACGTGGGCGGCTCTGCGCTGATCGTTTCGCAATTCACCCTTGCCGCTGATCTGCGCGGCAACCGCCCCGGTTTTTCCACCGCAGCCAAGCCGGAGGAGGGGAAACGGCTCTACGAATACTTCAGCGCAAAGATGCAGGCCGAAGGCATCCCCACGGCCAATGGCATCTTCGGGGCTGACATGGATGTCAGCCTGAACAATGACGGCCCCGTCACGATTTGGATGGATGTCTGACGGCCCTTACTCCGTCCAATCCCAAGACCCGGTAAAGCCGCCCAGCACCTCTTGCACCCGCGCTTGATCGACTGGGCCGCTGCGCGAAAGCCGCGCCACCAGCCCTCGCTTCTTGTCCTCCACCACCTCGGCCACACGTGCCGCGATCCCCGCCTCGGCCAGTGCGGCATCATAGATGCGGGTGATGGCCATGCGGCGAAGGTCGGGCTTGAACACCTTGCCGACTGCCGTTTTCGGCAATTCGGGAAGGATTTCAATGTGTTTTGGCACGGCCGCGCGTTCATGGATATGGGTCTGGGCATAGGCGATCAGCTCATCCACCCCCACCTCTTTGCCCTTCACCAGTTCCACATAAGCACAGGGCAATTCGCCCGAATGCGCATCCGGCTGGCCGATCGCACCAACAAAGGCCACGGCCTCATGCTTCATCAGCCCTTCTTCGATCACCGCCGGGTCGATATTGTGCCCGCCCCGGATGATCAGATCCTTCGCGCGTCCGGTGATAAACAGATATCCATCCCCGTCGATGCGCCCCAAATCGCCCGTCCGCAGGAAGCGCCCTTCGGCAAAGAGATCGCGGTTCTTGTCCACCTCGGTATAGGTCGACCCCTCGAACACACCGGGATTGGCGACGCAAATTTCGCCCACCTCATCCACCGCACAATCACGGAACCCTTCGCCCGTCTTCTGCAGAATGCGCACATGGGTATGCGGGAAGGGCAGTCCGACCGACCCGATCTTCTTCGTCCCCCCCGGCGGGTTGACAGAGACGAGGCAGGTGCATTCCGTCAGGCCGTAACCTTCGACAATCTCGACCCCCGTTGCCTTGAAGAAGCGATTATACAGTTCCACCGGAAGGGGGGCGGACCCGGAAAAGGCGTTCTTCAGGCTGGAGATATCGGCGTCGATGGGCCGTTGCATCAGCGCGGCCAGCGCGGTGGGCACCGTGATCAGATAGGTGCAGCGCCAGCGTTCGATCAGCTTCCAAAGATTGTCGAACACCCCCTCGCCCCGGTATCCGGCAGGCGTTGGAAAGACCACATGCGCGCCCGACGCAATCATCGACATCAGGACCGGATAAGCAGCAAAGACATGAAAGAGCGGCAGGGGGCACATCACGCAATCGGTTTCCTTGAACAAAAGCCGCTGCCCCAGCCAGCCATTATAGACCATGCCAGAAACCTTGTGCTGCGCCACTTTGGGCATCCCCGTGGTGCCGCCGGTGTGGAAATAGGCCGCCACCCGATCGGTCGGATCGTCGGCAAAGGTCAGACGATCGGCAGGATGACGCGCACGTTCGACGTTGAAATTCAACACATTGGCCGTATGGCTGATCGGGTTCTTGGGCCGGATCAGTGGCACGATCCACGATTTCGGCGGGGCGAGGTAGCGGACCAGATCCACCTCTAGCACCGTCTTGACGGATGGGGCGTGCTTCACAGCCTCGGCCACCTTTTGCGGGACATCGGTCTTGGGAAAGGCCTTGAGCGTGACCACGACCTTGGCCTTTGTTTCGCGCAGGATAGCGCTGATCTGTTCCGCCTCCAACAGCGGGTTGATCGGGTTGACGATCCCCGCCACCGCGCCGCCCAGCAAGGTGATCGCCGTTTCTAGGCAGTTTGGCAGGACATAGGCCACGACATCCCGTTCCCCGATCCCAAGGCTGCGGAACAGGTTCGCCGCCTGCGTCACCTGCGCATGCAGGTCGTTCCACGTGAGGGTTTCGGCCTTTTCCTTGGAGCCTGACAGGATTTGATAGCTGATGGCTGGCCGAGTGCCATGCGCGGCCTTCGCGCGGCTAAGGAATTCATGCATCGTGCGCGCAGTGTCGCGCTTTTCCCAAGGCAGTTCCGCCTCGATAGCCTTGACATCCGCAAGCGTGGCGAATTCACCCATCCCATCCTCCCCGTCTCGCCCCCTTGGTTCCTCCCCGGGGGTTTCACATGACTTTGACGGGTCGCCGTCTTCGCAGCAAGGCCGCAGCAAGGGTGAAACGCAACGTCAGACTTGGGTCAGCCCTGACCATCGGTGAATTGCAGCCGCGCGAGACGGGCGTAAAGGCCGCCTTCTGCCACCAGCGCCTCATGCGTTCCGGTGGCGACGATGCGGCCCTGATCAAAGACCACGATGCGGTCTGCCCGTTTCACAGTGGCCAGACGGTGCGCCACGACCAAAACGCTGCGCCCTTCCGACAGGATTTCCACCGCCGCCTGAACGGCCCGTTCCGATTCCGCATCCAAGGCCGAGGTCGCCTCGTCCAGAAGCAGCACGCGCGCATCGCGCAGGATGGCGCGGGCAATCGCCACGCGTTGCTTCTGCCCGCCCGACAGCATGACGCCCCGCTCACCCAGCCAAGTGTCATAGCCCTGCGGCAAGGCAGTCAGGAAATCATGCGCCGCTGCGGCGCGGGCTGCGGCCTCGACCTCGGCATCCGTGGCATCTGGGCGGCCAAAGCGGATGTTTTCGCGGGCCGAAGTGGCAAAGATCACCGGGTCCTGCGGGACAAGGGCGATGGCGCGACGGAAATCGGACCGCGCCATATCGCGCAGGTCCACGCCATCCAGCCGAACCGCGCCCGATTGCGGATCATAAAAGCGCATCAGAAGTTGCAGGATCGTCGTCTTCCCAGCCCCTGAGGGACCGACAAGGGCCACGGTCTCGCCGGGTTGAACGCTCAGGGATACCCCGTTCAAGGCAGAAACATCGGGGCGGGCCGGGTAGCGGAAGGTGACATCATCAAACACCACTTCACCCCGCACCGGACGCGGCAGCGCCTTGGGTTGGGCCGCATCCTGCACGGAATCCTCGGCATTCAGCAGTTCCACCAGCCGCTCTGTCGCGCCCGCCGCGCGCTGCAACTCGCCCCAGATTTCCGACAGCGCGCCGACGGACCCCGCCACCATCACCGCATAGATGACGAACTGCACCAGTTCGCCCGGCGTCATCGCCCCTGCCCGCACATCACGCGCGCCGATCCACAGCACGCCGACGATCCCGGTAAAGACAAGGAAGATCACAATGACAGTCATCAGCGCCCGCACCCGTGTGCGGGTCTGCGCCACGGTAAAGGATTTCTCTGTCACATCGGCGAATTGCGCGCGGGTAAGGCCTTCATGGGTGAATGCCTGAACTGTCTGCACGGAACCCAGCGCCTCGGATGCCGCGCCCGAAGAATTGGCGATCCAATCCTGCGATTCCCGGCTGAGTCCCCGCAAGCGACGGCCCAGAACGATGATCGGCACCACCACAGCGGGCACGATCAAAAGAACCAGACCCGTCAACTTGGGCGAGGTGAGCGACAGCAGAATAAGTCCGCCGATCAGCATCAGCAGATTTCGCAGCGCGACCGAAACCGATGACCCGATCAGCGACAGGATCAGCGTCGTGTCCGTGGTGATGCGGCTGACCACTTCGCCGGTCATCAGCCTTTCGAAGAAGGCCGGGCTCATGCCCATGACGCGATCAAAAACGGCGCGGCGGATATCGGCCACCACCCGTTCACCCAATTTCGTCACGAAGTAATAGCGCACCCCCGTCCCGATCGCGAGAAGCGCGGCAATCGCCAGCGCGGCGCCGAAATACTGGTCAAGGATGGCCACATCCTCGTTGAACCCATCCACCACCCGGCGCACGGCCAGCGGCAGAAGTAGGCTCATCCCGGCCGTGATCACCAGCGCCGCCAGCGCCAGCAAAGTCATCCCGCGATAGGGGAACATAAAGGGGGCCAGCCCCCGCAGCGCGCCCACTTTCTTAGAGCTTGCCCGGGCCTCTGCCTTGTCGTCTTTCGCCATCTGTCATTCCTGTTGCGCGCGACGGGTTTAGGAAAACTATCGCCGGGCGGCAAGCGCCGCGAAGGTCGCGCCCCCCCTTACACCGCCCGAAGGGCTGTGCCAGACTGGTATACGAGGGGAATAGCATGGCACTCACGACCGTTGTTTTCGATGCCTATGGCACGCTGTTTGACGTCACCGCTGCCGCACGCAGGGCGGGGGCAGGAAATGCCGCTTTGGCGCAGAGCTGGCCTGCGCTGGCCGAGAACTGGCGCAGAAAACAGCTGGAATACAGCTGGTTGCGGACGATCAGCGGGGCCTATGCCGACTTCGCCACCGTGACGGCCGATGCGCTGGATTGGGCGATGGAGGCGCAGGGTCTGAACGACCCTGATCTGCGGGAAGAATTGCTGGCGCTGTATGACGCGCTTGATCCCTTTCCTGAGGTGGCCGAAACCTTGGCGCGCCTTAGCGAAAGGGGGATGCGACTTGCCATCCTGTCGAATGGATCGCCCGCCATGCTTGCCTCGGCCGTAAATGCAGCGGGTTTGTCCGGGGCTTTTGAGGCGGTTCTGTCGGTCGACTCCTTGCGCATGTTCAAGCCGCAAGCGGCAGTCTACGCCCTTGTGGGCGCGCGTCTGGGCACCGCACCGCAACAGGTTCTTTTCGCCTCATCCAACGGATGGGACATCGCCGGGGCGGCCCGTTTTGGCTTTCATACCGCTTGGGTGAACCGCGCGGCTGCCCCGCAAGACCGGCTGCCGCAGCGCCCAATGCATGAAATACCTGACCTCACCCACCTGCCCCGGCTGATCCCATGACAAACAGTTTTACCGCCCGTGACGGTGCACGCCTTGCCTATGCTGACGAAGGCGAAGGGCTGCCCCTCCTCTGTCTACCCGGCCTGACGAGGACGATGGCGGATTTCGATTATCTGCGCCCACATCTACCGCCCTGCCGCCTGATCCGAATGGATTATCGTGGCCGGGGGGCCAGCGAATGGACAGGGGCGGCCAGCTATACCGTCCCGCAAGAGGGGCAGGATGCGCTTGCGCTGCTGGATCATTTGGGGGTGGGGCGTGCTGCCATCCTTGGCACCTCGCGCGGGGGGCTGATCGGCATGCTGCTGGCCGCCGTGGCGAAGGATCGAATGATCGGCCTGTGCCTGAACGATATCGGGCCTGAAATCCATCGCCCTGGCCTCACCCGCATCTTCGATTACGTGGGCCGCAATCCGGCGGCAAAGACGCATCAGGCACTGGCCGATGCCATGCCCCGCAACATGCCCGGTTTCGCCAATGTTCCGCCGGACCGGTGGCTGGCCGAGGCGCGGCTGCATTACACGGCCACCGAAACCGGGCTAAAGATCACCTATGATCCGGCCCTGCGCGATGCCTTCCTCGCGGCCTTTGAAGGCCCGCCCGCCGATCTTTGGCCGCTTTACGATGCCTGCGCGGGCTTGCCGCTTGCCCTGATCCGGGGCGCGAATTCCGATCTGCTGACAGAGGAAACCGCAGCCGAAATGCGCCGTCGCCGCCCCGACCTGATCTTCGCCGAGGTGCCAGACCGCGCCCATATCCCCTTTCTGGATGAAGGCGAAAGCCTTGCTGCCATACACGCCTTTCTGAAAGCCTGCACATGACCGATCTCACGATGATCCGCGCCGCCGCCGCCCGACTGGCCGGCCATGCCCGCGTGACACCCTTGCTGCATGCGCCGCTGCTTGATGCCGTGGCGGGGCGGCGCATCCTTTTGAAAGCGGAATGCCTACAACTGACGGGGTCTTTCAAGTTTCGCGGGGGGTGGTCGGCCATTTCGGCCCTTGATCCGGCCACGCGTGCAAAAGGCGTGTTGGCCTATTCGTCAGGCAATCATGCACAGGGCGTGGCATTGGCGGCTGCGCGGCATGGCGGTCCTGCAGTGATCTTGATGCCATCGGACGCGCCCGCTGTGAAGGTCGCCAATACCCGCACCTATGGGGCCGAGGTTATCCTTTATGACCGCGAGACCGAGGATCGCGATGCCCTTGGCGCAAAATTGACGGCAGAGCGGGGGTTGACGCTGATCAGGCCCTTCGATGACCCTCAGGTAATCGCCGGACAGGGCACGGCGGGGCTGGAAATCGCCGAACAGGCCCGCGCGGCAGGGGTGACCGAGGCAACTGTCATCACCTGTTGCGGAGGCGGTGGGTTGTCGGCAGGCATCGCGCTTGCACTTGAGGCAGAGGCACCGGGGATGACGGTGCGCACAGCTGAACCCGAAGGTTTCGACGATGTAGCCCGGTCGCTGCGCGCGGGTCGGATCGAACGCAACGCTAAGGCGACGGGATCGATCTGTGACGCGATCCTTACCCCTTCCCCCGGCGTGCTGACCTTTCCCATCCTTAACCGCCTTTGTGGCCCAGGCCTTGTTGTCAGCGACGATCAGGCCTTGCGCGCGATGGCCCTTGCCTTCACACATTTGCGGATCGTGCTGGAACCCGGCGGTGCAGTCGCCTTGGCCGCAGCCCTCTTTTCGCCCGACCTGCCCGATACGGTGATCTGCACGGCTTCTGGTGGCAATGTAGATCCAGATACCTTCCGCGTGGCGCTAGATCAGTATTTAACCAGATGACACTTTCAAACATAACCCCTCGAAAGTGGGTCACCAAGCAGCAGAAAATTTACCTTTCCGAACATGGCCCCCATATTTCTTCCTGACTTGCGCCTGAATGCTGAAATCTCTGGTCCTCATGGGGGGCCGGCGCTTGTGCTGATCCACGCGCTTGGTACCAGCCTTGCGATCTGGGATGAACTCTTGCCGCTGCTCCCTAAGTCCCTCTGCGTTCTCCGCTTGGACCTGCGGGGGCATGGGCAATCTGACACGCCCGCCGGCCCCTATGCTATGGGGGCGCTTATCCGCGATGTGGAACGGCTGATGGACCATTTCGCGCTGAAAGAGGCCGTGGTTCTTGGCCTGTCCATCGGCGGACTGGTGGCGCAGGGACTGGCGGTAAAGCGGCTTGATCTTGTTCGCGGGATGATCCTGTCGAACAGCGCCGCCAAGATCGGTCGTCCGGAACACTGGCAGGACCGCATCGCCGCTGTGCAGTCCGGAGGAATGGCCGCCCTGCATGATGCCACGATGGAACGGTGGCTGGGGCGGAAATGGAAGGAAAACCAGTCACTTCCGCGTCTGAGTTCAGGCTTTCTCGCAACTGCCCCCGAAGGCTGGATGGGCTGCGCCGCCGCCATCGCAGGCACAGATTTCTACGAAACCACCGCCACCCTGACCCTGCCCACGCTGGCCATCGCCGGGGCGAATGACGGCTCGACCCCGCCCGATCTGGTGCGCGAGACGGCCGACCTGATCCGAGGTCACCGCTTTGCCTTGATGCGGGGGGCGGGCCATATTCCACCGGTGGAAAAACCTGCCGAATATGCCGCCTTGCTGACGCAATTCCTGACGGAGATCGGCCATGCCTAACATCCTTCTTGTCCACGGGGCCGCCCATGGGGCTTGGTGCTGGCACCGTGTGATCCCGGCTTTGCAGGCCTTGGGGCACCGCGCCCGCGCCATCGATCTGCCGTCACATGGAGATGATCGAACAGATCCGGCCACGGTTACGCTGAACAGCTATTCCGAGGCGATCTTGAAGGCCATGGATGGTCCCACCGTTCTTGTCGGCCACAGCATGGGCGGCTTTCCCATCACCGCCGCCGCCGAAGCCGCACCCGACCGCATCGTGGCGCTGATCTATGTCTGCGCATATCTGCCAAGACCCGGACAATCCCTTGCCGAGATGCGCCGCGCCGGGCCGCGCCAACCGCTCGCGGGGGCTTTCCAGATCGACGAAAGCCGCACGACATTCACTTTTGACCCGGAAAAGGCGCCTGCCCTCTTCTATCATGATTGCCCTGCAGAAGACCTCGCCCTTGCTCAACGCCGCCTTTGCCCCCAACCGATCGCCCCGCAGGAAACACCGATCCCCAACACGGGAAAGGCAGAAAGCTTGCCGCGCTTCTACATCCGCTGCACCGAAGACAGGGTGATCCCGCCCGAATATCAGGAAACAATGGCGCAAGGCCTGCCGCCCGACTGCATAAGCATCCTGCCCTGCGGCCATTCCCCCTTCTTCGCTGCGCCAGACGCACTGGCGCAACGGATCGATGCAATCTTGCGGCTTCCCCCTGTCAACTTTGCCTGACAGGCGCTAGCTTCCAGCATGTCATTGGGCAAGGAACCCTGCATGTCCGACCGCCGCGAGAAGCTTGCCCTTGCCTTCATCCTGATCACGATCACCATCGATGCGATTGGCATCGGCCTGATCTTCCCCGTCATGCCCGACCTGATCGAAAGCGTGACGGGCGGAACCCTGTCGCAGGCAGCCGTCTGGGGAGGCATCCTGTCCACCTCTTATGCGGTGATGCAATTCCTGTTCGGACCGATCATTGGCTCACTGTCAGACCGATATGGCAGACGCCCGATCCTGCTGATCTCACTTTTGGTGATGTCGCTTGACTATTTGGTTATGGCGATGGCCCCGACGATCTGGCTGCTCTTGGCGGCCCGGGTCGTGGCCGGGATCACCGCCGCGACCTATTCCACCGCCACCGCCTATATCGCCGATATCACCCCACCGGAAAAACGCGGGGCCCGATTTGGGCTGATCGGGGCCTGTTTTGGGATCGGCTTTGTCGCGGGCCCCTTGATCGGGGGGCTTTTGGCAGCCGTCGATCTGCACGCCCCTTTCTATGCTGCCGCCGCACTGGCCTTGGCCAATATGATCTTTGGTTATTTCGTCCTGCCCGAAACTGTGACCGATGCCACCCGCCGCCCCTTCAGCCTAGGCCGCGCCAATCCTCTGGGTGCGCTGCGCGCCGTGTCGCGCTTGCCGGGATTAAAGCGGGTGCTGACATGTTTCCTAATCCTTGGCATCGCGATGAACGTTTATCCTGCAATCTGGGCCTATTACGGTCAGGCCCGTTTTGGCTGGGACAGCACGATGGTGGGCCTGTCACTGGCCCTTTACGGGATCAGCTTCGCGGCGGGGCAGGCCCTACTGGTGGGGCCATTGATCAAGCGTTTTGGCGAACATCGCGCCGTCCATTACGGCATGTGGGTCGATGTCACCACACTGGCGGCTCTTGGCCTTGTTACGCAAGGGACGCATGCCCTTCTCATCACACCGATCACCGCGCTTGGCGGCGTTGTCACACCTGCCCTGCAAGCCTTGGCCAGCCGAGCCGCCCCTGCCGACGCGCAAGGAGAGCTTCAAGGGGTTCTCGCCTCGCTCAACGCCATTGCGATGATTAGCTCCCCCCTTCTGATGACCAACACTTTCGCCCTGTTTACCGCGCCAGATGCCCCCATCTTTTCGCCCGGCGCGCCTTTCCTTCTGGCCTCAGCGCTTATGGTGGTCTGCCTGATCCTACATGTCTCAGGTCGAGCCAAAGCCTGAAAGCGTCATCAAACAGTCGCAAATCCCCACGCCTTGCCTTCAACCTGCCCCTAGCTTCATCTTGGCAAAAATACTCTGCGGGGGTCCGGGGGTGCAAAACCCCCGGTTCGCCGCCAGAAAAGGGCGGGACATCGTTATGAAACTCAAGGATCTGGAAATCTTCGTTGTGGCCCCTCCCTTTCCCGGTTGGGGCGGGCGCTATTGGATTTTCCCGAAACTGACGACCGATAATGGCATCGTGGGTTATGGCGAATGCTATGCCTCGACCGTTGGCCCCACGGCCATGAAGGCGGTGATCGAGGATGTTTTTTCCCGCCATATGCAGGGCGAGAATCCGGAAAACATCGAATTGATGTTCCGCCGCGCGTATTCGGCGGGTTTCACTCAACGGCCCGATCCCACCGTGATGGGCGCTTTCGCAGGGCTGGAGATCGCCTGCTGGGACATCCTCGGCAAGGCGCGCAATCGGCCGGTCTATGCCTTGCTTGGCGGCAAGATGAATGACCGCATCCGCAGCTATACCTATCTTTACCCCGAACCCGGCAAGGAAAGCGCCGAATTCTGGGTGGACCCCAATGCGGCGGCCGAGGCAGCATTGCGTTTCGTGAGCATGGGTTTCACGGCTGTGAAATTCGATCCTGCGGGCCCCTATACGATCCGGGGCGGCCATGAACCGGCCATGTCCGACATCAGCCGATCGGTCGCTTTCTGCAAGGCGATCCGCGAGGCGGTGGGGGATCGGGCCGACCTTCTTTTCGGGACACATGGCCAGTTCACCACGCCCGGCGCGATCCGCATGGGGCGCGAGTTGGAACCCTACAACCCGCTTTGGTATGAGGAACCAATCCCGCCGGATAACCTTTTGGAATTCGCCGAAGTGGCGAAATCCGTGCGCATTCCCCTCGCCACCGGCGAACGGATGACGACAAAGGCCGAGTTTGGCACTTTGCTGCGCGCGGGCGGAGTGAAGATCTTGCAACCGGCCCTAGGCCGTGTGGGCGGGATCTGGGAGGCAAAGAAGATTGCCGCCATGGCCGAAATCTTTAACGCCGAGATGGCCCCCCACCTTTATGCAGGTCCGGTGGAATGGGCGGCGAATGTGCATTTCGCGGCCTCTATCCCAAACCTTCTGATTGCGGAAACCATCGAAACGGGCGGCGCATTCCATCAGAAGCTGATCAAGAATTCGATCAAATGGGAGGATGGGTATATCCTGCCCCCCGAAGCACCCGGCTTGGGGATCGACTTCGACGAAGATGTCGCCCGCGCCCATCCCTTTACCGGCAGCGGTCTTCATCTGCAGATGCAAGAGGCGCCTTGCGACTATCGCCACGGCAACCGCTTCGAAGGCGGTGCGCCCTCGACGCTGCCGCATAAGACCTGAACCGCGACGTCAGTGCTGGGGCCGCTCTGCCCATCCGGCGAAGATGCGCTCCAGCACCAGAACGGCGTAGTAAAGCAGGATGCCAAGGGCGGCCAAGGCGATAAGGACGGCGAACATCAGGGGGTAATCCCCGTTCGTTTCACCCGACTTGAACAGCGCGCCAAGGCCGCGTCCATGCGGGCTGACGATCTCGACCAGATTGGTGCCGATGAAAGCGAGCGTCACCGAAACCTTCAACGCGCCAAAGAATTCCGGCAGGGTCTTCGGCAATGCGATCTTGCGGAAGATGGTCAACCGCGACGCACCCAAGGACCGCAGGATATCGCGATATTCCGGTTCCAGAGTGGACAGGCCAATCCCGACCGACACGGCGATGGGGAAAAAGCTGATGAGGAAGGCCATCAGCACCGTGTTGAAATCATGCTGCCCGATGAAGATCAGCGCAATCACCGGCACCAACGTGGCCTTGGGAATGGCGTTGAACCCGACGAGCAGAGGATAAAGCCCATCCCGTGCCATGCGGGAAAAACCCATGATCATGCCCAAAAGCGTGCCAAACAGAACCGCAAGGCAAAGGCCGAGGACCGTGCGCCACAGGGTCTGCCATCCCATCTCTAGAAACAGCCATTTGAACTTCCAGAAGGCGGGCGGAAGGTCCGAGGGCGAGGCCATCTTGTAATTGGGCCAGTCGTTGACCCAGACAAGCGCCTCCCACAGGCCAAGGAAAATGAGCACGGCGGCTACCGGGACGGCGATCTTTTGAACGGTTTCCATCAATGCCCCCCGTCCCGGCCCTGCGCGATGCGGATCTGGTCGCGCAAGAGATGCAGCATGTCCTGTGCTTCCTTTGTGTACAGGCTGTCGAGCGTGCGATCCGCTGGCAGATCGACCGTCAGGATATGCTGAGTGCGCGCGGGGCGGCCCGAAAGAACCACCACTTGGTCGCCCAGAAAGACACTTTCGCGCAGATCATGGGTGATCAGGACGCAGGTGAAGGGCTCCTTCGCGCGCAGGTCCCGCATCGTCTGCCACAGATCCTCACGCGTGAAATTGTCAAGCGCACCGAAAGGTTCGTCCATGATCAGGACATCGGGTTTATGCACGATGGCGCGGCACAGGCTCGCCCTTTGGCGCATGCCTCCCGAAAGCTGGCTTGGCCGCTTGTTCTCAAACCCTGCCAGACCCACCAGTTCCAGCAGCGCCATTGCACGCTCCACCCTTTTCGCACGGGACATGCGGGGGGCCACAATTTCCAACGGCAGGATCACGTTCTCAAGGATCGTGCGCCATTCCAGCATGACGGGGTTCTGAAAGGCCATGCCCACCGTGCTGCGCGGGCTTTTCACCCGTTCGCCATGCAGCCATACTTCGCCCTCATCGGGCATCATAAGGCCCGCGACCAGCCGCGTCAGCGTAGACTTGCCACAGCCCGAGGGGCCGACGACGGCGCAGAACTCGCCCTCCGGGACCGACACATCCAGCCCATCAAGCACAGGCAGCGGGCCAGCCTTGGTGCGATAAGCGTGCCGCACCCCCTTTATTTCGATCAGGTTTGTCATTGTTCAGGGCAGGGTCCACGCGAGAACGCAAAAGCGACAGCCGCCCGGCACAAGGGCGGGCGGCTGCGTGTCAGTCTTTATTGGAGCGAAAGGCTGCCATCCGTGGGCAGATAGCTTGCATCGAAATACAGCGCTCCGTCCGGTTCCGTCGTGAAGGCATAGACGGACTTCGTTTGTTCGATCGCCTTGGCAAAGCGCGCGGCATCCACGCCGCCCATGCCATTTGCCTTGACCCAGTCGGTCAGCACGTTGTCGCGGATGGCCAGGCCCAGACGTTCCACTTCCAAC
This sequence comes from Fuscovulum ytuae, assembly GCF_029953595.1. Taxonomy (NCBI): domain Bacteria; kingdom Pseudomonadati; phylum Pseudomonadota; class Alphaproteobacteria; order Rhodobacterales; family Paracoccaceae; genus Fuscovulum; species Fuscovulum ytuae. Next base: position 135,387 of record NZ_CP124535.1, on the reverse strand, counting down.
GCCTTGTCGGCAGCAGGGTTGCGGGCGATGAGACTGTCCACAGCCGCCTCAGGATCGGCAATCGTGTCTTTCCAACCCATCGCCACGGCGCGCAGGAAGCCCGTCACCGCCGCCGGATTGGCATTGGCAAAATCCGTGTTCACGATGATCGCATTGCCATAAAGGGCCACGCCATGATCGGCCATCAGGATGACCGACAGGTCATCAGCGGGCACGCCCAGACGTTTGGCGTTGATGCTTGAGGTAAAGGAAAAGCCTGTCACAGCTGCAACCTTGCCTTCCGCGAGCATCGGTTCGCGCACAGGAAAGCCCACCGGGTCGACCGTGACGGTTGCCATGTCGATGCCGTTCTCGGCCGCGAAGATCGGGAATTGCGCCCATGCGCCATCCGGCGGCGGCGCGCCCAGCACCTTGCCGGCGATATCACCGGGGCCTTCGATACCCAGCGACTTGCGCCCGATCATTGCGAAGGGCGGCTTGTCATAGACCATCATCACCGCCGTCACCGGGGCACCGGGGTTCTGGTCAAGGAATTTCATCAGACTGTTGATATCGGCAAAGCCCACGGGAAAGGCGCCTGTGGCGACTTTTGGAATGGCGTCCAACGACCCAGCCCCTTCGCTGATCTCGACGCTCAGGCCTTCGGCAGTGAAATAGCCCTTGTCCAGTGCCACGAAATAGGGCGCAGCCGGACCTTCGAACTTCCAGTCCAGCGTGAAGGGCATCGGGGTTTCCGCCATCGCGGCGGTGCTTGTGACGGTCACGGCGGCCACGGCCGCTAGCAGCTTTTTCAGCATCATACTCTCCTCGCTGTTGTCGCCTGACCCTGCCCGAAGCGGCGGCAGGGTCCACGGGCCGCCTCCATTCAATGGCAGAGGCTGGCCCCCTATCCCCGGCAGCTTGCACAAGATTCGGGCATAATCCAACGATTCTGCACGCCATGCAGGCATTTTACGAGGCGAAGTCGTGCAACAGGGAACGATGGCGATCCCGGGAGGATTCGAACCCCCGACCCGCCGCTTAGAAGGCGGCTGCTCTATCCAACTGAGCTACGGGACCGTTGCCCCCTTTTGGCCGACCTCGCCCTTTCAGGCAAGAGATCACGACAGGGGAAGTCACAGGACCTTTGTCATGAAGACGGAATTGGGGTCATCCCAATAGCCTTCGAAAGGCGGGCATTCTGTGAAACCCGCCTTGGCATAAAGCGCGCGAGCCGCGATGAAGGTGGGCTGCACGCCGGTTTCAAGGCTGAGACGGCGATAGCCCATCACACGCGCCTCATCGACCAGATGATCCAGCATCCGGCGCGACAGGCCCCTGCCCCGCATTTCGGTCAGTACATGCATCGATTTGATTTCGGCATGCTCATCGTCGATCCGCTTGAATGCGCCCATCCCGACGGGCATCCCCACATCGCGCATCACGAAGAACCGCACCTCAGGGATGGCCAACTCGGCCGAGTCCATCATATGGATCGACTCGGGCGGCGTGTCGGCATGCATATCGGCGGTGTGCCGTTCGAACAGCAACTTTAGATCGGCCCCTGTCGGGCTTTCCTCGGTGATGGTGACCGACATAGTCGTCAGTGCGTCCAAGCCCCGCGCCGGTCGGTCGCGAAATTCTCACCATAGCCGCGCGCACGGATCACCGGCTTGCGGGCCTTCGGCTCAATCACCTCGAATTCGATCCCTTTGGAGGTGGCATAGGCCTCGGCCGCTTCGCGCGTGTCAAACCGCAATTTGACCTGCGCCTGCGTGTCGTCGCTGGACGTCCAGCCCATCAAAGGGTCCACTTCGCGGGCCGAGGCCGGGGCGAATTCCAAGACCCAACCCTTGGCCTTTGCCGTGCCGGACTGCATGGCGGTCTTTGCGGGCTGATAGATGCGGGCGCGCATGGACGAACTCCTGATCAAGCAGGGGTGTTTTGGCGAAAAGGCGGGACGGATGCAAGCGGCAGGATGACCCATGGCCCTGAAAGCAAGGACTGTCGGTCGGCCACGGGGAGTGTGGGTGGGGTGTGTGCAACCGACCGACAGCTTTGCTGCTTGCCAAACCAGCATCCCCGATTTTCGCATGTTATGCAATCTATGGATGATTCATTTTCGGCAAAACTCCGGAAAATTGATCCGACTTTCTTCACCTTTCAGCAATCTTTCCGCAGCGCCGCTTGCAGGGGAACAAAAACGGATCAAATCTGTCTGGCCAGACCGGCAGCGAGGGAATCGCCGATGCCCCATAACAACGCAAATGCCCTGACCGAACGCCCAGAGGTCCTGACCCGTCCCAAACTGGAAGGTGGGCGGCGCTTTGTCATGCAGACGCCGTTTCAACCGGCCGGTGATCAGCCGACAGCGATCCGGGAACTGACGGCGGGTGTTTTGGCGGGTGAGCGCGACCAGGTGCTTTTGGGGGCGACGGGCACGGGCAAAACCTTCACCATGGCCAAGGTGATCGAAGAAACCCAGCGCCCTGCCATCATCCTTGCCCCGAACAAGACACTGGCCGCGCAGCTTTACGGGGAATTCAAGGGCTTCTTCCCCGACAATGCCGTGGAATACTTTGTCAGCTATTACGACTATTACCAGCCCGAGGCCTACGTGCCCCGGTCTGACACCTATATCGAGAAGGAATCCCAGATCAACGAACAGATCGATCGGATGCGCCATTCGGCCACCCGCGCGCTTCTGGAACGGGATGACGTGATCATCATCGCTTCTGTGTCCTGCATCTATGGCATCGGGTCGGTGGAGACGTATTCCGCCATGACCCAAGATCTGATCACGGGGCAGATGTATGACCAGCGCAAGGTGATGGCCGAACTTGTGGCCCAGCAATATCGCCGCAACGATCAGGCCTTTGCGCGCGGGTCATTCCGCGTGCGCGGCGACAGTCTAGAAGTCTGGCCCGCCCACCTTGAGGATCGGGCATGGCGCTTTTCCTTCTTTGGCGAGGAATTGGAATCCATCACCGAATTCGACCCGCTCACCGGGGCCAAGACCGACACCTTCAAACAGATCCGCATTTACGCAAACAGCCATTACGTGACGCCGCGTCCGACGATGCAGCAGGCAATCAAGGGGATAAAGGCAGAATTGGCGGTCCGCCTTGACCACCTGGTGAAAGAAGGCAAGCTGCTTGAGGCGCAGCGTCTGGAACAACGCACCCAGTTTGATCTGGAAATGCTAGAGGCGACGGGTGTCTGCAACGGGATCGAGAACTATTCCCGCTATCTGACGGGGCGCGCTCCGGGCGAACCACCGCCTACGCTTTTCGAGTTCATCCCTGATAACGCGATCGTCTTTGCCGATGAGTCGCATGTCTCCGTTCCCCAGATCGGCGGCATGTATCGCGGCGACTATCGGCGCAAGTTCACGCTGGCGGAACATGGGTTCCGCCTTCCCTCCTGCATGGACAACCGCCCCCTGAAGTTCGAGGAATGGGATGCCATGCGGCCCCAATCCGTCTTCGTCTCCGCCACCCCTGCGGCGTGGGAGTTGGAACAGACGGGCGGCGTCTTTACCGAACAGGTCATCCGCCCCACTGGCCTTGTCGACCCGCAGGTCGAAATCCGCCCGGTCGAAATGCAGGTCGATGATCTGCTGGACGAGGTGCGCAAAGTTTCCGCCGCCGGATATCGGACCCTTGTCACCACCCTGACCAAGCGGATGGCCGAAGACCTGACCGAATACCTGCATGAACAGGGCGTGCGCGTGCGCTACATGCACAGCGATATCGACACGATCGAACGGATCGAGATTTTACGCGACCTGCGCCTTGGCGCCTTTGATGTGCTGGTGGGGATCAACCTCCTGCGTGAGGGGTTGGATATCCCAGAATGCGGGCTGGTCGCCATCCTCGATGCCGATAAGGAAGGGTTCCTGCGCTCGGAAACCTCGCTTATCCAGACGATCGGGCGGGCGGCGCGGAATGCCGAAGGCCGCGTCATCATGTATGCCGACCGGATCACCGGATCGATGGAGCGCGCGATAGCGGAAACCAACCGCCGCCGCGAAAAACAGACGGCCTATAACCTTGAACATGGCATCACGCCCACGACCGTGAAGAAAAATGTCGAGGATGTGTTGGCGGGCCTTTGGCAGGGCGATACCGATCAGTCCCGCGTCACGGCCAAGGTCGACAAGCCAATGGTGGGGTCGAACCTTGCCGCCCATCTGGATGCGCTGCGTGCCCAGATGCGCAAGGCGGCGGAAAACCTTGAATTTGAAGAGGCCGCCCGCCTGCGGGATGAGGTGAAGCGGCTTGAGGCCGTGGAACTTGCCGTGGCCGACGATCCGCTTGCGCGCCAATCTGCCGTGGAGGAGGCGGCAGAAGCGGCGGTCAAGATGTCGGGCCGGTCCACCGCTGGGCGCGCAGGCCAGCGTGGCGGGAACAAACGGCGGCGCTGATCGGCCTTTGATCTGTGGAAAAGGACCCGGATCGGGTCATTTCGTCGTGGCGCTTGCTGCCAAGGCCGACAACTGATCGGACAGCCAGCGGCGCCGCGCATCCCCATCATTACGCCGGTGCCAATAGGCCGAGACGGCAAAGCGGCGTACCGCCAATGGCGGTTCGGCAAGCTGCAGGCCGAAACCGGGCGCAAAGGCCGTGGCGATCCGTGCGGGCAAAGTGACCAGCGCACCCGATTGCGCCACCGCCGCCAGAGCAGGCAAGAAGGCGGGAAGGCCAAGAATGATGCGCCTTTGCCGCCCCATCCGTTCCAATTGGTCATCCACCACGCCGCGCAGATCACCGCCGGGCGAGACCAGCACGTGATCAGCGGCGCAATAGGTATCCAGACCAATCGACGGTGCATCGGCCAATGCGGCAGGCAGCCCTGCGACCAGATATCCCTCGTCATACAGCACCCGACCCGAAATGGCGTCGGGCGGATCGGGAATAAGGCCAAGGGCTAGGTCGACGCGGCCTTCGGTCAAAGCCTCTACCGCTGCCGCCCGACCCAGAGGCAGAACCGAAAGCGTTAAACCGGGCGCCGCTTGCCGAAGACACGCCGCCAGCCTTGGCACCAGTGCTGCCTGTTCGGCGTCCAGCGCCGCGATCCGCACCACGCCCTCAGCCGCCGCCGGATCGAAGGCCCGCACCGCGCCCAGCGCACCGCGCAGCATCTCGACCGCCTGCCCGACCGGTGTCTCCAACGCCAGCGCCGCAGCTGTCGGCTCCATTCCATGCGGGCGTCGGAGGAACAGTTCGTCCCCGAATACGTCGCGCAGTCGCCGCAGCGCCTGACTGATCGCTGATTGGGTCAGGCCCAATTCCCCCGCCACAAGGGTCGCTTTGCGATGTCGCAAAAGGCCGAGAAAGACCAAGAGCAGGGTCAGGTCCAGCCGACGCAATTCATTCTGACTTAACTCAGACATTAGACGTATTCGTTTTTGTTTTAGTCAGTCCCTGCATATCCCTTGGTCCACAGCTTGAGCAAGAGGAAGACGCAGATGAAAATCGCCATCGTTGGAACGGGGAATGTTGGCGCGGCCATAGCACGGGGCCTTGCAGGAAAAGGCCATGACGTGTCCCTCGGCGCGCGCGATCCCAAGACCTCGGCCGTCACCCGACTTGCCGTCGAAACCGGGGCAACCCTTGCCACCCCATGGGCGGCGGCTCAGGCGGGCGATATTGTCCTGCTCGCCCTGCCATGGGCCGCCGCGGCCGCGGCCATCGCCGATCTTGGCCCGCTTGCGGGCAAGGTTGTGATCGACTGCATGAACCCGCTTGGCATGGTCGACGGCGTGCTTGGCCTGCTGGTCGGCCACAGCTCCAGCGGCGCCGAGCTGGTACAATCCCTGCTGCCGGAGGCGCGGGTTGTGAAAACGCTCAACCAAGTTGGGGCCGAGATCATGGCGGATACTTCCCGCCTGCCCCACCGCCCCGCGCAATTCATGGCGGGCGACGATGGTGCGGCAAAGGCGATGGTGGCCAACCTTCTGCGCGATCTTGGCTTTGATCCCATGGATGCGGGCGGGCTGACCAAAGCGCGCCTTCTGGAACCCCTCGCAATGGTCTGGATCAATCAGGCCCTCTTGCGCGGCAAAGGCCGCGACTGGGTCTTCGCCGCTGTTACCGCCTCGCAACGCTGACCCTTAGGGAGAATGCCATGACCGACATCCTACATGCCTCGTGCCATTGCGGGCGGGTTCAGATCGATCTTCCCGCCACCTCTGCCGGGGTTCTGGCGTGCCATTGCGGTGACTGCCAAAAAATGCATGGAAACTTTAACGCCTTCTTAGCCACCTCAATCAACGACGTCGTCCTTTCGGGGGCGGATGCGCTGGTCTGGTATCAATCTTCCGATGACTCACGCCGCGCCTTTTGCGGCACCTGTGGGGCGCGGGTTCTGAAGGAAGTTACAGCTGCGGGGCGCTGGCTGATCTCAGCCGGATTGATCGATGGCCCCAGTGGCAAGCGCATCATTAAGAACCTGTGGGATCAGTCCGCGCCCGATTGGTACGTCCTGCCGCAGGTGTCCCCATGACCGAGGCGGTTACGATCCTTGTCCGCCGCCGGGTCAAAGCGGGGCGTGAGGCGGAATATGAAGCGTGGCTCACCCGTCTGACAGAAGGGGTCGCGCGCGCGTTCCCCGGCTATCTGGGGGCGGAATTCCACCGCCCCGTCAGGCCAGGTGACGCCTATCGCAGCCTTTTCCGGTTCGACAGCCTCACGCATCTGGAGGCCTTCGAGACATCCGATTTCCGCGCGCGGATGCTAGAGGAAGGGGCCGACCTTTTTGCCGCCAACGCGGTCTGGGACCGCATGACCGGCCTTGAATTCTGGTTCGATCCACCCGTTGGCACCCAGGTCCCGCAACCCAGCCCACACCGCATGGCGCTGGTTCTCATCGGGGTGGTTTTCACGCTGGTCCTGCTTTTGAACCTGACGCTCGGCCCCGTGATGCAGGTTTGGCCTTTACCACTGCGGGTGCTGGCGACCGTCACGATCCAAATCGGATTGATGACCTATGTGATCATGCCCCGCCTCACCCCTCGCATTGCGCGCTTCATTTACCCCAGATCGTCATCCTCCGAACCGTCAACCCATTGAAAGGTGTTCACAATGTCTGCATCCATCGACACACACGGCACGAAGAAAGTGCTGATGATCGCCGCCAATCCCGGCACCTCCCCGACGACAGGCTGGCCCATCGGTTTTTGGTGGGCGGAACTTACCCATCCCTATTGGACCTTTGCCGAAGCGGGGTATCAAATCGATATCGCAAGTCCCAAAGGGGGCGACCTGATGGCTGATGGCTATTCCGACCCCGAAGATGCCAGCGGCTATTCTGCCCATGACATCCTTTCGCTGGGCTTCAAGAAATCCGCCACGCACGCAGCTTTGCTGACGGGGACAAAGTCCATCGCCGAAGTGGATGTCGAAGGCTATGACGCGATCTTTGTTGCAGGCGGCCAGTCGCCCATGGTCACCATGATCGACGACACCGCCCTCCACGCCTTTGTCGCCCGCGCCTATGAGGCGGGAAAGATTGTCGCCATCGTCTGTCACGGCACCTGCATCCTGCTGAAGACCCGCCTGTCGAACGGAGACCTGCTGGTGAAGGGAAAGACATGGACGGGCTTCGCCGATAGCGAAGAAGCCTTCGCCGATGCCTTCGTCGGCATGCGGATACAGCCCTTCTGGATCGAGGAAGAGGCGAAAAAGATCGAAGGAACGAACTTCGTCACCGCCAATATGTTCAAGCCTTTCGCTTTGCGCGACGGCAACCTCATCACCGGGCAGCAACAATATTCCGGCGCGGCAGCGGCGGAACTGGTGGTGCAGGCCTTGGGTCGGTGAACGCGCCCTGATCGAAAAACAGGCAAAGTGGCGGGAAAACAGGCGGGGCGCAGGCAAGCCCCCCCACTCGACCCGCCGCTTTCATTTGCAGCCCTGCCTTGGCCTGCTACTGCTGGACCAAACAGGGAGCCTCAATGTCCATCAAGGCCAGCATTCACCATCTCACCCATTACATCTATGACCGCCCGGTCACCTTAGGGCCACAGATCATCCGCCTGCGCCCTGCCCCGCACAGCCGGACTAGGGTTCTTTCGCATTCCCTTAAGGTTCACCCGTCCAATCATTTCGTGAACCTACAGCAAGACCCATATGGCAACTGGCTGGCCCGTTTCGTCTTTCCCGAACCGGTGACCGAGTTGAAGATCGAGGTGGACCTTGTTGCCGACATGACGGTCTACAACCCCTTCGACTTCTTTGTCGAAGACAGCGCCGAAGACTGGCCCTTCGACTATCCCGCCGATCTGACCGATGATCTTGTTATCTATCGCCGCGCCGATCCCGTAGGGCCAAGGCTTCAGGCTTTTCTGGATGCGACGCCGCGTGACCGCATCCGCACGGTGGATTTCGTCGTAGCCCTGAATGCCCGCATCGCGCGTGAGGTCAATTACACCATCCGCATGGAACCGGGCGTCCAGACGCCTGAAGAAACACTGGGCAAGGCCATCGGGTCCTGCCGCGATTCCTCATGGCTTTTGGTGCAGGCGTTGCGCCATTTCGGTTTTGCCGCGCGGTTCGTGTCGGGCTACCTGATCCAGCTGAAGCCGGATCTCAAGGCGCTGGACGGACCTTCGGGGACCGAGGTCGATTTCACCGACCTTCATGCCTGGTGCGAGGTCTATATCCCCGGCGCGGGCTGGATCGGGCTTGACCCGACATCCGGCCTTTTGACCGGGGAAAGCCATATCCCACTGGCCGCCACCCCCCATTACCGCCATGCCGCCCCCATCGCGGGTGGATTCTCGGCGGTGGGCGTGCCTGAGGTGGACTTCCGCTTTGACATGCAAGTGGCGCGCGTGGCCGAACACCCGCGCATCACCAAACCCTTTTCCGAAGAAAGCTGGCAGGCCTTGGATGCCCTTGGCCGCAAGGTCGATCAGGTTCTGGCGGAAAACGATGTGCGCCTGACGATGGGGGGCGAACCCACCTTCGTGTCCACCGACGATTTCGAAAGCGCGGAATGGAATACCGCCGCTGTGGGGCCAACCAAACGCGCCCTTGCCGACCGCCTGATCCGACGATTGCGCAACCGCTTTGCCCCCGGTGGTTTTCTGCATTACGGGCAGGGCAAGTGGTATCCGGGCGAGACGCTACCCCGCTGGACCTTCTCACTTTACTGGCGCACCGATGGCCAGCCGATTTGGCGGAACCCCGACCTGATTGCCGAAGAAGGCATCGATCAGGGTGCAACCGCCATGCAGGCCGAGGCCTTGATGCAGGAAATCGCAGGCGAGCTGGACATCCCCGCCGATCACGTCCTGCCCGCCTTTGAAGACCCCGCGGAATGGCTTGTGAAAGAGGCGAACCTTCCCGCCAATGTCACGCCCGAGAATTCGGAACTCGAAGACCCCGAAGCCCGCCATCGCATCGCGCAGGTCTTTTCGCGCGGCCTGACGCAACCGGTGGGTTTTGTCCTGCCCGTTCAGCCATGGCAGGGAAAAAGCGGGCGCCGAAAATGGAACTCTGAACGCTGGCGTCTGCGGCGCGGAAAGCTTTTGCTGGTGCCCGGTGACAGCCCCGTGGGCTATCGCCTGCCTTTGGCCAGCCTGCCCTACCTCACGCCCGCGCAATACCCCTATGTCAACCCGATGGACCCGACCATTGACCGCGCGCCCCTGCCTGCCCCGCCACCGCTTGACCCTGCCCCGAAGGCACAGGCACGGGCAAGTTTCGTGGCTGATGGCGCGGCCCAGTCGCGGGTAGAGCAGATCACCACGGAAATCGACGGCCATGTCCGCACCGCTTTGTCGGCCGAGGCGCGGGATGGGCGGCTTTGCGTCTTCATGCCGCCCATGTCGGCACTTGAGGATTACCTCGACCTTCTCAACGTGGCCGAGGCGGCGGCGCTGCGGCTAGGGTTGAAGCTGCATATCGAAGGCTACGCGCCTCCGCATGATCCGCGCCTAAACGTGATCCGCGTCGCCCCCGACCCCGGCGTGATCGAGGTAAACGTCCACCCCGCAGAAAGCTGGGAGGACTGCGTCGCCATCACCACGGGTGTTTATGAAGAGGCACGCCTTACGCGCCTTGGCGCGGACAAATTCATGATCGACGGCAAGCATTGCGGCACCGGCGGTGGTAACCACGTCGTCGTGGGCGGGCGCACCACACTCGACAGCCCCTTCCTGCGCAGGCCGGACCTCTTGGCCAGCCTAATCCTGCATTGGAACCGACACCCTTCGCTGTCCTATCTGTTCTCGGGCCTGTTCATAGGTCCCACAAGTCAGGCCCCCCGCATCGACGAAGCCCGCCATGACGCGCTTTACGAAATGGAGATCGCGCTTGCGCAGATCCCTCCACCCGGCCCTTCGCTGCCGCCGCAGCCTTGGCTGGTGGACCGGTTGCTCCGTAACCTTCTGACCGATTCAACTGGGAACACCCACCGGGCCGAGATCTGTATCGACAAGCTTTATTCCCCCGACGGCCCCACTGGGCGGCTGGGTCTGGTGGAATTCCGGGGCTTTGAGATGCCCCCTGACGCGCGTATGAGCCTTGCCCAGCAAGTGCTGATCCGGGCCCTGATCGCGCGCTTCTGGGTCAGCCCGGCGCAGGGCACCCTCACCCGCTGGGGCACTGCGCTGCATGATCGTTTCATGCTGCCCGAAATGGTCTGGCAGGATTTTCGCGACGTGTTGGCCGATCTGCGCCAGCATGGCTTTGACCTGCGAGAGGAATGGTTCACCGCGCAGGCCGAATTCCGGTTCCCCTTCTGTGGCGAGGTTGAGGTGGAGGGCGCGCATCTGGAACTGCGGCAGGCGCTGGAACCCTGGCATGTATTGGGCGAGACCGGGGCCATCGGCGGCACCGTGCGCTATACAGACAGTTCCACCGAAAGGTTGCAGGTCAAGCTTACAGCCGCCGATCCATCGCGCTATCGCATCCTCTGCAATGGACGCACCGCACCTTTGGTGCCGATCGGGGGCGGCGCGGCCGTGGCGGGCGTGCGCTACAAGGCGTGGCAGCCCGCTTTGGCCATGCATCCGGCCATCCCTGTCCAGGCCCCGCTGACCTTTTCGATCTTTGATACTTGGTCAAACCGTGCGCTGGGGGGCTGCGTCTATCACGTCGCTCATCCCGGCGGGCGCAACTATGACACCTTCCCCGTCAACGGGAATGAGGCCGAGGCGCGGCGTCTGGCCCGGTTCCAACCCTTTGGCTACGGTACCGCGCAAGGCCAGGCGCCACTGCCCGAGGCAGCCTCTGCGGAATTCCCGATGACGCTTGACCTGCGCCGCCCCGTCGGCCTCTAGTCGGGCGATGGATCGCAGTCCGGCACAGCCAATGGCCAGCACCCCCCCGAATGCCGCGGCACTTGGGATGGCGGCCTATAGGCCCCCGCCGGGCATGCAGGATGAGATGATGGATGCCGAAGGGCGCATCCGCCCGCTTTGGCAACCACTTCTCGCTCATCTCCAAGGGATGACGGACGAGGCGCGCGTCCATGCCCTGTCGCGCGCCGATCAGTATCTTAGGGATTCCGGCGTCTTCTATCGCCAATACGGCGCGGGCCAATCGACCGAGCGGGCATGGCCCCTGTCGCATATGCCCGTCCTGATCGCGGAAGAGGAATGGGACAGCATCTGCGCCGCGCTGGCCCAGCGTGCCGATCTTCTGGAACGGTTGATGGCTGATCTGTATGGCCCCAACCGCCTGGTGGCCGAGGGGCATCTGCCCCCTGCCTTGATCGCCGCCAATCCCGAATGGTTGCGCCCGATGGTGGGCATTCAGCCGCGTTCTGGCCATTTCCTGCATTTCCTTGCTTTCGAGATCGGGCGCGGCCCGGATGGCAAATGGTGGGTGCTGGCCGATCGCACGCAGGCCCCATCTGGCGCGGGCTTCGCTCTGGAAAACCGGGTGGCGACAAGCCGCGCCTTTTCCGATGTCTATCAGACGCTGAACATCCATCGTCTCGCCGGTTTTTTCCGACTGTTCCGGGATGCGCTTTTGGACCTGCGCCCCGACCCGGGTGGGCGCGTCGCGATCCTGACGCCGGGACCGTTGAATGAAACCTATTACGAACAGGCATGGATCGCGCGTTATCTTGGCGTGACCCTTGTTCAAGGCGAAGATCTTGTGGTCAGCGATGGGCGGCTCATGGTGCGGACAGTGTCAGGCCTGCGATCCGTCGATGTGCTTTGGCGCAGGCTTGATTCGGCCTATGCCGACCCTTTGGAATTGAACCCGGCCAGCAGGATCGGAACACCGGGTATGGTGTCGGCGCTGCGCGATCAGGGGCTGACCATGGTCAACGCCCTTGGGTCCGGTGTCCTTGAAACCCGCGCATTGATGGCCTTCATGCCCAAACTGGCGCTACGCTTGCTTGGCAGCGAATTGATGATGCCCAATATCGCGACATGGTGGTGCGGAAGTGCAGCGGAACGCAGTCGGGTGTTTAGCGATCCGTCAGGGTTGGTGCTGAGTGCCGCCTTGGGCACAGGCCTGCCCTATGACCGGCAAGAAGACCCCGTTCTCGCCGCGCGACTTGCCCCCGATGAACTGACCCGCATCCTTGAAACACAAGGCGCAGACCACGTGGCGCAAGAGATCGTATCGCTCTCCACAACGCCTGCGCTGGTGAAGGGCAGGCTGGAACCCCGCCCCCTCTCTCTGCGCGTGTTCCTCGCGCGGACCGCCCAAGGTTGGCAGGCGATGCCCGGCGGATTCGCCCGGATCGGCGCCTCGCAAGACCCCACCGCCTTGGCGATGCAACGCGGGGGAAGTGCGGCAGATGTCTGGATCCTTAGCCCGCGAGAGGTCGCTTCCGACACGCTGGTTGAACCCCGCGCGGGGGCCTATGCCCGCCCCGAGCCCGGTGCCCTTCCCTCGCGCGCTGCCGATAACCTGTTCTGGCTGGGCCGCTATGTCGAACGAACCGAGGCGATCATCCGCCTTCTGCGCGCGCGCAACATACGTCTTGCCGAAAGCGGCCAAGCTGCACGGCCGCTTCTTTCGGCGATGGACCGTCTGCTTGCCTCTTACGATGTCGATCCCGCCAGTGGAATTCCGAAGGGACTGCTCAACGTCCTCGACAGCGCTGTGGCAAGTGCCGCGCAGGTCCGCGACCGATTTTCGCCGGATGGATGGAACGCGCTGGCCGATCTGTCGAAATCGATGCGCCGATTGGGCGGCCATCTGCAACCGGGCGACGACGCGGCACGGGCGCATTCCATCCTTTTGCGCAAGTTGGCCGGTTTCTCCGGCCTCGTGCATGAAAACATGTATCGCTTTCTGGGCTGGCGCTTCCTTACGATCGGTCGCTTGCTGGAACGCGGCATGGGCATTTCTGCCATCCTCGCCGACCTGTCCGATCCGGACGCGCCGCCCGGTGCGCTGGACCTCTGCATCGAACTTGGCGACAGCATCCTGACCCATCGCCGCCGCTTTACCGTCGCCGCCTCGCGAGAGACGGTGATCGACCTTCTCGCCCTTGATCCGATGAACCCTCGGTCGATCCGCAACCAGATCGACGGCATGGCCGAACAGGTGGACATGTTGCCGGGCGCGGGGCGGTCGGGAATCCTCTCCCCCTTGGCCCGAGCCATGCTGCGCCTTCAGACCGAGGTGGCGACCAGCCAGCCAGAGACCTTATCCAGCGCAGCGCTTCTGTCGTTGCGTACCGATATGGCCGCCCTCTCGGACCTCGTGACGGAGACCTATCTTCGGTGACGACCTATGATCTGACCTTGAACATCCGATATGCCTTTTCGCCCCCTGCGGGTGGAGGTCGGCAACATCTGCGCATCCTTCCCGCCGCACTTCCCTTGCAACAGGAGGTGCGGAATATACAGCTCGCCATCACGCCGCCCCCGCAGGATCGTCGTGATTTCACGGATTTCTTTGGCACCCGCGTGATCGAGATCGCGCTGCCCGGCGGGCTGACGGATTTTACCCTGACCCTGACCGCCGAGGTGGACCGCCGTCTTCCGGCGCCAAGTCTGGACGTTTCGCCCGCGCTGACCGATCTGGGGGCCGAGATTTCGGCCCATGGCGGGCTCGATGCCGGAGCACCGCATCATTTTCTCGCTGCCTCACCCCGTATCCCGCCAGACCCGGCCATCGCGGAATTCGCCCGGCAAGCCACCCAAGGGGCAGCCACCGTGCGCGCTGCCATCATTGCCCTTGGCGAGGCGCTGCATCAGGCCATGACCTTCGATGCCGCCGCTACCGAGGTGGATACGCAGCCCGACCAAGCCTTTGCCCAACGCCGTGGTGTCTGCCAAGACTTCGCCCAGATCATGATCGCAGGCCTTAGGGCGTTAGGAATTCCGGCGGCCTATGTGTCGGGTTATCTGCGCACCGATCCGTTTCCAGGTCAGCCACGGCTTGTCGGGGCCGATGCCATGCATGCCTGGGTGCAGGTTTGGACCGGGCTGGATGGCGGCTGGCTGGATTACGACCCCACCAATGCCTGCCTTGCCGGGGAGGGCCATATCCGCATCGGCTTTGGCCGCGACTATGGCGATATAGCGCCCGTGTCTGGCATGCTGCGCCTTGGTGGCGGTCAGACAGGTGGCCACAACGTCGATCTGGTCGAAATCGTGCGACCCGCCTGACGCAAGGGTGGGCCACTACGACCAGAGGAGACATGGCCACACGGGCAATCCTGAAATAACATGCAACCCGGACCCGCCCATCGCGAAGGACATTGCCCCATGCGCCATCTTGCAATGATCGCCTCCATGGCCCTTGCCCTGCCCGCAATCGGCTGGGCGGATGAAACACTTGGCACCCTTAATCCCGATGAGATGAGTCTAGACCATGCCATGCGCGAGGCTGTGGAAGGCCGCACCTCCATGACGGTCTGCGCTTCGGGTTACTTGATGACCAAATCAGGCCAGCATGGGATGGCGCGGAACGTCTTTGAAAACTGCGCCGATGACGGCTGGACCGGTGCCATGACATGGATGTCTTACCTTGAGGATAACGGCTTTGGCGGGCCAATGGACCCGGATGCCGCCGCCGATTACGACCGCCGCGCCGCCGAGGCAGGCGACCCGATCGGAATGTTCAACTACGGCCTAGACAAGTTGCGTGGCCGCGGAACGGCGGAAGACATCGCCGAAGGTCGCGCGCTGATTGATCGGGCCGCCGCCTTGGGCCTTGCCGATGCGCGCCGCCTTCAGGGTGCGGATTACGATGTCGAGGAAGTCACCCCCGACGCGGATCGGTGGAAATACGCACCACTTTACTGACCCTAGGTCACCGGAACAGCCGGGGACCCATCAAGGCGCAGGATGCGCTGCGCCAAACGCGCAGCTTCGACCGGAGCATGAGTGACAAGGATCGCGCCGAACCCGTGCCGATCCCGCAGCCCGGCAACAAGGTCCATCATCCCTTCAACCAAGTCTTCGTCCAAAGACACGAAAGGCTCATCCAAGAGCAGCAAATCCGGCCGCGCCGCCACAGCTCGCGCCAGTGACAGCCGCCGCTGCTGCCCCAAGGACAGCCGGTTCGGCGTGTCGCCCCCCCGCCCCTCTAGCCCCACTTCGGCCAAATGCGCCTCTGCGTCTTTTGCTGAACATCCCGCCAGAAGGCGGATATTATCCAAGGCATTGCGCCATGGCAGCAGGGTCGGTTCCTGAAAGACCATGGCCAAACGCCCGTTTACCCGCCGATGGCCTCGGAATTCCGCGTGCAGTCCCGCGATGATCCGCAATAGCGTGCTTTTCCCTACGCCGGACGGGCCGCAGACAGCCAGCACCTCGCCCCTGTCTACATGCAGGTCAAAGGCCCCCAGCACCTGCCGGGGGCCATGAAAGGCCGCATCGATCTGCAGATCAAGAACGGGGGGCATCCCTTTACCAGAACACTCCGGATGGCAAGGCCGACAGATCGCCGACCAATTCCTCCCCCCCCAACTCGGCCATCAAGGCAAGCATCTTTGCCGCCGCCGCCTCATCCACTGGACCAGGGGCGGGAATACCCGCGCGGAAGCCTGCCTTTAGCGCTGCAAACTGCGCATCGGATTTGGCGTTCATGATCGGACGCAGACTGTCCCATGCCGCATCGTCTGAGGCGAGCACATCTTTTGCCGCCCGACTGGCCGCCGCAAGCCCCGCGACCAGCTCTGGTTTTTCACGCGCCAGCGCACCGGGAAGGACATAGCCCAAAAGCGGCGTGTCGGGATCAAGACCCAGCGCGGCACCCGCCTCGGCCACCGTGATCAGGGGGCGCATGCCTGCGGCCTCCATTTTCGCGCCGAAATGCCAGAAGTTCACGGCCCCGGCCAGATCGCCGGACATCGCCGTTTCAAAGATCAGGGGCGGCGCACCAAAGACCTGTTCGGTCTCGGCCTGCAGGTCCATCCCAAGTTCCGCCTGCGCATAGGCACGCAGGATCAACCAGCTTTTATCCACCGGTCCGCCTGCAATGCCGATCTGGCCGCCCTTCAGATCGGCGAGCGTCTGCGCGGTGCTGTCGGCCGGCACATGCAAGGCCCCCACGGCGCGGCTATAGGGAATGAAGATGTAATCTGCCCCTTCCGCCCGCTGCCGGGCCACCCACAGCCAGTCTGACACGATGGCGTCCACCTCGCCCGCCTGAAGCGCCACCTGTGCGGCAGGTCCTGCGGCCACATCCTGTACATCCATGACAAAGCCATTTGCGCGATCAAAGCCGCGCTCGCGGATCGTGGTCAGTTCCCAATTGACGGTGCCCGACACCTGCGTGGCGATCCGAAGCACCGTTTCTTCGGCCTGAGCCGCGACGGATGAAAGCGCAAGCAGTGCCGCAACAGCAGCGTGACGCATGTTCAACATGACGATTCCTCCTAAACTCAGGGTCAGGATAACAGCCCGCCACGGCCCGCCTATTCGACCAAAGGTGAAGACGGAGGCGGCAACTACGACCATTTGGCAAGTCCGGGTTTGACCTGCATCAACGCCTCTCCCCCCTTGGCTTGCCGATCCTGAGGGCGGAAAACGCGCTTACCATCAGGACATGGACATGACCCTCCGAACCACAACCCTCGCCACCCTGCTGGCGCTTGTCGCCGCACCAACTTTCGCCGAAAGCTCGGCGGTCACGGGTATCAAACTTGCAGCAGGCCAGAAGTTCTTTGATGCCGAATGCCACCGCTGCCACGCGATCGACGCGACCGACAAAAGCTATGGCCCCCCACTGGAAGGCGTGATCGGTCGCCGCGCCGGGTCCGTCGAGGGCTATCCCTATTCAGAGGCTTTGAAATCTGCGGGTTTCTTCTGGACGGAACCCGCTCTCAAGGCATGGATGGAAGACAATAAAGGGCTCGTTCCCGGAACCAAAATGCGCCATGTCGGCATCACCGACCCGGTGGAGCAAGAGTTCATCCTGACCTGGCTGCGCCAAGCGGCAAAGGCGAACTGAACCGTGAAGGAGAGCCCGACGCAGGAGGGTGCGTCGGCCTCTCTGTGGCCATCCCCACAGACACTAAATCCCTATGCACCCGGCATCGCCCCCCCCCAAACGCTTAGGGGCGTTTGCCGTGCGCGCGACATCTCCCCGCCGCCACCACCCCGCCAAAAACTGCGACGCCATGCCGCAGCAGGCGCGCCCTTGAAAAAAAGCCCTACGACCATGGTGCAATTTCACGGCCACGGGACTGGTCCGATGATACCCAACAGACCTTTGATGCGCAGGAGGGGGCGGATCTGTCGGTCTCACATGACACCTATGGGAGGTAACAGATGAACCGCTTTATCCTGGCCGTGACGGCCGCCTTCTTGGCGGCATCGCCCGTCATGGCAGGCGTCACCGAGGAGGATCTGGCCAATGATGCCCAGTCCACCGGCGACGTCCTGACCAACGGCATGGGCCGTGAGTTGCAGCGCTTCAGCCCGCTCGCCACGATCAATAAGGACAACGTCAAGAACATGATGCCCGTCTGGGCCTTCAGCTTCGGCGGCGAAAAGCAGCGCGGGCAGGAAACCCAGCCGCTCATCCATGACGGCATGATGTATGTGACCGCTTCCTATTCGCGGCTCTATGCCGTCGACCTGAAGACGGGCCGCGAAGTCTGGCAGTATGACGCCCGCCTGCCCGAAGGCATCCTGCCCTGCTGCGACGTCATCAACCGCGGTGCCGCGATCTATGGCGACAATATCTATTTCGGCACACTCGATGCCCGCATCGTGGCGCTGAACCTCAAGACCGGCGATGTGGTCTGGAACAAGAAGATCGCAGATTACAAGGAAGGCTACAGCTACACCGCTGCGCCGCTGATCGTGAACGGTCTTGTCATCACTGGCAATTCCGGCGGCGAATTCGGCATCGTGGGCGAAGTGCAGGCCCGCGACGCGCTTACCGGCGAAACGGTCTGGACCCGCCCGGTGATCGAAGGCCACATGGGCACGCTGAACGGTCAGGAATCCACCATGACCGGCACGCTAAACGCAACGTGGCCGGGCGATTTGTGGAAGACGGGCGGCGGCGCTACCTGGCTTGGCGGTTCTTATGATATCGAGACGAACACCCTTGTCTTCGGTGCAGGCAACCCCGCCCCGTGGAACAGCCACCTGCGCAATGCGGGCACGCCGACCGACGGCAATGTGGGTGACAACCTTTATGCGGCCAGCCGCCTTGGCATCGATCCGGCGACAGGCGAGATCAAATGGCACTTCCAGACCACGCCCCGCGAAGGCTGGGACTATGACGGCGTGAACGAAGTCGTGGCCTTCACCGACAAGGACGGCAACAAGAAATTCGCCACCGCCGACCGCAATGGGTTCTTCTACGTCCTGAACCGTGAGGACGGGAAGTTCCTGAATGCATGGCCCTTCGTGAAGGACATCAGCTGGGCCACCGGCATCGATGAGAACGGCCGGCCGATCTACGTCGAAGAAAACCGTCCCGGCGATCCGTCCAAGGCCGCCGATGGTGCGAAGGGCGAAATGGTCTTCGCCTCGCCGTCCTTCCTTGGGGGCAAGAACTGGATGCCCATGGCCTTTAGCCAGAATACGGGCCTGTTCTATGTTCCTTCGAACGAATGGGGCATGGATATCTGGAACGAACCCGTCACCTACAAGAAGGGTGCCGCCTATCTTGGGTCCGGCTTTACCATCAAGCCGAACTATGAAGACCATATCGGTTCGCTCAAGGCCATCGACCCGATGACCGGCGAATGGAAATGGGAATTCAAGAACGAGGCCCCGCTCTGGGGTGGCGTGATGACCACCGCTGGCGGTCTGGTATTCTTCGGCACGCCCGAGGGCGAGTTCATGGCGCTCGATGACAGCACGGGCGAGGTTCTCTGGTCCTTCCAAACCGGTTCTGGCATCGTCGGCCAACCGGTGACGTGGGAAGCGGATGGCGAACAATATGTCTCGGTCGTGTCGGGCTGGGGCGGTGCCGTTCCGCTTTGGGGTGGCGAGGTCGCCAAGAAAGTGAACTACCTCAACCAAGGTGGCATGGTCTGGACGTTCAAGCTTCCTAAGCAGCTTGCCATGGCGGACTGACCCCCTCCGGTCAGGACGCAAGCAGGACGCGTCACCCGCAAGGGTGGCGCGTTTTGCATTGCCTTCTGCACGAAGATTTGGGCCGAGCGTTGGGCGGTTTCTGTCGGAGACGGGGGGTCACACCCCGCGCCCCCCTTTGGATAGGTTCCAACAGACAATGAAAAGAACCCGGATCAAGGCAAAGACAGCGGCGCAATCCGTTTAACCGGAGTGCCTGCGCCCATTCAGGCCTTCTTCGCCTGCATCCCCCGTGCGGGATCATAACCCCGCACCGCCGCCGCGGCGAAAATGGCAAAGGCAAGCACCGTCCAGCCCAGTGCGGGCAAGTTCAACTGACCGTAAAGCGCAAAGCGGATTGCCTCTACCGCATGGGTGAAAGGGTTGAAGCTGCAGAGTTGCGCCAGAAACGGGCTGCCTTCCTTCATCTTCCACAGGGGATAAAGTGCCGATGACAGGAAGAACATCGGGAAGATTACGAAATTCATCACGCCGGCGAAATTCTCCAACTGCCGGATGACCGACGACAGCATCAGCCCCAACGCTCCCAGCATCAGCCCCGCCAACAAAATCGCCGGAAGGACTGCGACATAGCCAACAGCCGGCGGCCGCACGCCCCAAAGCGCTGCAATGCCAAGAAACAACAAGCATTGCAGAACCGAAACCAGTGTCCCGGCGAGAAGTTTGGAAAACAAAAGCCACCAACGCGGCAAGGGTGCGGTCAAGAGAAGCCGCATCGACCCCATCTCGCGGTCATAAACGAGCGATAAGGAGGATTGCATCCCGTTGAACAGGCAGATCATCCCTAGAAGGCCCGGCACGATATAGGTCTCGTAGGTGATATAGGTCTGATAGGGCGGAATGATCGACAGGCCCAGCGCCGCGCGGAACCCCGCCGCAAAGATGAACAGCCAGACCAGTGGACGCACCAGCGCCGCGACCAATCGCCCACGCTGACCTACAAAGCGCAACGCTTCACGGTGAAGGATCGCCACCAAGGCGCGCAGCCAGATCATGCGGCCCCCTCCGCCGTCATCTTCAAGAACATCTCGCGCAAAGGTTGGTCCCCGCGCAGATCGCCCGCCCTGCCCTGCGCCAGCATTCGGCCGCGATGCAAGATCGCCAGGTCGTCATCGTCGCGCACCTCATCGGTCAGATGCGTGGCCCAGAGAACGGCCATCCCATCTGCCGCCAAAGTATGGACGTGATCCGTGATCGCAGCGCGGGAAGCGGCATCCAGGCCCACGGTCGGCTCGTCCAACAGCAGGACCGCGGGCCGATGGATCAGCGCGCGCGCCAGTTCCATCCGCCGCCGATGCCCGCCGTTCAGCGCGCGCACCTTTTCGCCAGCACGTTCTGCCATCCCCAGCCGATCCAGTGCCTCGGTGGCCCGCTTTTCCGCCTCGCGGCCATCAATCCCGTGCAGAGCCGCGAAATAAAGAAGGTTACGCCGCACCGTCAGGTCGGCATCCAGCGTCGGTTGCTGAAACACCACGCCCATGCGCGCCAACGCAGCAAGCGGGGCCTGTGAAAGGTCATGGCCTGCTACAACAATCCGCCCGCTCGGTGTCGTGAACAGCCGTGTCAGGAGCGCGAAAAGCGTCGATTTCCCTGCCCCGTTCGGGCCAAGCAGGGCGCAAAAGCGCCCCGCCGGAACCTCCAATGCGATATCGACCAGCGCCTCGCGCGGGCCATAGCGATAGCCGACCCCTGCAATCGAAAGCCCGCTTGTCACTCTATGGTGATCTCCAACTTCTGGCTGTCTCCCGTCGTTCCTGGCACCCGCATCACATAGCTGCCAGGCTTTATGGCGATGAAGCCGATCTCCATTGTACCAGCCTCATCGAATTCCACCGAATCAAGTCCCAGGGGACGAATTTCTAGCCCTTCGACCACAATCTCGTCGATCCAGATCGCCCGAAAGAATTCGGGGGCCACCAGCCCCAATTCCTGACTGCCATCCCCTTCGATCTCGAATTCATAATAGGTGCCGGATTTCAGCACCCAAGGTGCTGCTGCCAAAGGCGCGCCCGCCGACAGGATGATCGGCGGTAAATCCTGCTTGTTCCCCGCTGACAGAAGGCCAGCCAGACCAAGGCTGACCTCATCATCATCTTCTTCCGCAATCGCAGGAACAGCCAGCGCAAAGGCAGCCAGACATGCCACAATGAATCTTGTCATCTTAAATCCTCCCATATCTCAGGGCCGAACGGCCGCACCCCAAGGAAAACGCCCGACCTTGATCGACTTGACCGCTTCTTCGCGCGCGACGTCGATCACCGTCACATCGCCCGATACCCCGTTCGTCGTGAACAAGAGGCTGTTGTCCGGCGAAAAGGCCATATGCCAGACCCGCCGCCCGACAAGGATGTATTTCTCGACCTCCAGCGTGGCGGCATTCACCACCGCCACATGATTCGAAGGCCCCAAGGCGACAAACACCTTCGCCCCATCGGGGGAAAACCGGAAACCGACGGGCTGGATCAGGTCCTTGTTCACACCATCCATGGCAAAGCGTACCTTGCCGATCTCGGTTTGGTCGGCCACCGAAAAGACGGTGATCGTGCCGCCGATCTCGGCACTGACCCAAAGCTGGGTGCCATCTGCGGTGAATTCGGCGTGGCGCGGGCGGCTATCGACCAGCGTATTGGCAAAAAGCGCATGGGTCGAAGTGTCGATCCAATGCGCCATATTGGTCGTCTCGGATGTGGTGATGGCGATCTTTCCATCCGGGCTGACGGCCATACCTTCGGGTTCGATCCCGACATTGATCTGCGCCACAACCCGCCGCGTTTCGGTATCCACAACGGTGGTAACCGCGTCATCTTCATTTGCGATGTAAAGATGCCGATCATCGGGATGCAGCACGAATTGCTCTGGATCCTCGCCCGATGGCAGATCATGCAAAATCTCGCCCGTGTCTGGGTCCATCACCTGCACCGTGTCACTGTCACTGGCGCAGATGTAGAGCCGCTTGAAATCCTTTGAAAAAGTCACCCCACGCGGCCTTTCCCCTGTGGGATAGGTCTTGATCACCTCCAACGTCTCGATATCGATCACGCTGACTGTGTCGTCCTTTTCATTGGTCACCCAAACTTCGCCCGCCAAAGCGGCGGCAGGCAGCAAGGCCACAGCCAGAAGGGCGGCCATCATCTTTCGCATCGTCACTCTCCTCCGAAGGCCGCGCAGGCGCTCTCAGACGCATCAAGGCCAAGACTGTCCATCTCATTGCGCTGATGCAGGAACCCCTCCACCGGCGCGAGTGTCACCAAAGCGCGGTCATTCACCACGGCGATGGGTTGCCGTAACTGCCCGTTCCATGCCCGAAAACTCAGGCCTCGCCCCTTGAAGCCGTCCAGTTGAAAATCCGTTGAAAGCATGAATTCCCGCAACACCGCAGGGTCAGCTGAATTGGTGCGCGTGACTGCCTCACCGATCGCGCGGATCGCCACCCATGCCGCGTAATCGCGTGACCGCATCGGCCGTGCTGCTTTATCTTCAAAACGGTTTTGCAACTGCACCGCCCCCCAAGCCTCGATCACCGAGGCCCAACCTTCAGGGTGCAGCCCATGCGTTCCCGCCACAGGGCGAGGAAGCCATGTGTTGTGCATCACATAGCGCCCAAAATCATCTGTCGGGTCCGCCACCAGCAGCACATCATGATCCGGAAAATCCTGCGTGAAGCGCGGCACCTCGCTCATGGTTGACTCGCGCAGATCGGTGTCGAAGGTCCATGCCTTTTCGGCATCAATGGTCAGCCCAAACTTGGCCGCCGATCTTCGCAGCGCCTCGGCATAGGCCTGATCCTCGGCCTTCGGCCCAACGATCATGGCAAGGTCCGTCCACTGCTTGGCCACCAGAACCTGCATCAGCGCATCGGTCCGCGCCGCATCTTCGGGAATGGTGTGCAGCAAATTGGCCCGGCAATCCTCTGACCGCAGCCGAGCCGCGCCTGAGCCAACGTTAAAGATCACCGCCCCTGCAGCCTCGGGCAAATCTGCCACCGCCAGCGCCTGCTCCGCGCTGCCATCGAAAAGCACCAATTGCGCATCGGCCAGAACGGCACGCGCCGCCGCAACAAGGTCCCCATCCGGAGGAACGGAAACCGTGGAAAGCCCGTAGACATGCCCCAGAAAACCGCCCGTCGTCATATTGTCACGCAGCGCGAGTTCCGCGCCAGCGAGGCCCAGATCCTCGGGCACCGGATCAAGATTGGACAGCACGGGGGGAAGATCGACCTCGGCCCGAAGGTAGGCGATGTTCACGGGCAATTCCGCCTGTGCGGCCCCGGCAGCAACCAGCATCATGCCGGACAAGATAAACCTGCGAAACATAGACCCGCCTCCCTTGCGGCAAGTGTTTGTCAGGCGATGATCGGTGAAAATACGACCATGGTCGCGGGTCGGGATGGCTCGTTTCACACCATGGTCGAATGGCGGCACCGGGGTGTCGGAGGCTATCCCCTATCCAATCTGATGTTGGAGGAGAGACCACAGATGACCGATACCCGCATTCGCATGCCCATCGTGACGGCAGCGGGCCTCGCCCTCGTGGCTGGCCTCGTCTGGGGTGGGTTGGCCAACGCCCATGGCGACGTTGCCCCGCAACCCGTGAACACCGATGCTCTGCCTGATGTGGGCGAGGAATGGCTGATCGAAAACCCCTATCGTGCCGAAGCGGCAGGAGAAGAGGTTTGGGCCAAGGCCGTGGAAATTGGCGATAGCGCCTACAATCAAAACTGCGCCCGGTGCCATGGTCTGGGCGTTGTGTCTGGCGGCCTTGCACCCGACCTCCGCTTCCTTGAGGCTGCGGAATATGGCGACGAATGGTTCATGGAACGCTTCCAGTTCGGCTACACGCAGGACGGCACCACCAAGATGCCCGCCTTTGGCGAAGTGCTGGGCCAGAAGGCCGCATGGGCGATCCGCACCTATATTGAAACCCGCCCCGAAGATGGCGCGCTTGACGGCCATGCCGACCGGCTGGTGCAGATCCGCGACGAACTGGCGGCAGGCAGCGGCGACATCGACGCCCTCAAGACCGAACTTCTGGGCATTTCAGCCGAGGTAAAGACGGCCTCCGGCGCCCCTGTGTCGGACAGTGCCGTCCGGCGCGCTATACTTGTCCTTGACGGGTCGGAGACAGGCAGCAAGCACGCCGCCGATGCCCTGACGATTGGTCTTTCGGCAGCACATTGACCATGCAGCGGCGGTCTGCACTTTTGGCCGCGCTGGCGGCGGGGGCTTTGTCCCTCGCCGCGCTCCCTGTTTTTGCGCGCTGCGAGAACGTGGCCCCCGGCCCCAAACCGCAGAACACCACCCGCGAATTCGTCGGCCAGACGATGGACGAAATCATCGATCGTGGCAGCCTGAACATTGCGGTTTACGACGACTTTCCTCCCTATAGCTGGCTGGATGGCGATACCCCGCGCGGCGTGGATGTTGAGGTTGGCCGCATCCTTGCCGAGGCACTTGGCGTCACGCCAGAGTACCGTTTCGTGCAGGCAGGGGAAAATCTTCAGACCGACCTCATGGCCTATATCTGGCGCGGTACGGTGCAGAAAGAACCTGTGTCGAATGTGATGATGCGTGTCCCCTATGACAGCGAATTCACTTGCCTTGTGGAACAGGTGGTCTTCACCGGCCAATATGCCGCCGAGGAAATCGCCATCGCCTATCGCCGCGATGCCTATCCGGATGCCGTGGAAGGCGATGACCCGCGCCACGAAGGCGCGCCCGTCCCGGCCTATTTCCGCTTCGATACCGTGGCGGTCGAGAATGACTCGATAGCCGACTTCTATCTGACCTCCTTCCCCGGCGGTCAGATCGGCGACAGCATCCACCGCTTCAAGTCCATGGCACAGGCTATGGAGGCCCTATCGGCCGGAGAAACCATGGCAGCCATGGGCCCGCGTGCGCAATTGCAGTTTAGCGCGACCGACGGCGTTGCCGTGCATCAGCCTCCGCTACCGGGCTTTGCCCGGGCACGCTGGACGGTCGGCATAGCAATACATACAAGCCACCGCGACCTTGCTTATACCCTTGATGATGCGATTGCAGCGGCCTTGGCCGATGGGCGGATTGCGGAGGCCTATGCTGTTTATGGCCTGACCTTCGGCCCACCGGATCGCTAGATCAGGCTGATCCCCCCTGCCCTGTCGCCCAGCCAAACGCGGCGCACGCCGGGTGCTGCCGACCGTATTGCCTTGGCCTGTTCGACATCGGCCAAGGCCAGCGCCGTGGACAGGGCATCGGCGATGGCCGCAGTTTCTGCCTCCACCGCAACCACGTCCCAACGCGGAACGCCGCCCGCCGGATGCAGAATATGCGCCTGCCCCCCCACCTGCATTGCCCCCGGCTGACTGACCGCCAGCGCCGTCCCGCGCAGCGTCACATCACCCAGATCGTCCAACCCCAGCCGGAACGGCCCGCCCAGCGCGGCCATCTCGCCCATATCCACCATCGCTTGCGCAAAGCCCCGCGCCGCCAGCCAGTCGCGCACCAGATCGGCTGCGAACCCCTGCGCCATACCGTTGAGCGTCAGCGCTTGACCCACCTCAAGCCGCACGTCGCCGGGACGCCGCGCGACACGGTCCCAGCCGATCAACGCGCTGGCCTCGCCCACATCGCCCCCCTCGGCGAGTGCGCGCCACAAGGGCTGCACCGTCGGGTCAAAAAGCCCCCCACTTAGCCCATGCACAAGGTCGCATACGGCCAGAGCCCGCGCCATCCAATCTGACGGCTTCCCACCACCCGCCGCGTTGATGCGCCGCAATTCCGATGGCGCATAAAGCGAGAATGTCGCCTCGATCCGCGCCAGCATCCCCGGCAGGTCGGCCAGCGCCGCATCGGCCCCCGGTCCGGTCAGGCGCACCGCAACATCTGCGCCCAGCGCCACGCCGCACCATTCCGCCGCCGCGGCAGGCCGCCATGGCCCGACAACCACCGCCGCCGCCAAAACCTGCAGGAACCGCCGTCGCTTGATCATGCGCCCGCCTCCGCCTTAGCAGCCAGCCTCCGCCCGCGTGCTGCCAGAACAAGCGGCACGCAGGTCTGCGCATCATTATGGATCGTCACGCAGTCAAGGCATTGGAAACATTCCGAATATCCCACCTTCCCATCTGCCGCGATTGCGCCGTACTTGCATCGCACCTTGCACAAGTGACAGGGCGACCCGCATTCAGCCCGCCGTGCGATCCAATCCCGGCCGCGCAGCAGTCCGCCAATCGCCATCAGCGCCCCCAAGGGGCAGACCCAGCGGCAAAACCCCTTGAACGTGATTGTGCCAAGGATCAGCCAGAAGGCCGCATAGATGACAAAGACCGCATCCCGCAGGAAATAGGTGGTGATGGCGGTCTTGAAGGGCTCCACCTCGGCGACGGCATCCACCCGATCGGGTGCCACGAAGACCGTCGCCACCAATCCAGCCAGCAGTACGTATTTCAGCCCCTTCAACCGCCCGTCCCAACGCGCCGAAGGCTCCCACACCGGCAGCCGAAACAGACGGCCCAGCTTGTGCGCAAACTCCTGCAACGCGCCAAACGGGCAGAGCCAGCCACAGAACAACCCGCGCCCCCACAGCACAAAGCCAAGGATGGCCACTACCCAGATGACCAGCGAGAAGGGATCATAAAGCAGATAGGCGAAAGACCCGCCCTCCAGCGCCGTCCGCAGAACGGCCAGCGGCGTCACGATGGACAACTGCCCCTGCCCCCACCATCCTATAAAACCCGTTACCCCCGCCAGAACCGCCAGCCGGATCGCCCCGAATTGCGGATGCCCCGCCAACCGATCCATCCCCGGCCCCAGCGCGAGCAGCAACACAGGCAGGGCCAGCACCAGTGCCACAAGGTCCCACATCCGGCCCCGCAACGCCTCAAGCCATGCAGGCAGTGCGGCCGCCACCTCGGCCCGAACAAAGAACCGCTCGGGCGTGGCATGGGTCAGGGTGAATGTCGCACTGCCGATCTCCGGCTGGAACATGCCATGCGCCCGGAGCGCCTTGACCTGCAAATCCCAATCCCGCGCGGGATCGAACCCCAACCGCCGATCCACGCGCAAAATCATCGCCACGCCTTCGGGTACGTCCGGTTCCGTGGCAAAGATCATGTCGGCATCGCGCAATTCCATCGGCAGACCGTCCTGCATGGCCCCGAGCAGGTCCGGCGCGGTGTTGCGCACGAAATCGGCCGTCACCAACCCGTGCCGGCCTGCCTCGATCACCAAGAGCGGTTCGGCATCCGGTGACAGACGCAGGAAGCGGGCCAACTCGGCCTCCGCCTCGTCGTCCAGCACGGCGCGCGCGATCGACGGCGGACCGATATCAACCAGCCACAGGTCAAGAAACGTTCCCTCTGGGTCGGCTGCCGCCTCAGCATCGTCATCGGCCCAGACCGTGCCCGCGAAAGCACCGTCCACCTCGGCATTGCTGACCTTCAGGTTCCGCGCGATGCCCTGCTCCACCAATGCCGCCCAATCCAGCGCCTCGTCATGGTCGGGGTCGGGATGGGCGGGAGGGGCCGAATGCACACCCTGCATCTTTTCGCGCGCCACAGCCAACGTGGCGGCGAGAATGCTTTCATGAGCGATACGCACAGATGCAGTGGCTTTCTGAACCCCGTCCAGATAGGTCACCCCATTGCCGCCCGCGCCTTCGCCATAAGGCACGCCCACCACCATCAGCGTGTTGATCGACAGGCCCCGATATTGTTCCAGAAACTTGCGGAACGGCGCCTCGCCCAGACCTGACACAAAGATCGGCTCGTTATGCGAAATCAGCCGCACCTCGATGAAGCGGCCTTCCAGATCCAGCATCACCAGCATATCGATCGGCGCACCGGAAAAGCCCGGCAACGGGGCCAGTGGCCCCGTCTCGAACACATATCCCGCCTCGGCACCGCCGGAATTCAAAAGGCTCCAAACCCCTTGGTCATTCACCGGATCGCCCAGCGCGTAAGGCGGGATGATGAACCCCTCCACTTCGGCACGCGACAAGGGTGCCGCAGCAAGGGCCACCGCCGAACTTAGCCAGAACAGGATCATCACCACAAAGCGCATGGGCCGAACCCTACGCCCGTGGCTCCGGACCATGGAATTGGACCATGGTCGCAGCGCGCGCGCCCCTCGTCATCCGCTATTCTGTCGCCATGTCGCCGCCTGCTGCACCCACATTTAGGGATCGTCTGATCCTGCTCGCCTCCTTGGCGGGTTTTGTGGCCTTTTGGTGGGCGCTCGCGGCGGCAAAGGCCGATCCGCGCCTACTCCCCCCGCCTCCCACCGTCTTTGCCGATTTTCTGACTGAACTTTCCTCAGGCCGCCTTTTGCACCACCTCTGGGCCACGCTCCTCCGCGTGGCGCTAGCCTTCGGCTTGGCCATGGTGATCGGCACCATTCTAGGGGTAACTTTGGGGCGGATGCCCCGGCTCAATCGCTGGCTCGACCCTTGGGTTCTGATCTTTCTCAACCTGCCCGCGCTGGTTCTGATCGTGCTGTGTTATCTCTGGATCGGTCTGAATGAGGTCGCGGCCATCGCGGCGGTCACCTTGAACAAGACAGCGATGGTCTTGGTGACCATGCGCGAAGGCGCCCGCGCGCTTGCACCCGAACTGGACGACCTTGCGCGCGCCTTCGCCCTACCTCCCGCACAACGCCTGCGCCATATCGTCTTGCCACAACTGGCCCCCTTCTTCGCCGTCAGCGCCCGTGCTGGTCTTGCGGTGATCTGGAAAATCGTTTTGGTGGTGGAATTTCTTGGCCGCTCAAACGGTATAGGCTTTCAGATTCATCTGAAATTCCAGCTTTTCGATATCAGCGGCGTCCTTGTCTATGCACTGGCCTTTGTGGCCGTGATGCTGGTGATTGACCTCGCCCTGATCCAACCCGCCGAACGCCGGGCGAACCGCTGGCGGCGGTGACCGGACTGCGTGATCTCGCCTCAGGGGCGCAAGAGACACGCGCTGGCTGCAATGGGCCCAAGATCCATCTCGGTATAGCACCCCCCCTCATCTGGGCTTGCACCTTCCACCTACTCGGTCATCCTAAGGGCTGCGCAAAGGCAAAGGAGAGGCGGATGCCTTCCGAACGCTTCATCATACGGGGTGACCTCGGGGCCGCGACTTTCGTGCCATGGGTTTTGCGCCATATGGCAAAGCTTGGCTTGACGGGTGGTTTCGGCACGACAGAGGCGATGCAGGCGGAACTCCATGTCGCTGGCCCATCGGACCTGATCGACGCGCTGGAAATGGGTGTTTCTCTGGGTCCGATCGAATCTTGGGTTGAGTCGATTGAGCGCAGCCCGCTGAACCGCGCGGCCTAAGACATCAGCCCCACTCCTTTTGCGCCATTTTTTTGGGCAAAAATGTCTAGGCTTTAAGCACGCGATCCATTTACTGTTCATAGCACTGCACCGCCCCTGCCTTCCGATGACATAGAAGGACTGCGGAATCTAACGTCGGCGCAGATGGGGGTGGGTGGCGTGATGTCCACGACGTGGAAGCCAGTAGCATTGGCGCAGGATCTGCCGCCGCTTGTCGTGATGCCCGTAACGGTTGACGGGCAAGACCTTGCTCTATGGCGCAGCGCAACGGGGCGCTTGGCTGCTTGGGCGGATCGTTGCCCTCATCGCGGCATGCGCCTGTCGCACGGTTTTGTCCGGGGCGAGGCGCTGTCCTGCATCTATCACGGCTGGAGCTATGGAAGCAGCGGCACCTGTCTGCGCATCCCCGCCCATCCCGATCTTGAGCCCCCCGAAACGATCCGCGTGCCGATCCATGCAGTGGCCGAGGCAGGCGGTCTGATCTGGGTCGCTCTCTCTGATCCACAGACGCCGCCCCCCGACCTCGGTACCCTCATGCCCTTGCGGTCCCTTACCGTCGAGGCATCGGCCAAGACCCTGGCCGCCCTCTCTGGATTGACCGGGACAGAGGTGCTGCGCGGCACCTTGGCCGATGTGGAGGTGACGGTCGTCCTGCATCCGGTCACACCCAAGCGCTCTGTCCTGCATGTGCTGACTGCCGATGCGCCGCCTGAAGCGCGGATTACCGTTTCCCGAAGGATTGAGGCCCTGCGCAGGCAAGCCGAAAGCGAAGGACTGGCAGCATGAGCGGCGATCCGATCCATGACGAATGGTATCCCGTTGCCCTTGCCAGCCAATTGCCGGCAACCGGGCGCGAGACGCGCCTTCTGGGCGAGGCGATCCGTGTCGCTTGGGCCGGCGATCAGCCCGAAGTGACCGGCGCTGACGGGCGCAAACTTCCGACCCGCCTGCGCTATGGCCATGTCTGGGCATGCCCTGGCACGCCTGCACGTGAACTTTTTGACATACCCGAAGCCGATCAGCCGGGTCGCCGCCTTGTCGACGTTGGGCTGGTCCGCGTGAAATGTTCCCCTTTACGCGCCGTGGAAAACTTCCTCGACATCGCGCATTTCCCCTTTGTCCATACGGATATTCTTGGCGCAGAACCACATACCGAGGTGGGTCGCTATGACGTCGAGATCCGCGACGAAGTGGATGAGGTTTGGGCCACCAAGGTGCATTTCTACCAACCGCAGGCCGCCAAATCCGCCTCCGGCGGGATCACCACCCAATACATGTATCGCGTGCCTGCGCCGACCGTATCCATTCTTTACAAGACCTGCCCGCCCCGCCCGGGCGAATGGGACGTGATCACGCTATTCGTCCAGCCTCTGGATGAAGAAACCTGCGAGGTCTGGCCTTGGATGGCGCTGTTTGACGACACCACCTCCATGACCGACTTGATCCACTTTCAGCAGACGATCTTTCTTCAGGACAGGTCGATCCTTGAAAACCAACTCCCGCGCCTTCTGCCGCTGGATCCGGGGATGGAAATTCCGACACGTGCCGATCTCACATCCATCGCCTATCGGCGTTGGCTGAAAAGGCGCGGCTACACCTATGGCGCGCAACTGGTGGCGGCATGATCCTTTACGACTATGTGCTTAGCCCCGATTGCTACAAGGTGCGGCTGCTGGCGGCGCTGACCGGGGCAAATATCACCCTGCGGCCGGTTGATTTCCACCCCGGCGCGGAACATCGCAAGCCCGAATTCCTGATGCTAAATCCGGCAGGCACCATTCCTGTGATGCAGGATGGAGGCCTGATCCTGACCGACTCATCGGCCATCCTTACCTATGTTGCGGCGAAGGCGGGGCCAGAATGGCTGGGCGATGATGATGCCGTGATGCGCGCGCGCGTGGCGCAATGGCTGGCATTCGCGCAGCGCCTTTCGGCCAGCATCGGCAAGGCACGCACCCATGACATGCTTCAAAAGCCCGCCGATATCGACGCCTGCCGCGCCGCCGGTATTCAATGCCTGCGCGAAATCGAAGAATCTCTGGTAGAACAGGGCCTAAGGGACGCGCACTTTCTGGCCGGCAATCGCCCGACCTTGGCCGATATCGCCTGTTTCCCGCATGCGATGCTGGCCCCCGATGGTGGCATCAGCGTCGACCCCTATCCATCGATCCGCCTATGGACGCGCAGGCTACGCGCCTTGCCCGGTTTCATCGAAATGCCGGGTATCCACCGCCTGCACGATCTGAAACCGGAACCGACAGGCAAAGGGGAATAGGCGATGGCGGGCTATCTGTTCAGGAACTGCGCAGCAATCGTCACCGATGCAGGCACGGCCGACGGCGTCCCGCGCGATACGGACCTGCTGATCGAAGGCGCGGCGATCACCGCAATCGGCAAGGGCCTTGCCGCCCCTGAGGGGGTCGAGGTGATCGATGCGCGGGGCTGGTTCCTTTACCCCGGTCTGGTGAACACGCATCATCATTTCTTCCAGACTTTCGTGCGCAATCGCGCCGAACTTGATTGGACCAAGCTGTCGGTGATCGAATGGCTGGATCTGATCTATCCCATCTTCTCACGCCTGACCGAGGATTGCTTCTATCACTCCTCCCTCACCGCGATGGCGGAACTGGTCAAACACGGCTGCACAACGGCCTTTGACCATCAATACAACTTCCCCCGCCATGCCGGAAAACGGATCGTAGATCGGCAATTCGAGGCCGCGGAAAAGATCGGCATCCGCTTTCATGCCGGTCGCGGCGGAAACACCCTGCCAAAGTCCGAAGGATCCACGATCCCGGATGAGATGCTGGAAACCACGGATGAATTCATCGCCGATTGCGCCCGGCTGATCGACACCTATCACGACAGAGGTCAGTTCAGCATGCGGCAGGTGGTGGTGTCACCCTGCCAGCCCGTCAATTGCTATATCGACACCTTCACCGAGTCGGTGGCCCTTGCCCGTGACCGGGGCGTCCTTCTTCACAGCCATGTGGGCGAAGGCGAGAGTGAGGTCATCAAGGCCCGTCACGGTATGCGAACCGTGGACTATCTGGAAAAGATCGGCTTCGTCGGCCC
The DNA here is from genome assembly GCF_029953595.1 of Fuscovulum ytuae. NCBI lineage: Bacteria > Pseudomonadati > Pseudomonadota > Alphaproteobacteria > Rhodobacterales > Paracoccaceae > Fuscovulum > Fuscovulum ytuae. The sequence continues at coordinate 102,551 of NZ_CP124535.1, read as the reverse complement.
CGACACCTTCTACGCCCATTGCTGGGAATTGACCGACGCCGAACTGCGCCAGCTTGCCGCCAGCGGCACGGGCGTCGCCCATTGCCCTGAACCCGTCTATCTGGTGGGCGCCGAAGTGACCGATATCCCCGCCATGGCGGCACATGGCGTCCGCATCGGGCTTGGCTGCGATGGGGCGGCATCGAACGACAATTCGAACCTCATGCACTGCGTCCATTCGGCCTATATGCTCCAATGCCTCGTGGCCTCGCGCCGGACGCATCCCGTGCCTGACCCGCGCGCCTTCCTTGCCTATGCCACGACGGGCGGCGCGTCGCTTCTGGGCCGGACGGATATCGGACGGCTGGCCGTGGGCATGGCCGCGGACCTTTTCGCCATCGACACCCGGCGGATGGATTACGTAGGCACCCGCCACGACCCTGCCAGCCTGATCGCCAAGGTGGGGGTGGGCAGCCCCGTGGACCTGACCATGATCAATGGCCGCATCGTCTGGGCCAAGGGCGAATTCCCCGGTCTGGACGAGGCGCAAATGGCCGCCGAGGCCGAGGCCACGTTGTCCACCATAGAATTCTGACACAATGAGAACCGACCAACAGGAGAGACAGATGAACACGATCGCAAGACGGACCTTCCTTCAGACCTCGGCCCTTGCCGCTATCGCGGCGGCGGTTGGGGCGCGGGGGGCAAATGCGCAAGAACCGCTTGGCATCGCCCTCGTGCTGCCTTCGCCGCTTGGCGATGTGGGCTGGTCGCATACGCTCGCTGCGGGGCTTGACCCGGTCAAGGCCGCCTATGGCGATGCGGTGAAGATCACGCTGTTGGAAAACATCGCTGAAGGGCCGGATGCCGACCGCATCATGAACAAGGCGGTGGCCGACGGGAACAAGTTCCTGATCGCCGGGTCCTTTGGCTATCAGAACGGCGCGATGCAGATCGCAAAGCGTGACCCGTCCGTGACGGTGCTGCATGCCTCGGGCTTCATGGTGGCCCCCAACTTCTCGCCCTTCGCGGCAAAGTATTTCCAAGGCACCTACCTGCTCGGCATGGCAGCGGCGGCACTGTCCAAGACGGGCAAGCTCGGCTCCGTTTCGGCCTTCGCGATCCCGGAATTGATCACCTCGGTCAATGCCTTCACGCTGGGGGCACAGGCGGTGAACCCCGATGTGGAAGTCTCCGTCGTCTGGGTGAACACATGGTTCGACCCCGCCAAGGAACAAGAGGCCGCCAAGGCGCTGATCGCGCAAGGTTGCGACGTGATCTTCTCGAACGCGCAGGACACCCCCTCCGTCATCGCCGCTTGCGAAGAGGCGGGCATCTACGCCTTCAACCTGAACTCCTCGATGAAATCCTATGCCCCGACCAAATATCTGGGCTGCGTGGCCACCGATTGGTCGCCGTTCTTCAAGGCATCGGTCGACGCGCACCTGGCGGGCAATTTCGTCGGGGCAAACGCCTTCCTCGGCGTGGCCGATCAGGTGGTCGAAGTGGTGGACTGGTCGCCCGACATCCCCGCCGACATCATGGCCAAAATCACTGAAGCCGAAGCAAAGATCGCCGATGGCAGCTTCACCCCCTTCACTGGCCCGATCACCAAAGCCGATGACAGCGAAGGTGTCGCGGCAGGCGTCTCCCTTGGCGATGGCGAAATCGTTGCGATGGACTGGCATGTGAAGGGCGTCGTCACGCCTCTTCCGCAATAAGCGCAACAGATGTCCGCGCCGCTTTTGTCTTTGCGGGGGATGACCAAGGGCTACGGTCCGGTCAAGGCCAATCAGGCCATCGATCTGGACGTGGCCCCCAACTCCATCCACGCGATCCTTGGCGAAAACGGCGCGGGCAAATCCACGCTGATGAAGCTTATCTACGGGGTCGAGGCACCCGATGCGGGCGAGGTGTTCTGGAACGGCGCCCCCGTGCAGCTTCACTCACCGGGCGAGGCACGCCGACTTGGCATCGGCATGGTGTTTCAGCATTTCTCGCTCTTTGAAACCCTGACGGTGGTTGAAAATATCTCGCTTATCGTGCCGGGCAAAAAGGCGGCGCTGGCCACGCGCATCCGCGATCTGGGCCGCGACTTTGGCCTAGAGGTTGACCCTTTCGCCGAAGTCCATGCCCTCTCCGTCGGTGAATTGCAGCGCGTAGAGATCATCCGCTGCCTCATGACGGAACCGCGCCTTCTGATCCTTGACGAACCCACTTCCGTCTTGCCGCCGCAGGCCGTGGGGCTTCTGTTCGACACGCTGCGCCGCCTACGTGACAGTGGGGTGTCGATCCTTTTCATCTCGCACAAGCTGGACGAGATTCAAGCCATCTGCGACCGCGCAACCATCCTGCGGGCAGGCCGCGTGACAGGGAATGTCGATCCCCGCAACCACGATGCCCATGACCTTGCCCGCATGATGATCGGGCGCGACATGCCGCCCCCGCTCCACCCCGCCCAGGTAACACCCGGCGAGGTGCGTCTGGAATTGTCGGGGTTGGACCATCAGCCCGACGATCCTTTCGGCGTCGCCCTGCACGGCATCAGCCTGTCGCTTCGTGCGGGCGAGGTGCTGGGAATTGCAGGCATTTCGGGCAATGGGCAGGCGGAACTGTCGCGACTGATTTCGGGCGAGGCGCGCCTGCCCCGCAGCCGTCGCGACGAGATACGCATGCTCGGCCAAGGCGTGGGCCACATGGACCCCGGCGCGCGGCGGGCCTTGGGTTTTGCCTTCGTGCCCGAAGAACGGCTGGGCCGCGGCGCGGTGCCGGAAATGACGCTGTCGGACAACAGCCTACTGACCGCCCATCGTCTGGGCATGCTGCGCCACGGTTTCATCGACCGCGGGCGCGAGGCGGAATTTACCGCAGCTTGCATCCGCGACTTCGACGTGCGCACACCCGGACCGGATGCCGAGGCAGGCTCCCTTTCAGGAGGCAACCTGCAAAAGTTCATCATGGGGCGCGAGATTTCGCTTGGCCCGAAACTCCTCTTCGTCGCGCAACCGACATGGGGGGTCGATGTAGGGGCGGCGGCTGCAATTCGGCAAAGGCTGATCGACCTGCGCAACGACGGCGTGGCGGTGCTTATCATCTCTGAAGAACTGGAAGAACTGTTCGAAGTCTGCGACCGCATCCAAGTCATGCATAAGGGTCGGCTATCCGCGTCACTCGACGCCCGCATCACCCGCGCCGAAGACGTGGGTCGCCTGATGATCGGCAGCGATGGGGTGGCGGCATGACCTTTCGACTGATCCGACGCGAAAAGGCATCGACCCGGATGGCCATTCTGGCCCCGCTGTTGGCCCTGCTCACGGCCATGGTCCTTAACCTGATGATCTTCCTTGCGATGGGCAAAGACCCGTTTGCAGTCTTTCACGCCATGCTTTTGGAACCCTTCCTCAGCTGGTCGGGCTTTTCCGAAGTCTTGCTCAAGACCGGACCACTGCTGTTGATCGCGCAGGGGCTTGCCATTGGGTTTCGTGCCAAGGTCTTCAATATCGGGGCCGAAGGGCAATTCATCCTCGGCGCCATCTTCGCCTCGGCCATTCCGGTCTATTTCCCACAGGCAACGGGGGGATGGATATGGCCTGCCATGCTTGTCCTTGGGGCCTTGGGCGGGGCCCTATGGGCCGTCGTTCCTGCCTTTTGGCGCGTGCGGCTGAACGCGAATGAAATCCTTGTCACCTTGATGATGAGCCTGATCGCCATTCAGGTTTTGAACTATCTGCTGCTCGGCCCTTGGAAGGACCCGATGGGGTTCAATTTCCCCCAATCGGTGATGTTCCAGTACGATGCGATGATCCCAATCCTGATCCCTGGCACGCGGGTCAATGTCTCGCTGCTGCTCGCACTGCTGTCAGCGGTGCTGGCTTGGGCCTATATGCAGCGCAGCTTTGGCGGTTATCAATTCCTCGTCGGCGGGCTGGCACCAAGGGCGGCTGGCTATGCCGGTTTCTCTGAATCGCGGGCGATCTGGCTTTCGCTTTTGATCGGCGGTTTCGCAGCTGGACTTGCCGGCGCGGCCGAGGTGGCAGGTCCGATCGGCCAACTCCAACGCTCGATCTCGACAGGCTATGGCTATGCCGCAATCATCGTGGCCTATCTGGGCGGCCTGCATCCGCTGGGGATCGTGGCCTCCTCACTTCTGATGGCAGTGCTTTATATCGGCGGCGACAATGCGATGGTGTCAGCCGATCTTCCTGTGGCGGCGGTGCGGGTGTTCCAAGGGACGCTTCTGGTTTGCTATCTGGCTGCGGTGACCTTTGTGAGGTTCCGCATCGACTGGGGCCGCACAGCGCAGGGAGGCGGGGCATGAGCGGGCTTTCCTTCATCCTTGCAGGCATGCTTGCTGCAGCAACGCCATTTCTCTTGGCAGCGCTTGGCGAATTGGTGGTGGAACGGACCGGGGTTTTGAACCTCGGGCTCGAAGGGATCATGGCGTTGGGGGCCGTGATTGCCTTCATCATCGTCTATCACGGCGGCGGTCACATGCTGGCCTTCATGGCCGCGGCTCTGGCCGGTCTGGCGCTGTCTTTGATCTTTGGGCTTTTGGCCCTTGGCGTGAAGGCCAATCAGGTCGCCGCCGGGCTGGCCGTTGGGATATTGGGTCAGGGACTGTCCTCCCTGATCGGCAAAAGCTACGAAAGCCTGACGATCACCGGCCTTGCCAAATGGGCGGTGCCGGGGCTGTCTGACCTGCCCGTTCTTGGCGGGCTCTTCGTGCAGGATATCGTGGTCTGGCTCTCGCTTCTGGCGACAGCGGCAATCTGGGGGATGTTCCGGTTTTCGAAACTCGGGCTGGTCCTGCGGGCGGTCGGGGAAAATCCGCATGCCGCGCGCGCCATCGGTTATCCTGTCCTAGCCATTCGCTACGGCGCCGTGGCCTTTGGCGGGGCGATGGCGGGCGTGGCAGGGGCCTATGCTTCGACCGTCTACACCCCCCTTTGGGCAGACGGGATGATCGCAGGGCGCGGCTGGATCGCGCTTGCGCTTGTGGTGTTCGGGACGTGGCTTACGGGGCGCATCTTCTTTGGCGCGCTTCTGTTCGGGGCCGTATCTCTGGCCAGCCTCGTAGCGCAGACTGAAGGCTGGGCCATCCCCTCGCAACTCTTGTCCAGCCTGCCCTATATCGTCACGATCGTCGTCCTTGGGATCATCGCATCCAACAAACGCCTGCTGAAAGTGAACGGTGTGGCATCGCTGGGCGAGCCGTTCTGAGAACGCAGACCTCACACGGGATTTTTCCTCCGGCTGCAATGTGAGCCTGGCCTGTGGCATAAGGCTCCGGTCGCACTTGGATGAAAGACCGCTGGCAGGTCATGGTGGCTTCAGCCAATTCTGACGGAAACCCTTATAATTCATAAGTAAATGGCGGAGGGGATGGGTCTGCGGCCCAACCTTCTCCACCCCAATGCGGCCCTAATCCTTTGCTTTCATTGAAAACACAAATGGGAGAGCGGCGGGATCAGAGAGACATTGAACGAGGACCGGTGGTTGCATCCCAAAATCTTCGCCGCCGTGGTCCTGACTGTCCAGTATAGCGATGTCCGTGAGCGGCCCAAATGTCTTGTCGATGAAGGCAAAATCCGAAGAATGGAACGCAAAGGTTTCTAAAGCTCGAACGTACTGCGGAAGCTCATGGCGCCAAGGGTATTCAACCGTCAGCAGGACAACCGGAGAACCGCAGTAACGCATTGAGGCTAGCTGAAACGGGCGGGGATCGCTGGCACCTTCACCATCGAACTCGTACTGGCGCTCCAAACCGGTTTGCTTGTTGTGCAACGTGATCGCAAAGCGGACATCCTCATCGACCGGTTCCAGTACGATCAGAAGGTCAGCGGTCTCGACAGATTGTTCGGCCAGTGTTGAGCGGTAGACCACCTCTTGAGCGGCGACGGCGAAAGAGGAAACTGCCCATGCGAAAATCGTCAGGAGCGTCCTTCTCATTTCGCGTCCTCGAACCTTGGGCGGGAAACGGAGAAGCGGCAGATGCCGTCAAATTGTCCAACATCTCGGATCGAAGCCATGTGTTGCCGTCGCTCTCCATAGCTGTCGGTGTCACGGTTGACGCGCTCCGTTATCGCATCTGTAGCGTTGTCGGTGAGCCCTTGGTCTGCAAATGCTGCAAGGCCGCGTTCAAGCCAAAAGAACACTGCCGACCTGACGGCATAAACGGGTTCGGCAGCGCGGTCCGGGTCGGCTTCGAAGTCGATACCGCCGCCAAGATTGTTCTCGTGCCAGACAGTGAACTCCCGATAGTTGGCGCGGCCTGTCGGTTGAAAAAGCCCACGGCCGCGAAAGGTCCAGCCGTCACCACTGGCAGCGTCACCATTGCCGTTTCGATTGGCGAGCGCCAAGTTTGCAATCGAAACTTGGTCGGCGGGATGTCCCTCGGTGCGTCCGAACCGTTCTGCGTCGTCAGGATTTTCCCTGAAGTAGCGGTAGGTCGCGATCAGCCCGCGCACACTGTAGTTGAAGCCTTCCACAAGTCGAGCACTGCTTCCGGCTTCTTGGCGCATCTGCGCGAGGAAGTGAACCAGACGTTCTCTTGTATCTAGCTGCCCGGAAACGACGCGAAGGTCCAACTCTTTTGCGATCTCGGCGAGCTTGTTCTCCGGCGCTTCAGGAAACACCACTGACAGTCTGTCAGCACTCAGAATATTGCAGACCGCGCCTTCAGGAATGGCTTGGGGATCAAGGAGAGGCTCCGCCGTGCATCGGCAGTTCCAATCCTGGCCAGAATGACCACCTGCAGGTGGTGCTGACCATGCGAATACTTGATCGTCGTTTGCAGCATGGGCGGCGCGAACGCGCCTGTCGTCCGCACTGCGCCAAACATAGTTTTCGAGTCGGAGCGCGTCTCTCTGGAAAAAGCCGCTCAGCGCTTCCACGTACCGCGCGAGGATCGCGTTGATGACTGGATCGTTGGCATTGACTGCAACACCGGTTTCGGTCAGCCGATCCGCAACTGAGCTGCGCAGCTGATCCCTGATCGCGGTGAGGTCGACTGATGTGATGTCAATGCTTACACCTGCGGGGAGAAAGCCATTCAATCGGGCAAGGCTTGTGGCCAGCGCATCGTCGATGATGCTGTCCAGCAGCCTGTCGGGGACAACCGAGAACTTGCCGTCCGGTGCCCTATCCGAACCAAGCGGCAAGACGAAAACGCTGTTGCCGCCTGACCTGATCCAGGCCGCAAACTTGCTTTCGTGCCGCATCGGTTCCTCCGTGTCGTTCCCCAGTAGCAGTATCGGGCTAGGATTAAGGTTGCATAAACCCTGCGACCGCTCCGTTGCGTGGAGCGAAGGTTGGATTTGGGGGGCGTTCGGATGGCGGAGGAGGTGTCTGCATAACTTTCCTCGCTACTCATTGTTATTACGTCGTTTTACTAATAAGATAACTGCAACATACCACATATTGTACCACGCGAGTTTCATTGAATAGGCAAGTAACAGGAACCTACATTCATCCGCTGTCAGCGTAGCTCCGGGTTTGAGGTTTGCATGTTTAGGCGGGTTGGACAACGAGGGCTGGCGCGGAGCTTAGCGGGTTGCGTAGCGTCAGACTCCGTTGCGAAGTGACGGACTGGGCGGAAAGCGGTCGTTCATCGCCAAGGCTTTACTTGCAATGCCGAATGGCGGATCTGACCTTGAAGCAGCCCGCTACCAGGCGGCTTCGCAAAGTCGTTGAACTGATCTTAAGGCTTTGATTTGGTGGAGCGTTTCCGCTAAATGTTCCGCGTAGCGATCGGGCAATTTAACGGCTTTATTCATGTTCCAGAGCAGTTGGAGCAAGGAGAAACGCCCGCACTTCTTCGGCGGTCTTCAGTGAGCGAAGTTGTGCGCGATCCGTCAGTATCTCGGCATAGTAGGGGATGTTCAGAAGGCGCTCTTCCAGCGTCTCAGTGATCTGCATCGCATTGTAACCGGCCTGGTGGAAGTAGGTGACGCGGGCCCGGATAAGTGCTTCGTGGCCCTCGAAACCCAAGGCCGCGAAAACGCCGCGCAGTTGGTTGATGCGGAAGACTTCGATCTCACGCAGCACATCCGCGGTTCGCTTGTCGCCGTGCGCCCAGTCCCGGATGGCGTTGTCGTAGCGCGGATTGAACTCTCCCCCAAGGACAAGTGTGCGCACGTAAGCGATGTACTGGTGCATGCCCGAAGGTCCGGCCTCCGAGATGGCGCGGGTGAAAGGCACGGTGTTCCGTTCTGCCCAGTCCTGACGGACATCCTCTAAAAGCTCTTCTAGGTTACGGTACTGCCAGTAGAAGGCACCCGTCGTTGCACCAAGCGACTCGGACAGAGCGCGCAGCTTAATGCCACCTACTCCTTTGTCGATCAGCACCTGTCGCGCAGCCGAAATCCAGTCTTGCCGGATCAGGACCCGCTGTTCCAGCTCTCGTTCCGGCTTTCTCGTATCACCCTTGGTCATACTGAGGTTTCATAGAGATTTTTGTTGACAGAGGAAGAGCATAACATACGTTATCTTGCAACATAACAAACGTTATGTTGTAGGGGTCAGATTGACCCAAGCACAACAAGGAGGCGAAGAATGCTTGGAAAATTCCTTTCAACTTCGGCACTTGCGTTGGGTCTGATGGCCTTACCCGCGCTTGCCGAGATCGAACTGAAGATCGCAACTGACTCGGGCGATCGCGAGTCGCCATCGGGGCAAGCTATTGCGAACTGGGCAAAGGCCATCGAAGAGGGCTCAAATGGCGAGATCAAGACCCGCGTCTTCTTCCAAAACGAACTTGGCGGCCAGTTGGAGGTGTTTGACCTGTTTGTGGCCGGTGAAGTTGACCTGATGCTTTCTTGGCCGTCGACATCCTATGACAAGCGGATCGGCATCCTGAACACGCCCTATATGGTGACGTCGTGGGACGAAGCCTTCGAGGCTTACAAGCCAGGTGGGTGGGTAAACGGCGCGCTGAACGTCGTATTCAACGACATCGGGCTGAAGTACTTCGGGGCTTGGCCCGAAGGGTTCAGCGGGGTCGCGACCCGTGGTGCCTATGCTACCGATCTTGCCGGTGCTTCAAATATTAAGGTGCGCACGCCGCCCTTGTTCCCCTTCCCGCAAATCCTGGAATCGATGGGCTACCAGACCGCCGCGATTGATTGGGGCGAGGTCTACACCTCGATCCAGACCGGGGTCGTCGATGGCGACGCGGGCAACGTGATCTACTGGGATTACGAATACTTCCGCGACGTGCTGGATTACTATGTCCGCACCAAGCACACCTTTGTGACAGGCAACCTGTTGGCCAATCTGGAGAGCTACAACGAACTGTCACCCGACCACCAGAAGTTGATCGAGGATGCCGCTGTTGCCGAAATGACCAAGCAGTTCACTGACGCACAGGCGACCGACCAGAAATACGTCGATCTGGCTGTCGCCGGGGGCATGGAATATTTCGAACTGACCGACGAACAGATCGCCCCGATCGCCGCAAAGGTGCGCGCCGAAGTCTGGACTCAGATGGAGCCGGACGTCGGCAAAGAGATCATGGACCTGATCCGCGCCAACGCGAACTGATCGCTTCCCCGGGCTGCCCCTCTGGTTGGGGTGGCCCTTTTTCATTGAAGGGAGAGCACCCGATGACTGCGCTATTTCATCGGCTCGACGGGGCTATCATGTGGGCGATGGGCCTTGTGGTCATCATGACCAATCTGGCGGTGACGGTCCTGATCCTGTTTCTGGTGCTGGCCCGCTTCGTCCTTGGCTGGTCGGTCGTGGGGGTGCTGGAATTGGCAACCCTATCGGCGATGTGGCTTTACATGTGCGGGGCGGTGATTGCTGCGCGCAACCGGCAACATCTCGTGGTCGACTTTCTGTCCCAGGCGTTGCCGACCCCGCGCGCCAAGGCCCTGCATGATCTGGCCGTGTCGATCATCATGGTGGTCCTTAGCCTGTTTTTCATGGGCCTAGCTCGTGACATGGTGGACTGGTCGATTGCCCGACCGCAAACGACAGCCGCGCTCAGCCTACCGCTGATGATCCCACAGTCGGCCATCGTTTTGGCGTCTGCGCTATTCATCATCTACGCCTTTCGCGATCTGGTCATCGCCGCCAGGGTCGTTCTGGGCATCTCCTCGCGCGAAGCCGGGGAGCTCTGAGCCATGGAAGCGATATATGCAATCGGACTTCTAATGGCGTTGATGATCTTTGGCGTTCCGGTCGCATGGTCCTTTGCCGGGGTGCTGATGTTTCTGGTCTGGGCCTATGACGTGAACACGACGACCCTGCTATTGCAGGGGTTCCGCTCACTCGACTCTGTCATCCTGCTGGCGCTGCCGCTCTTTGTGTTGGCCGGTTACCTGATGCAATCGGGCGGCGTGGCCGAGCGTTTGATCCGCTTCATGGCGTTGGTCTTGCGTGGTCGCAAGGGCGGCATGGGCGGCGCAATGATCGCGACCTCCGGCGTCTTTGGTGCGATTTCTGGCACCGCGACTGCGGCGGTTGCATCGATCGGCACGATCATGATCGACCCACTGACCGAACGCGGCTATCCGCGCGGCTATAGTTCGGCGCTGCTTGGCATGTCGTCCTTGCTAGGCATCCTGATCCCGCCCTCGATCACGCTGATCCTGTTCGGGGTGGTTACCAAACAATCAATCACCGCGCTTTTCGCGGCAACCGTCGTTCCAGGCCTTCTGCTGATGCTGGGCTTGATGATCTTCAACAAGATCATCACCCGGCGATTGCTGAAGGATACGCCCGAACGCACCGCGGCCCTGCAGCGGCAAAGAAGTGGCGACAGCGCGTCGCGGCTAACGCTGAGCGCCCTGCCGGCTCTGATGATGCCGCTCATCATTTTGGGCGGCATCTATGGCGGCATCTTCACCCCTACCGAGGCAGCTGCCGTGGCGTTGTTCATGGCCATACTGATCGGCTTTTTCATCTATCGCGATTTGACCTTGGCGCGCTTCCGTCAAAGCCTGCTCGAGGCCGGCGAGACGACCGGAACCATCATCCTGATCCTGCTGTTTTCTTTCATGATTGGCCGGATCATGGTCGCCGAAGGCGTGCCGCAGGACCTGACCGAAGCAGCCACAAAAGTCACCGACAACACGATTTTGATACTGCTTCTGGTCAATGCCTTTCTGATCTTTGTCGGCATGATTATGGACGACCTTTCAGTAACCGTTGTGATCGCCCCGTTGATGATGCCGCTGGTGGTTTCGCATGGGGTTGACCCGATCCACTACGCTTCGATTGTGGCCTGCTCTGTGGTCATCGGTGCCAACAGCCCGCCGGTCGCACCAATCCTCTACATGGCCTGCCGGATTGGCAAAGTGTCGATCCATTATGCCGTCGTACCAGCGTTGCAACTGATTGCCTTCGTCGCTTTGCCGGTGATGTTGCTGGTCACCTTCGTGCCAGAGCTCTCGTTATTCCTTCCGCGCCTTCTCGGCTTCTGAAGGGCTGAGTGACATGACGGAAGTGAAACTTGCCCTCTGGCAGCGGGCGCCCGTCGAACCATCCCGGGAAGGTTTTCTTGAGGCCCTGGACAAGGCTATGGCGCGAACTCGGGCTGATGTCCTGATTACTCCCGAGTTGTGCTGGCCGGGCTATGGCGACGTGATGTTATCTCGCGCGGAAGCAGTCGACCAGCGAGGTCCCTTTATCGCCTGTGTTCGGGCGCTGGCTGTCCGCCATTGCAAAGCCATTGTCCTTGGTTATGCCGAAGCCGATAGCGGGCGCATCTTTAACAGCGCGATCTGCATTGGTGCCGATGGCGCTGTTCTGGCCAATTACCGCAAACAAACTACCGCCAATGACTACGAGCGCGAGTGTTTCACCAAAGGCGGCCCTGCGCCGGTCTTTGAGATCAAAGGCATACCCATAGCCCTCTTGATCTGCCTCGACGCCGAGTTCCCAGAGCTTGTCCGTCGGGCCAGTCTGGAAGGGGCACTGCTTTTGATCGTGCCCACCGCGCTTAGCCCGAAATGGCGGGTCATCCCTGACGCGGTTATCCCAACCCGCGCCTGCGAGAACGGCATCTTCGTCGCCTATTGCAACTATGCCGGTGACGACGAAGCCGCGCCCTTTTGCGGACGCAGCCTTGTCGTGGGTCCGGATGGCCGCACGATGGCAAACGCCCTGACGGTCGAATGTCTGTTAGACGTGACCATCAAGTCCGATGATGTCATCAAGGCTCGCGATCAATTAGATTATCTTGGTCACCTTGGGCATTTGCTGCGTTCCTGAGCCCGTCCGGCAATCGCAAATTGGGTTGTACGGTATGAACAGTCGGCGGGAAGACATGCCAAAAAAGGTGAGTGTTACCAATCGTCCTGCTATGTCACTTCTAGCGCTCATCAATAGTGCTCTGACAAATGTCTGTTGATTTCCACTAAGAGCCGACCCGGGTTTTCCATCGAGAAGTGACCCACTGTTGGTTATGGCTTTTGGGTCATGCGTGGGTCAATGCACGGTTTCATTCCTTCTTCTTTCGGGCTGCTGCGGCTGAACTTGCCTTGAAGCGGAAGCTGTCGTTTCCGGTCTCCAAGATGTGGCAGCGGTGGGTTAGGCGGTCGAGCAGGGCCGTGGTCATCTTGGCGTCGCCGAAGACCGTGGCCCATTCGCTGAAGCTGAGGTTGGTAGTGATGGCGACGCTGGTGCGCTCGTAAAGCTTGCTGAGCAGGTGGAACAGCAACGCCCCGCCCGAGGCACTGAACGGCAGGTATCCAAGCTCGTCGAGGATCACGAGGTCGAGGCGGGTCAGGCTTTCGGCAATCTGCCCCGCCTTGCCCTTGGCCTTTTCCTGTTCGAGGGCGTTGACCAGTTCGATTGTGGAGAAGAAGCGGACCTTGCGGCGGTGATGCTCTATTGCCTGGATACCAAGAGCCGTCGCGACATGTGTCTTGCCGGTGCCCGGCCCGCCGATCAGGACGACATTCTGAGCGCCGTCGAGGAACTCGCAGCGATGCAGCGTCCGGACAGTGACCTCGTTGATCTCGCTGGCGGCGAAGTCGAAGCCCGAGAGGTCCTTGTAGGCTGGGAAGCGCGCCGCCTTCATGTGATAGGCGATGGAGCGCACCTCCCGTTCGGCCAATTCGGCCTTCAGCAGTTGCGACAGAATTGGGATGGCGGCTTCAAATGCAGGTGCGCCCTGTTCGATGAGATCTTCAACGGCTTGGGCCATGCCATACATCTTCAAGCTGCGAAGCATGATGACGATGGCACCTGCGGCAGGGTCATGACGCATGGCGGCCTCCTGCAGCGATCTGGCTGCGCAGAGCGTCATAGCGTTCGACATTTGCCTTGGGTTCATGCCTCAGGATCAACGCTTGCGGAGTATCCAGCGGTGGCCCACCGATCACCTTGCCGTCGACAAGGCGGTGTAGGAGGTTCAGCACATGGGTCTTGGTCGGCACACCCTCTGTCAGTGCCAATTCCACGGCGGTCAGCACGGCCTGCTCATCGTGCTGCAAGACGAGCGCAAGGATATCCACCATCTCACGATCACCACCGGGCTTACGGAGCATCTGATCCTGCAACTGCCTGAAGGCAGGTGGCAGTTCGAGGAAGGGTGCGCCATTGCGAAGAGCACCGGGCTTGCGTTGCACGACCGCCAGATAGTGCCGCCAGTCATAGATCGTCTGCGGGGGCAACTTGTGACTGCGCTGGATCAGGCGGACATGTTCGCACAGGATGTTGCCCTCCGCCGCCACCACCAATCGGTCGGGATAGACCCGCAGACTGACGGGCCGGTTCGCAAATGATGCCGGAACGCTGTAGCGATTGCGCTCGAAGCTGATCAGGCAGGTGGGTGAGACACGCTTGCTCACCTCGACAAAGCCGTCAAACGCCACAGGCAGAGGCATCAAGGTCCTACGTTCCTCTGCCCAGACATCGGCGATGGTTCCGGGCAGAGTGCCATGGGCGGTCTCATGCCACAGCGCGATGCAGCGCCTCTCCAGCCAAGCGTTCAGCGCGGCAAGATCAGGAAAGTTCGGCATGCCGTGCAGCATCTGATGGCGGGCGTCACGGACATTCTTCTCGACCTGTCCCTTCTCCCACCCTGCCGCCGGATTGCAGAACTCGGGCTCGAAGACATAATGGTTCGCCATAGCGAGGAAGCGGATATTGACCTCACGGGCCTTTCCGCGGCCCACACGATCCACCGCCGTCTTCATATTGTCGTAGATGCCCCGTTCCGGCACGCCCCCGAAGACCCGGAACGCGTGCCAATGGGCATCGAACAGCATCTCATGGGTCTGCAAAGGATAGGCGCGCAGGAGAAAGGCCCGACTGTGCGACAGCTTGATATGGACGACCTGAAGCTTCGTGCGCTCACCGCCAACGACCACGAAGTCCTCGCTCCAGTCGAACTGGAACGCTTCGCCAGCACGGAAGGCCAGCGGAACGAACGTCCCTCGACCTGTCGTTTGCTGCTCACGCTGCCGATCTGCTCGCCATTCTCGCGCGAAAGCCGCCACACGATTGTAAGAGCCAGTGAAGCCGAGCGTCACCAGATCGGCATGCATCTTCGTCAGCGTCTGCCGTTCTTTGCGCGGCTTCCCAGCATTGTTCTTCAGCCAGCCCGCCAGCTTCTCGGCAAAGGGATCAAGCTTGCTCGGGCGCTCCGGCGTCGCAAAATGCGGCTCGATCACATCCGCCTTCAGATACTTCTTGATGGTGTTGCGTGACAGTCCAGTGCGCCGCGCGATCTCGCGGATCGGCAAACCCTGTCGAAGGCGCAGCTTACGGATCACGTTCAATAGTCCCATGTCGATCACTCCGTTGACCCCCTCGCGCTTCGCTCGGGGGAGGGTCACATGGGTCAAATCTCAATGGAAATCCGGGGCCGAACCGGGTCAGCTCTCAGTGGAAATCAACACTTAGCCTCGTTGATGGAAGGATAGTCCTTGTGCAGCACCTGCACGGCAGATGCCAAGACCGCCTTAGGCAGTTTCAGGTACCCTTGCAGATCCTTTGGAAGGCCTTTGAACCCGTCCTGCTTCACCAGCCAGTCAAAGAACGCTGATAGGTACGAAACAAAATGCTTGATCGAGGAAGCGGACAAACAATCGGTAGAGTCTGGTTCCGCGCGCCTCTTTAGATCGTCTCTGACTTTGGCAACATCGTCACGGGTCAGTTTGCTGAAGTGCTTTCCCGCCACTAGATCTTCAAAATATCGGATCGCCGAAAGGTGCCGATCCACGGTCTTCACGTCGTACCGTCCGGCATAGGTAAGCCACTCGTGAATGATCCTGTCATTGGCTGTGTGGAGGCCTTCCAATCCGAATGTGCCAGTAATCCCAATATCAACAGGCACTGACTCGTCTTCTTCGCGGGGCCAAGACAAGGAAGGGTGAGCCATGCCGCAATAACAGCGAAAGCGGTAAGCGGCGCTGCAAGTTTCACGGCGGGATGAGCACAGGGCCTAGGACGGAGGAAGGGCGCGCAAGGATAGCCGAGGCACAGCGGGCCAGATGGGGGAAGGGGCTATTGAAGAAAGAACAGATCGCCAAGACAAAACTGAGCTAGTGTGCAGCTTGATTTGCACAGAGTGCGCACCTACCAATGTCCGGCGCATTCAGACGAGCAAGCAACCATGATGACAATTTCAGATTGTCTTACGAGAGAGAACAACTTTAACTTGTTGCGTATGATTGCGGCCACAGGGGTGCTCGTGTCGCACGCTTTTCCGCTCAGTCTGGGCGGGAACGCGCTGGAACCATTTGAGGTAGCTCTGAAAGGCGAAAACCTGGGCAGAGCCTGCGTGTTTGTGTTCTTTGCCATATCTGGGTTTTTCATAACCTCAAGCTATTCGAACCATCCCAACGCCCTGAGTTTCTTAACGGCGCGCGCACTGCGCATTTTGCCGGGCCTTTTCGTCATGCTACTTGCTACGGTTGCTTTGGCGGCATTGGTTAAGGTCGGTGTTGATAGTTCTACATTTTGGTCAGCTGTGCCCGGGTATCTCTTGAGTCAGGCCACTATGGGTATGGGCGCACTTCTGGGTGTTGCGCCGTCTGTTGGTAGCCTCCCCGGTGTGTTCGTCCAGAATCCCCTTGAGAACGCCATAAACGGCTCGCTTTGGTCACTACCCCTAGAGGTAATTTGCTATGCCGGTGTGCTATCCTGCGGCTTGCTGGGCATCCTCAGGCGATCAAAGCTATTTGGAGCAATAGTCATCGTTTGCACGGCAGGATACATTGTTCGGCTAGTGGCTCTAGACCAAGGCCTCAAGCTTCCATTTCTTCCGCAAATACTTGTTTACGTTGGGTTTCCCTTTGTCATTGGGATGGCGTTCTTCGTCTGGTCTGACAGGGTCATCCTATCGAAATGGATAGCTTTAGGGTTGGTGGCTTTTGCAGGCTTGGCTTGGCCTACTCCAGCCTTCTTACTCGCATTCGTGGTCGCACTATCTTACGGCGCTTTCCTCTTTGGTTTCGCCAACCTTCCTATCTTGGCACGCTACAATAAGCTCGGTGACTATTCCTACGGTGTCTACATCTATGCCTTTCCTATACAGCAAGCCGTTGCGATGGCTGGAATTGAGGAGCCGCTCATCAACATTCTAGTGGCGACCCCGCTCGTGTTCGCATGTGGGATTTTTTCTTGGCATGTAGTCGAGAAACCTTTCCTGAAGCTCAAGACGGCAAGGCGAGGCCTGTCAATCAGCAGTCCCCCTAGCGCAACCTAATGAAATCCAATTGGGGGACGGCGTGGGGGATGAATCACGTTATCCGAAAAAATTTCACTATTATATCAATGACTTATGGCGCATATGTGGCGGAGGAGGTGGGATTCGAACCCACGGTGGGGTTCCCCCCACGTCGGTTTTCAAGACCGGTGCCTTAAACCTCTCGGCCACTCCTCCGACGCTTGGCTACCTAGACGCACCGAACCGATTCTGAAAGGCCACGATGGCGTGAGTTTTCCGCCCATCTCCTCCCCCCGGCCTTTCCACCCGTCAGACCAGCCTGTATGATCCCGCTGTTCGCACTTTGCGCTATTTCGCGGCAAGGTCGGACTTTGGGCAGGAAAGACAACCGACAGGCCCGCAACGGGCCGGAACCACGCGCGGCAGGAACGTGCGGGCAATGGGGCAAGGAATGGCAGGATTTTCGCAGATGCGCAGCGCGCTTCTTCTTTCAACCGTCCTTATGCTGGCCGCCTGCCAGCCGGGGCAGAACCCCTTCGCGCGCAAAGCGGATGACAGCGGCGCCGCGACTGACGCCGCCGCCCCCGCGCGCTCCGTCACCTTGGTGGACCGCGATGTCGAGGCGCCAGAGGTGTTTCAAGTCACCGATCAGGCGCTTTGGGATGGCCGCCCCTCCTTGGGCGGCGTCTGGGTTGCCTCGCCAGATGCGACCGATCCCGAACGCGTCATCCTGCGCAACCCTGCCAATGGCAAATTCGTCATCGGCGCGCTCTTCAAGCGTGAAGCGTTCAATCCCGGCCCAAAACTGCAAATCTCCTCTGACGCAGCAGATGCGCTGGGTCTTCTGGCGGGCCAGCCCGGCACGCTCTCTGTCACCGCCCTTCGGCGTGAGGAAGTGCCCGCCGAAACCGATGCAACCCGGCCCCTTCTGGATGCCAATGAACCGGTGACGGCCACCGCAGCCGCCGAAGCTGCCCCTGCCGCACCCGCTGCACCAGGTTCCGTCTCGGTCGCCGCAATCGCCGCCAACGCCATCGACAAGGCCGAGGCCGCCCAGCCTGCCGCCCCTGTCATCTCATCCGCCCCTACAGGCACCGCGCCCGCCCCTGCCGCAGGCGCGATCACCGTCCAGATCGGTATCTTCTCGCAAGAGCCCAACGCCAACCGCGCCGTCCAGACGCTTCAGAAAGCGGGGATCAGCGCCACCTCCCGCAAGGAAACCACGCAGGGTAAAACATGGTGGAGCGTGACCGCCACCGGCACCGGCGGGCGTGAGGCGCTTTTGACCAAAGTGCGCGGGCTGGGCTTCTCCGATGCCTATGTGATCCGCCGCTGACCCCTAGAAAGGACCGCCGCCGCATGTTCCGCCTGCCCCGTGCCGCCGCCCGCCTTGCCGCCCTTATCGTGCTCTTTCTGATCGCGGCTCTGCCGGCCCGCGCCTTCGAAACGCGCGCCACGGCGGCCTGGGTCTATGACGTAACCACGCAGACCGTCCTTTTGGACAAGAACGCCGATACCCCCCTGCCCCCGGCTTCCATGTCCAAATTGATGACGATCAACATGCTGTTCGAGGCGCTGCGCGATGGCCGCGTCACGCCGGAAACCACATTCTCCGTATCGTCGCGCGCGCGGGCGATGGGCGGCTCGACCATGTTCCTCAATGAAACCGATCGCCCCACGGTGTTGGACCTTGTCCGTGGGATGATCATAAACTCCGGCAACGACGCCTGTGTCGTCGTAGCCGAAGGCCTGTCAGGCACCGAAGAGGCCTTCGCCCGCCTGATGACGGAACGCGGGCGTGCCTTGGGGATGACGAATGCCGTCTTCAAGAATTCCTCTGGCTGGCCCGATCCCGGCCACCGCATGTCGATGCGCGATCTGGGCATCCTTGCCAAGCGGCTGATCCTCGAATTCCCCGAATACTATCCGATCTTCGCCGAGACCGAATTCAACTATAAAGACCGCGCCCCGGCCAATGCCAACAACCGCAATCCCCTTCTGCGCATCGCCGCCGCTGATTGGCAGGCCGATGGCCTGAAAACTGGCCACACCTCCGAAGCGGGCTATGGCCTTGTGGGCTCCGCCACCATGGGCGAACGCCGTGTGATCTTCGTCATCACAGGCCTCGCCTCCGACAAGGACCGTGCCGAGGAATCCGAAGCCATCGTAAACTGGGCATTCCGCCAGTTTGCCGAAAAAACGGTCGTCACCGCAGGCACCCGCGTGGCCGAGGCACCGGTCTGGATGGGCGCAACCGAAACCGTGGGTCTGGTGCCTTCGGCGGATGTGCGCCTTCTTGTCCCGGCCCTTGTGCAAGACAGCATGACCGCCGAGGTCGTCTTTACCAGCCCGGTCAAGGCCCCCGTCACGGCAGGCCAGCCGATGGGCGAATTGATCGTGCATGTCCCTGACCTGCCCGATGCCCGCATCCCATTGGTGGCCGAAGCCGATGTCGCCACAGGCGGCTTCGTCAAGCGGCTGACCACCGCCGCGCAGGTGCTGATGCAGCGATACCTGTCGGATAGCGCGACCCCGGCCTCCTGATGCCCGGCCTCTTCCTCAGTTTCGAAGGAATCGACGGGTCCGGCAAATCCACACAGGCCCGCCGCTTGGCCGAAACCCTGCGCGCCAAAGGCCATGCCGTCACCCTAACCCGCGAACCGGGCGGATCACCGGGGGCAGAAGAAATCCGCCGCCTTGTGCTTGAAGGCGACCCCGACCGCTGGTCGGCCGAGACTGAGATCCTCCTCTTCACCGCCGCCCGGCGCGACCATCTGGAAAAGACCATCCGCCCGGCGCTGGCACGCGGCGAGATCGTCATCACCGATCGCTTCGCCGACTCGACCCGCATCTATCAGGGCATCACGCGCGGCGATCTGGTGGCGACGGTGGACCGCCTGCATGACCTGATGATCGGCACCGAACCCGACCTCACGATCCTTGTCGACATCGACCCTGCCGTCGGTCTGTCCCGCGCCCGCGCCCGCGCCGGCACTGAATTGCGGTTCGAGGATATGGGGCTGGACACCCAGACCCGCATGCGTGCGGGCTTTCTTGCGCTGGCCGCCCACCATCCCCGCTTTCGGCTGATCGACGGCGCGCGTGACGCAGATGCCGTCGCCGCCGATATCCGCGCCACCGTCCTGCGGCATCTGGGCTGACCGATGGCCACCACCGCCCCCGAAGACATCCCCGAACCCGACCGCATCGAAGGCGCACCCCACCCGCGCGACACGGCCCACCTCTTTGGCCATGACGCCGCCGAGGCGACCTTCCTATCCGCCTTCAATTCCGGCCGCCTGCATCATGGCTGGCTCATTTCCGGCCCGCGAGGCGTGGGAAAGGCCACGCTCGCCTGGCGCATCGCGCGGTTCTTGCTGGATGCGCCCGTCGATGACGGCGGCCTTTTCGGCGCCCCACCCCCACCCGAAACCCTCGACACGCCAAACGACACGCCCCTCGCCCGTCGCCTTCATGCCCTATCGGAACCGCGCCTCTTTCTCCTGCGCCGCCCATGGGATGACAAGAACAGCCGCCTGCGCCAGGAAATCACGGTGGAAGAGGCGCGCGCGCTCAAATCCTTCTTCGCCATGTCCGCCGCCGATGGCGGCCGCCGCGTCGCCATCATCGACGCCGCCGACGAGCTTAACACTTCGGCCGCCAATGCCGTGCTGAAACTTCTCGAGGAACCGCCCGCAGGGGCAACCTTTCTGCTGATCGCCCATCAACCCCACCGCCTTCTGCCCACCATCCGCTCCCGCTGCCGCGAGTTGCGCCTGTCCGCCCTGCCGCCCGACGCATTGGCAAAGGCCCTGACCGCCGCCGGGGGTGAGGTGGCCGATGATCAGGCCCAGCCCCTTGCCGAACTCGCCGGGGGCAGCGTGGGCGAAGCCTTCCGCCTGACCAATCTCGACGGGTTGAAACTATACGCCCTGCTGATCGATCTCTTCTCCTCCCTCCCCCGCCTTGATCGCCCCCGCGCCCTTGCACTGGCCGAACTTGGCGCCGGCCGGGGGGCCGAGGCGCAGTTTGACCTCATCCTCACCCTGATCGACCTTTTCCTGACCCGTCTCGCCCGCGCCGCCGCCACCCGCCAACTTCCACCCGAGGCGGCAAAGGGCGAATCCGCCCTCCTCACCCGGCTTGCCGACGCCCCCGATGCCGCCCGCCTTTGGGCTGAGATTGCCCAATCGCTCGCCCAGCGCGCGCGCCGTGGCAAGGCGGTGAACCTTGACCCTGCCGCACTTCTCATGGATATGGTTCTGACCCTTGAAAAGACGGCGGGAACGCTCGCCCAGAGGTGAGCATCCATGCCCTCCGATACACCGCCCGAACTTGTCGACAGCCATTGCCATCTCGATTTTCCCGACCTGATCGGGGAACTGCCCGATGTGATCGCCCGCGCCCGTGCCGCAGGTGTGACGCGCATGGTCACCATCTGCACAAGACTGAAGAACGAACCCACCGTCCGCGCGATTGCCGAGGCGCATGACGGCGTCTTCTACGCCGCTGGCACCCACCCGATGAGCGCCGCTGAAGAACCCCTCGCCACGGTGGAGCAACTTATCGCCCTGTCGCGCCATCCGAAATTCGTGGGCATCGGCGAGACGGGCCTTGACTACCACTACACCGCCGACAGCGCCGAGGTGCAAAAGACCTCGCTCCGCCTGCACATCACGGCGGCGCAAGAGACGGGCCTGCCCCTCATCATCCATTCACGCGCAGCGGATGACGACATGGCCGCGATCCTGACCGAAGGCTTCCGCGAAGGCCCCTACACCTGCGTCATGCATTGCTTCTCCTCCGGTGCGGCACTGGCCAAGGCCGCGCTCGACCTTGGCTTCTATTTGTCCATGTCCGGCATCGCGACCTTCCCGAAATCGCAGGAACTCCGCGATATCTTCGCTGCCGCACCCGTGGACCGCATCCTTCTGGAAACCGATAGCCCCTACCTTGCCCCGATCCCTTATCGCGGCAAAAGGAATGAACCCGCCTATACCGCCTTCACCGCCAAGACAGGTGCCGCACTGTACGGGATGAGCGAGGCAGAGTTCGCTGCGCAGACGACGGCGAATTTCGACCGCCTCTTCCCCCGCGCCGCGCGCAAGGCAAAGGCCGCCTAACATGGCCACCCTGCGCTTTACCATCCTTGGCTGCGGGTCTTCGGGCGGTGTGCCCCGCCTCGGCCCACCCGGCGGCGACTGGGGGGCCTGCGATCCGGCAAACCCCAAGAACCGCCGTCGCCGCTGTTCCTTGCTGGTGGAACGCGAAACCGCCGACGGCACCACCCGCGTGCTGATCGACACCACGCCCGACATGCGCGAACAACTGCTGGATGCCGGGATCGGCACGCTGGATGCGGTGATCTACACCCATTCCCATGCCGACCATGTCCACGGCCTTGATGATCTGCGCCAGATCGTCTTCAACCTGCGCCGCCGCCTCCCCGTCTGGGCCGATGGCCCCACGCAGGATGCGCTGATCGCCCGCTTCGGCTATGCCTTCGTGCAACCCGCGGGCAGCCCCTACCCGCCCATCCTCGACCTCAACCTGATCGAGGGCGATGTTCATATCGCAGGCGCAGGCGGCACGCTGACCTTCACCCCCTTCACCGCCCATCACGGCAGCATGGACGCGCTTGGCTTCCGCATCGGTCCCCTCGCCTATCTGCCCGACGCGGTGGATATCCCCGAAACCAGCTGGCCCCACCTCACAGACCTTGATTGCTGGATCGTCGATGCCCTGCGCCGCAAACCGCATCCGACCCATGCCCATCTTGCCCTGACACTCGACTGGATCGCCCGCGCCCGCCCTGCGCGCGCCGTCATCACCAACATGCATCACGACCTCGACTTCGCAGAATTGGAGGCAGAGCTTCCCCCCCATATCCGCCCCGCCCATGATGGCATGGTGATCGAATACGGCAATCAGGCCTGATCCCGTGAACGCCCTCCTTGACGTCATCCTGCCGGTTTTCCTTGTCATCGGCATGGGCTATGCCGCCGCCCGCGCCCGCCTCTTCGGGGCCGATGCGGTGGATGCCCTGATGCGCTACGCGCAAAACTTCGCGGCCCCCACCCTTCTGTTTTCCTCCATCGCGCGGCTTGACCTTGCCGCAACCTTCCAGCCCGCGCTCTTCCTCTCCTTCTACCTTGCCGCCTTCACGTCCTTTTTCACGGCCTTCACGGCGGCGATCCTGTTCTTCCGCCGACCCGTCACCGATGCCACCGCGATCGGCTTCGTCGCACTCTTTTCAAATTCGCTCCTTCTGGGCGTGCCAATCACCGAACGCGCCTATGGGACTGCGGCTTTGGCCGGCAACTTCGCCATCATCTCGATCCATGCGCCGATCTTCTACGCCTTCGGCATCACCGTGATGGAATGGGCGCGCACGCGCGGTCAGGGCCTGTCGGGCCTTGCCCTTATCCGCCAGATCGTTAGGGCGATCTTTTCCCAACCCCTCGTCCTAGGCATCGCGGCAGGCTTCGCGGTGAACCTATCCGGCCTGCCCTTGCCGACCGTGGCTTGGTCCGCCATCGGCATGGTGGCCGGAACGGCCATCCCGACCGCCCTTTTCGGCCTTGGTGGCGTCCTTCTGCGCTACAGACCCGATGGGGATTTCCGGATCATCGCCATGCTCACGGCCTGTTCGCTCATCCTGCATCCGGCCCTGACTTATGGCCTTGGCCGCTTCGTCTTCGGCCTTGGAACGGATGGCCTCCGCTCGGCAGTGATGACCGCCGCCATGGCACCGGGCGTCAACGCCTACCTTTTCGCCAATCTCTACGGCGTGGGAAAGCGCGTGGCCGCGTCGACGGTCCTTATCGCAACGGCCCTCTCCATCGGCACCATCTGGCTTTGGTTGCACATCTTGCCCTGACGCGGGCGGGATCGCACCTCAATGCGGCGTCACGCCCCGCAACCGCTCCGACCGCCGCCGCAGCAGTTCCACCGTCGCAAGCAGCGCGATGGAGATCACGACAAGGATCGTCGCCACCGCAAGAATGGCCGGGCTGATCGCCTCGCGGATGCCGTTCCACATCTGCCGCGGGATGGTCTGTTGGTCCGGGCCTGCGATGAACAGCACCGCCACCACCTCATCGAACGAGGTGACAAAGGCAAACAACGCCCCCGACACCACCCCCGGCAGGATCAAGGGCATGATGACCTTGAAAAAGGTCCGCGACGGCGATGCCCCAAGACTGGCCGACGCGCGGATCAGCGATTGGTCAAAACCGGACAGCGTCGCCGTCACCGTGATGATCACAAAGGGGATGCCCAGCGTGGTATGGGCAAGGATCACCCCCAGATAGGTGCTGGTCAGCCGCCCGCATGACATCCCGATGATGGAACAGGGGTTGGAGTAGAAAAAGAACAGCCCCGTGGCGATGATGATGATCGGCACGATCATCGGGCTGATCAGGATGGCCATCACCACACGCCGATACGGCATCTCAGGCCGCGACAGGCCCAGCGCCGCCAGCGTGCCCAGAACCGTGGCAAGGATCGTCGCCCAGAACCCCACGATGATCGAATTCTTCGCCGCCCGCACCCATGTGGAATTCTGCCACATGTCGCTCCACCACGCGCCATCGCGCAATGCTTCCGGCGTCTGCATCCCCAAGGTCAGCAGCGCATCATACCAGCGCAACGAATAGCCCACCGGATCGAAGGTCAGCATCGCCTCGGTAAAGGTGAAATAGGGCTCCGCATTGAACGAAAGCGGGATCACCACAAGGATGGGCGAGATCAGGAAAATGAAGATCGCCGTGCACAGGACCAGATAGGTATAGTGCCAGATCCGCTCCAAGGGGCTTGCATAGATGGGCAGGGCCATGATCGCGCCTCCTTAGCCGAGTTTCAGGTTATCAATGCCGATCAGGCGATCATAAAGCCAGTACAGCACCAGCACCCCCGCCAGCAGCATCGCCGACAGCGCCGCCGCCATGGACCAGTTCGAATTCTTCATGTGAAAGTCGATCAGGTTCGAAATCAGCTGACCATCCGCCCCGCCAACCAGCGCGGGCGTGATGAAATAACCCACGGCAAGGATGAACACGAGCAGCGCCCCCGCTCCGATCCCCGGCAGGGTCTGCGGCAGATAGATGCGCCGGAAGGTGGTCCAGCTCGTGGCCCCAAGGCTGCGCGCGGCCCGGGCATAGCTGGGCGGGATCACCCGCATCACCGAATAAAGCGGCAGGATCATGAAGGGCAGAAGCACATGGGTCATCACGATGATCGTGCCGGTCTGGTTGTAGATCATCTTCAACCGCCCATCATCGCCGATAAAGCCAAGCGAGATCATCAGATCGTTGATCACCCCCTCGCCCTGCAACAGCACGATCCAACTTGTCGTCCGCACCAGAAGCGACGTCCAGAAGGGCAGCAGCACAAGGATCATCAGAAGATTCGCCTTGGCCATCGGCAACGTGGCCAGAAGATGCGCGACGGGGAAGGCCAGAAGGAGGCAGATGAACGTGATCAGGGCCGAGATGAGGAAAGTCTTGACGAAAAGATAGACATATATCCGGCTGTTCTCCGGCACGCGCTGGATGCTGCCATCCTCTGCCCGCTCCAGATCAAGCGCGGCCAAGTAGAAATCCGAAGTATAGGCCGTCGAAGACGACCGCATCGCCTGCCAGACGGCCGGATCATCCCAGCGATCATCGATGGCAAGAAACGCCTCCTTATAAGGAGGGGCAAGATCATCGGCATTGCGCGCCGTCTTGGTGATCAAAGACCGCGTCTCGGGCAGGGTGTAATTGACCCGTGTCCCCGCCTCGCCCGCTGTCTTGTTTTCCTTCATGGATCGGAAATCTTCGGCCAGCGCGGCAAAAGCCACCTCGTCCGGCTCCGTTCCCGAAGGCGTTGATGCGAACCACGCCGATACGGCAGGCGCGTTCTTCGAAAAACCGTCATGGTGGAAAGACCGGTCCAGCATCTGCCCGATCGGGATGATGAAGGTCAGCACGACAAAGGCCAAAAGCGGCGCGACCAGCAGGAAGGCGCGACGCTTCGCCCGCGCCTGCGCCTGCGCCAGTGCCGCCTTCAGGGGACGGCCATCCGATGTCGTCAGGGTCCCCGCTTTCTGCGGGCCCGTCATCGGTGCGGAAGCGGTCACATCGGCCATTGTCTGTCTCTCACGGAAAAGAAAAGGGGCGCGGATTGCCCGCGCCCCCGGTCGTCAGATCACTGCGCAAGCCAAGCGTTGAAACGCTCGTTCAGTTCCGCATTCCGGTCCACCCAGAACTCGGCCGAGGTTTCCAGCGCATTGCCCATGTTCTCCGGCGCGGTCGGCAGATGCGGACCCATGACGGTCTTGCCGTCCTTGTAGATCAGCTCTTCCTTCAGCGCCGACTTCCGGGCCGGACCGTAGGAGATGTACTGCGCCTGTGCGCGCAGACCTTCGGTCGAGGTGGCATACTTGATGAACTCAAGCGCCTGATCCTTGTTCGGCGCGCCCTTCGGGATCGCGTACATTTCGTTCTCGTAGAGCTGGCCGTCCCACACGATGACAAAGGGCTTGTTCTCGGCGATGGCCGCGTTGAAGATCCGCCCGTTATAAGCGGTGGTCATGACCACTTCACCATCGGCGAGGAGTTGCGGGGCCTGCGAACCGGCTTCCCACCACACCACTTCCGACTTGATCGTGTCCAGCTTGGCAAAGGCACGATCCACGCCTTCCGGGGTGGACAGAACGTCATAGACTTCCGCCGCCGGGACGCCATCCGCCATCAGCGCCACTTCGAGAACAGCCTTGGCGCCCTTGCGGATGCCGCGCTTACCCGGGAACTTCTCCAGATCGAAAAGGTCGGCCACGGTCGACGGCTTTTCGCCCGGGAACTTGGTGTCGTCATAGGCAAAGACCGTCGACCAGATGTCGGTCGACACGCCGCATTCCGTCACAGCGCCGGCCAGGAAGTCATCGGCAGCCGGGGTGCCATCGGCACCAGCGGGCAGCGAGGCAATGTCGATCGGCTCCAGCATGCCTTCGTCGCACAGACGGATCGCGTCGGCGTATTCCAGCGAGGCCACGTCGATGGTCACGTTGCCCGCTTCGACCATCGCCTTGATCGGGGTCGCCGGGTTGTCGCTATCCACCATCTTGGCAGCAAAGCCCGAGGCAGCCGCCCACGGCTTCACATGTGCCTCAGTCTGGGCTTCGCCATAAGCGCCGCCCCAGCTCATCACCGTCAGTTCCTGCGCGGATGCCGAAACGGCAAAGCCGGTCAGGGCGGTGGTCAGGATCAGGATTTTCTTCATCTTTGGTTAGCTCCCATGTTGAACAGAACTGCTCTCTTGTCATTGGCCCGCCCTTTCGGGCAGGGCAGTGTGTCAGACCGGGTCAAGCGCGCGCGCATCCTGCGGCGCCCAGCCGATCTTGATCTTCTCGCCGGGGGTCAGCACCCGCTGGCCCAGCGTGTTGCGGCTCTTGATGACAAAGTCATCATGGCCCGCCACTTTCAGAACGGTGCGGAACAGGTCACCCATATAGATAACTTCGATCACCTCAGCCTCGATCAGATGCGCATCCGCAGGCAGCAGGTCGGTCTTGAACTCCACCCTCTCAGGCCGGATCGACACCAGCGTCTTCTGCCCCACGGACTGCACGTTCACAGGCGTCGCGTCGATCACCTCGCCCGTCGCCAGCTTCACCAGCGCGCGCCCGTCGCGAATCTCCTCAACCGTGCCTTCCAGCCGATTGTTCTCGCCAATGAACTGCGCCACGAAACTGTTGTCGGGCCGCTCATAAAGGTCGGCTGGCGGGGCCAGCTGCTGGATGCGCCCATCGTTGAACACGGCGATCCGGTCCGACATCGTCAGCGCCTCGCCCTGATCATGGGTCACATAGACCACGGTGATCCCAAGGCTTTCATGCAGATGCTTGATCTCGAACTGCATATGTTCGCGCAGCTGCTTGTCCAAAGCGCCAAGGGGTTCGTCCATCAGCACAAGCTTCGGGTCAAAAACCAGCGCGCGCGCCAGCGCGATCCGCTGCTGCTGCCCACCCGAAAGCTGGGCAGGACGACGGTTGGCAAAGGCCCCCATCTGCACCATGTCCAGCGCGCGCTTGATCTTATCCTCGCGCTCGGACTTGCCCATCCCCCGCACTTCCAAGGGGAAGGCAAGGTTCTCTCCCACAGTCATATGCGGAAACAGCGCATAGTTCTGGAACACCATCCCGATCCCGCGCTTATGCGGCGGAACCTGATTGATCGGGCGACCATCCAGCAGAATCTCGCCATTCGTGGCCGTCTCAAACCCGGCCAGCATCATCAGGCAGGTCGTCTTGCCGCTGCCCGACGGGCCAAGCATGGTCAGGAACTCGCCCTTGCCGATGGTCAGGTTCAAATCCTTCACGACAAGCGAAACGCCGTCATAGCTCTTTTGAACATGGTCAAATACGACGAAACCGTCGTTCAGGCGCGTGGCGGCCAATGGCATCTCCCCGGTCTTGTCGGCGGGTTCCCCGCTCGTCTTCTTATGACTAAAGCCAATGCCTAGGCGCATTGCAACCGGCTTGTCATGCTTCGGGCCTATCATCCGCGATTGCGGGACAACAGGCCAATTTGCGACCTCTTCGCCATCCAATGCGGCAGTTTCATCGCGTTGGGCGGGAAAATCGCCTTCTGGCCTGCCCACCAGCACCAGCCTCTCGCCGCGCCGCAGCAAGGATCGGGACGATTTGCCTCAGGCCGCGGAGCGCAGCCCCCCTCGATCTGCCCGAAAAATCATCCTCCGCTTGGCCACAGGTCGTGCCCGCTGACCATACAGGGCTTCCGCCTCCACCACCCCGGCCAGCACGGGCGCCAAAAGCGGAAAGGCCGCCGCTATCTCGGCTGCGACCTGCGGCCCCAGCGCGGCCACCGCCATCGGACCGGGATACAATGTCTCGGTCGCCATGCCTTGCGCAAAGACGATGCCATGGCGCTCCAACAGCAGATGGTGATAGCCCACTTCCCGCCGCCCTTTGGCGATGCGGAAGCGCGGATCGCCCATCTCGGCCAGATGCTTGGCGCGCACCAGCATCTCGCGCCCCTCCACCTCGGCCAGAACCGCATGATTCGGCGACACAATCACATCGCCCCGGTTCCCCATCGCCCCATCGCGGATCAACACCGGGCGCAACAACGGCTCCGCCTCCAGCGCGGCGCGGTCCAGATGCCGCCCGCCCGCCCAGATCACCGGCTGCAACCCGTGGTCCAGCGTCATCACCCGATCCCCCGCCCGGATCGCCTCCACCGGAACCTCGCCACGGTCCGTCAGGATCAAGGTCCCCGTCCCGAAACAGGGCACGCCCAGCGAAACAAGCGCAGGTTTTGTCGAAATCAGCGCAGGGTCGATCCCCACAAGGCGGATAACTTCGCCACCGGGGAAGGTGACAAGCGCCCCGCCCGCCCCATCCGAGGTGACAACCGCATCCGCCCAGTTGACCGGATTGCCCTGCGCATCGACCAAGGCCGACACATCGATCCGGTCCGTGAACTGCCCGTCGACAAGCGTCAGGTCCAGATCGTTGATCTGATCCGTTCCACCGCCACCGGAAAAGACAAAGACGTCGCGCCCCTCCCCCCCGGCCAGCGTGTCATTCCCGGCCCCGCCGACGATCGTGTCATTGCCGGCCCCGCCAAAGACGCTGTCATTGCCCGCATCGCCGAACAGGATGTCTTGGCCATCCCCGCCTTCGACCGTGTCATTACCGTCGCCGCCAAGAACCGTGTCATTGTCAGCGCCGCCAAACAGCGCGTCGCTGCCGCCGCGACCTTCGATCAGGTCGTTCCCGGCCCCGCCGTCAAAGATGTTGTAATAAAAGTCGGAAGGGTTCGAACTCTCATCGTCAAAGCCGATGATCGTATCGTCAAAGGCTGACCCGATCACCCCATCCACACCGGCCAGCACGTCGCCCTGCGCATCTCCGCCCAGCGCCGTCCATGTCCGCAGATTGATGCTAACCGCCGCATCCGACGCGGAATAGTCGATGATATCAAGCCCACGCCCACCGAACAGGGTATCGATCCCCGCTCCGCCGATCAGCGTGTCATTGCCATCCCCGCCTTCCAGCCGGTCGCGCCCATCCCCGCCAAACAGGCTATCCGCACCGCCGCCGCCGAAGATCTGGTCATTGCCCGCCCCGGCAAAGACCGTATCCGCCCCCGATCCCCCGTTGATCGTGTCATTGCCTGACCCGGTCTCAAGGATTTCCATCTCGGAAAAGAACGTCGTGCCCGCGCTGCTCGAGACAGAACCAGCCCCCGCCCCCGAGAAATTCGCCGTCACCGCCGTGGTGAAACCACTGAAATCAAGCGTGTCATTCCCGGTCCCGCCAAACAGCGTGTCCGACCCGTCGCTTGACCTTATAACGAAACGATCATCGCCCTCATCGCCAAAAAGGGAATCGCTTCCCGTCCCGCCGATCAGCGTGTCGTCCCCATCCCCGCCATAAAGCGTGTCGCTGCTTGATCCGCCATCGACCAGATCATTGCCGCCCCCGGCAAAGAACGTGTCAGACCCGCCCCCGCCGAACAGGCTGTCCGTGCCGTCGCCGGTCTCTACGTAATCCGCCCCGGTTCCGCCAAAGATCGTGTCATCGCCACTGCCTGTCACCGCCCTTTCAATCGAAGACATGCTGGCCGATGTCCCGGCCGCCGTGAACGTCCCCGACCCGGTGAAAGTATAATTGATCGTCACGCCCGATGTGATCAGCGTGGTGTCGATCGTATCAGTGCCGCTCCCGCCGATCAGCGTGTCGCGACCGCCGTTCTCTTCCATGAGAAAGCGGTCATTTCCTGCCTGACCCAAGAGCGAGTCATCGCCCAGACCACCCTGGATCGTGTCATTCTGCGACCCGCCATCCAAGAGGTCGTCACCGGCCCCGCCATCCAGAACATCCGCGCCGTTCCCGCCATAAAGCGAGTCCGCGTCGTCGCCCCCGTCCAGAACATCGGCCCCGTCCCCGGCAAAGAGGCTGTCACTGCCCGCGCCGCCGACCAAGATGTCATCGCCGGTCGACGCTTCCAACCGGTCATCCCCGGCCCCGCCGAACAGAATATTGTCACCCGTCCCGCCGAACAGGCGGTCCGACCCGTCGCCCCCATCGATCAGGTCCGCCCCGGCATTCCCAAGGATCGAGTCGTCATCCGCACCGCCGAACAGGGCATCCGCCCCGCCCCCGCCGGTGATCGTATCCGCCCCGCCATTCCCCGAAAGCGTGACATCGCCCCCGCTCGACGCGGCATTCAGCGTGTCGTTGAACCCGCTGCCTTCGATCCCCTCGATCCCGGTAAAGGCAACCGCCCCAACCCCAACAAGCGCCTGCGTCCCGTTCCCCGTCCCGCTGAACTGGACATTCACCCCGACTGAAGCGGTGGCAAAACTGATCGTATCGTTCCCAGCGCCGCCAAAGATGGAATCGACGCCGCTGCCATCGGTCACGATGAATGTGTCGTCGCCATCTTCGCCCAGCAGGCTGTCGGTTCCCGCCCCGCCCGTGATCACGTCATTGCCGGACCCGCCAAGGATCGTGTCATTCCCCGCGCCACCGTCCAGCGTATCGTTGCCCGCTCCCCCGGACAGCGAGTCATTGCCGCTTCCGCCAGTCAGGGCATTGTCGGCCGCCTGTTCATGATCAAGCATCGCAAGGCTGCCATAGGGCACGCCTGCCGCGGTGGTCGCCGTGACCGACCCGACCGTATACATCACCCCCGGCTGCAACGGGGCCGAGGCGACATAGCCCACCACCGTCCCGCCAACGATCACCTGATAAAGCGTGACCGCCCCCGCCACCGGATCGCTGACGGCAAAGCCATTCCCCAGCCGGATCGTCCCCGATGCCAGCGTCGCGCCCGAAGCCGTCACCACAACCCCGGTCTGGCTTCCATCCAGAACAGCCGCCGCCGATCCCGAAAAGCCCGTATCGTCATCCGTGACGGTAATGGTCAGCGCCGCAGTAGACGCCGACCAATTCGGGTCCAACCGAAAGGTTGACCCGGCAACGGGGGTGCCTCCCCCCGTGACTGCAATGGCACCGACGGCATAGCCGTCGATCACATAAGTGGCCATTCTACCGCTCGCGCCACGCCACCCGATCTTTCGCCGGGCTGGACAAATCCCGGGCTACCGCCGGGTTAACCTATTCTTAGGGGTGCTAAATATGGCCGAATTGTGGCAATTATGACCAAAAGTATGGGAAATGCCGCCTTTGGCAGTGATCCGGCCCCATCCCCGCCGCAGGAGTGAACGCCAAACCGCGGCACCGCACGCGGTGCGGCTTGGTCTGCTTAATGTCTGGGAAGGGGATTTCTAGCTGCCGATCAGGCCGTTCAACCAGCCGGATGGTGCGGATGAAAGGACTCGAACCTTCACGGGAGTTACCCCACAGCGACCTCAACGCTGCGCGTCTACCAATTCCGCCACATCCGCACGATCCAGCTTGGTGGCGGCTGTTTAGCGAAGCGCCAAGGGGAAGGAAAGAGGAAAAATCAGCCCCCCTTCAGCGCCCCGCCGGGGCGCCTCAATCACGCCCCATCAGCCGCTTCAGACTGCGTTCCAGATCGGCCGCGGCGGCATCGGCGATGGCGCGATGCGTCTTCATCCGCTGCCCAGACCGCGCCTCGCGCAGCCGCGCCGTCATCGTCCGCAGGAACCGGCCCAGCGCCGTCCCATCCTCTGGCTCCGGCAGGCGGCGGGCATTATGCGCCCGCATCGCCTCGCGCATCCGGTCGGCATTGGCGATCAGCGCCTGATCCGGCTGCACCCCGCCCTCGCCCGCCGTAAAGAACCCCACGCAACGCCCCGCGCACCGCGCCGCCGTCTCGGGCAGTTCCACCAACCCCGCCCGCGCCGCCACATGGCGCAATGTCACTGGGTTGTAATTGTAGATATGCCCGAAATGGAACATCCGGCCCTGCAACTTGTTGCGTGCCTCGGCCTCAATATTGGGCACCTCGATATACAGAACGCCACCGGGCCGCAGCCAGCCGCGCAGGGTGGTCAAAGACGCCACCGGATCGCGCATATGTTCCAAAACATGGCTCAGCCGGATCAGGTCGAAACGGCCTTCGGGGAAATCGCATTCCTCCAGCGTCCGCCCCGCCACATCCAGATCCAGTTTTTCCCGGCAATAGGCGGCATAGCCTTCATGCGGCTCCACAGCCGTCATCTCCGCGCCCAGATGCTTGCCCAGAAAGGTGAACTCCCCGCTCCCCGATCCCAGATCAAGCCAGTCACCGCCGCGCGAATAGATGTCGCGGAATTCGATGAAATGAACCTTCAGCCGCTCCAGATTGCGCCAGACCTGCCGCAGGCGCGGCTCTGTCGCCCCTTTATAGCTTTCGCGGTAATCCTTCCGGTAAAACCGATCCAGCTCCTCCGGCGTCGGCACTGGGTCGTTCCGCAGCACACCACAGCCGGAACACAGCACGGTCATCAGGGGTTGCCCATGGCGATCCGTTCGGGAAACCACCTCTGTTCCCTTCGCCCCGCACAGCACGCAGCCCGATGACATGGCCGCCCCCCTTCGTTTCGTCCCATTCCTGCCCGCCATCTGCGCCAGCTTTCCGCCCGGCACAAGAGAGAATACACCCACTGCACCCTGCGCCCCGCCCCGCATTGCCCCGTGACACCGACGGCAAGCCCCCATATCTATAAGGCCAAGTCAAAGGAGGGGGCCGTCCCGCCCCATCGCATTATGGTCGAATGGACCCATCTTCCGGGCCTAAGCCCCTATCTGCCCACCCTCGCCGCGATGGAGGCGCGCGTGGCCGAAATCGCCCAAGGCACCGCGCCCGAGGCGATCTGGCTTCTGGAACACCCCCCGCTCTACACTGCCGGAACCTCGGCCAAACGTGCCGATCTCGTCGATCCCGATCGTTTTCCCGTGCATGAAACAGGGCGCGGTGGGCAATATACCTATCACGGCCCCGGTCAGCGGGTGATCTATTGCATGCTCGACGTCGGCGCGCGCGGGCGCGATGTGCGCTGCTTCGTCCGAGCCTTGGAAAACTGGGTCATCGCAACCCTTGCCGAATTCAACGTGAAAGGGGAAATCCGCCCCGGCCGCGTCGGGGTCTGGGTCACCCGCCCCGACCGCGCGCCCAATGCCGACGGCACACCCGCCGAAGACAAGATCGCGGCCATCGGCGTAAAACTTCGCCGCTGGATCAGCTTTCACGGCATTTCCATCAATGTGGAACCCGACCTGTCGCATTTTTCCGGCATCATTCCCTGCGGGATCGCCGATCATGGCGTGACAAGCCTTGTCGATCTGGGCCTTCCCGTCACCATGGCCGATCTTGACGCGGCCCTGATGGCCACCTTCCCCCGCTTTTTCCCCGAAGGCGCACCGCTGCAACCCGATGGCCGCGCCCCGGCCAGTTGCACAATAGGCTAATCCCGCTTGCACTTTCAGCGAGATTAATCACATGTAAACAACATGGAATCTGCATATGTTATCCTTCGGGACCGGCGCTTCTGGGCCGGCCTCACGGGTTTGGGCCTGGTTCTGGGCGTCGCGGGGCCCTTCGGAACGGTCACAAGCCTGCCCCTTCTTCCCCGCATCGCCTATTGGCTGTTCATGGTCTATCTGACTGGGCCATTTGGCCTGCTTTGTTCGCGGGCCTTTTCCGCAGGCCTGCGCCGCCTTGGCCTTTCCGATCTGCCCGCCGGGATGTTCGCCGGGGCGTTGACGGGCCTGCCAATCACCGTCCTTGTCCATGGCGCGAATGCCATCCTGCTGGCCCCCGGCGATCTCGCGCTTGATCCGATCCCCTTGTCGCTCTCGCTCATCGGAATCTCCATCGCCATCAGTTTCGCGGTCACCTTGGCCTTTCACAGGCTCCCCGAAACGCCGGCCCCCGCCGATACTGCCGCCACTGCGTCCGAGCCATCCCCCCGCCTTCTTGAACGCCTTCCCGCCGACCTTCGCGCCCCCCTGATCTCGCTTGAGGCGACCGACCATTACACCCGCGTCACCACCGATCAGGGCAGCGTGATGATCCTTCTGCGCTTCGCCGACGCCATCGCCGAGGCAGCGCCGACCCCCGGCCTGCGCGTGCATCGGTCGCACTGGGTGGCGCTTGATCGTATCGCCGCCGTGCGCCGCGACGGCCCCCGCGCCGTCGTCACAACCAGCGATGGCCGCGACATCCCTGTCAGCCGTGCGAATGTGCCCGCGCTTCAGGCAGCAGGCCGTCTCCCACAGGGCTGACCCGCACTCTGCCTTGCGCAAAAGCATAAAGTCCTTAAACTATCAGTCGGATAAACCTGACCAGTGCTCGCTCTCTCAGTGCTCGCTTTCCAAGTGCCTGCTTTGAACGACGCCGTCCCGCGACCGCCCGCATAAGGGCGGCATCGCAACAACGCCCGGACCCGGACCAAAAGACCGCCTGACACGACCATGGCCCTGATCCCCGCCCCGATCATCTCGACCTCGATGGACGAAATCCGTCCGATCCTGCGCAGCAAGGTCTTCTGGGTCTTTCTCTGCGCCCTCTCGGCGGTGCTGGCTCTGGCTGGCCCCTTCGGCACGGCGGCCAGCCTGTCCATTCCGCTCCGTCTGATCTACTGGCCCTTGATCGTGGTGACGACGGGCACTGTCGGCTTTGTCGTTGGCTTCGTCGGCTGCGACGTGATCCACGCCTATGGCGTGCCGAAATGGCTGGCCTCGCTCTTTTCGGGCGTGGTCTGCGGCCTGCCCGTGGCGGCCATCGTCTTCACCGTGAACGCCGTGTTCCTCTCGCCCGGCGACCTGTCGATTGAGGATGGCCCCCTCGCCCTCTCTATCCTCGCGATCTCGACGGTGATCTCTTTCGCAACCTATCTGGGCTTCTTCGCCGACCGCCCCACAGGCCCCGTCCTGCCGCCTTACACAGGCCGCCCCCGGCTTCTGGACCGGTTGCCCGAAGACCAGCGCGGCCCCCTCATCTCGCTCGAGGCGACGGACCATTACACCCGCGTCACCACAGATCAAGGCAGCGCAATGATCCTGTTGCGCTTTTCCGACGCGATTGCCGAGGCGGCACCCACCCCGGGCCTGCGCCTGCACAGGTCGCATTGGGTGGCGATTGACCGCATCGCCGCCACGCAACGCGATGGCCCCCGCGCCGTTGTCACCACGACCGATGGCCGGGAAATTCCCGTCAGCCGCGCCAATGTCCCCGCGCTGGAAGAGGCGGGCCTCCTGCCGCCCCGCTGATATGCGCGGGCGCGGCAAATGCGACCTTTGCACGGATTGCCTCCCATAGCGCCTCGGGCCACCTTGCGCACCGCATCATCCAACCGCCCTGCCAAGACCCTTGGTCGGGCGGCCCCAAGCCCAAAAGGAAGACCATGACCCGGACCCTCATCGCCGCCCTCACGCTCGCCACCCTCACCGCGCCCGCCTTCGCGCAGGATGCCGCGAAAGGCGAGGCCGATTTCAAGAAATGCAAGGCCTGCCACGCGATCATCGCCGCCGACGGGACCGAGATCGTCAAGGGCGGCAAGACCGGCCCCAATCTCTTCGGCATCCTGGGCCGCACCGTTGGCGGCCTTGAAGGCTACGCCTATGGCGACTCGATCGTCGCCGTCGGGGCCAGCGGCGCCGTCTGGGACGAGGCGATGATCGCCGCCTATCTCGTCGATCCGACCAAGTGGCTCAAGGAACAGACCGGCGACGCCGCCGCGAAATCCAAGATGTCTTTCAAACTGGCGAAGGGTGGCGAAGACATGGCCGCCTACCTTGCCACGCTGAAATAACAAGACCCTCAACAGACAGGAAAGGGGCGCGCGGCCAAGGCCACGCGCCCCTTTTCCATGCCACCCCTTCCCCCGGCCCTGCGACGTTTCATCTTGATCTGGATCAATTTCCTCCGTTGCCTCATCCCCGCGCGCGGGCTATCACCTGACCGTCGCCCCGACTCCGCCCTGCGGAGCCGGACGCAAGGGAACACGGCCGACGGGAAAACCCGCGGACAGCGCAAGAACGGGAGACGCCAATGGCGGACGCAGCCATTCATGGCCACGAACATGACGAGCGGGGCTTCTTCACCCGCTGGTTCATGTCGACGAACCACAAGGACATCGGGATCCTCTACCTCTTCACCGGCGGCATCGTCGGCCTGATCTCGGTCATCTTCACCGTCTACATGCGGATGGAGTTGATGAATCCCGGCGTCCAGTACATGTGCCAGGAAGGCCTGCGTCTGGTGGCCGATGCCGCCGCGACCTGCACGCCCAACGGCCATATCTGGAACGTAACGATCACCGCCCACGGCATCCTGATGATGTTCTTCGTGGTGATCCCCGCACTCTTCGGGGGCTTTGGCAACTACTTCATGCCGCTCCAGATCGGCGCGCCGGACATGGCTTTCCCGCGCATGAACAACCTGTCCTACTGGCTTTACGTCGCGGGCACCTCGCTCGCCGTGGCCTCGCTCTTCGCCCCCGGTGGCGGCGGCGAACTGGGGTCGGGCGCGGGCGTGGGCTGGGTTCTCTACCCGCCGCTCTCGACCACGGCCGAAGGCGGCTACGCCATGGACCTCGCCATCTTCGCGGTGCACCTGTCGGGTGCGTCCTCGATCCTCGGCGCGATCAACATGATCACCACCTTCCTGAACATGCGCGCGCCGGGCATGACGATGCACAAGGTGCCGCTCTTTGCCTGGTCGATCTTCGTCACCTCCTGGCTGATCCTTCTGGCCCTGCCGGTTCTGGCGGGCGCGATCACCATGCTGCTGACGGACCGGAACTTCGGCACCACCTTCTTCACGCCCTCGGGCGGCGGTGACCCGATCCTCTATCAGCACATCCTGTGGTTCTTCGGCCACCCGGAAGTCTACATCATCATCCTGCCCG
This sequence comes from Fuscovulum ytuae, assembly GCF_029953595.1. NCBI lineage: Bacteria > Pseudomonadati > Pseudomonadota > Alphaproteobacteria > Rhodobacterales > Paracoccaceae > Fuscovulum > Fuscovulum ytuae. Next base: position 65,116 of record NZ_CP124535.1, on the reverse strand, counting down.
CCTTCGGGATCATCTCCCAAGTCATCGCGACCTTCTCGCGCAAGCCGATCTTCGGCTACCTGCCGATGGTCTATGCGATGGTGGCGATCGGGGTGCTGGGCTTCGTCGTCTGGGCGCACCACATGTATACGGTGGGCATGTCGCTGCAGCAGCAGTCCTACTTCATGCTCGCCACGATGGTGATCGCGGTGCCCACCGGCATCAAGATCTTCTCGTGGATCGCGACGATGTGGGGCGGTTCGGTCAGCTTTGAAACCCCGATGCTCTGGGCCTTCGGCTTCCTCTTCCTCTTCACCGTCGGCGGCGTCACGGGCATCGTGCTGAGCCAGGCCGGTGTCGACCGCGCCTATCACGACACCTACTACGTCGTGGCGCACTTCCACTATGTGATGTCGCTCGGCGCCGTCTTCGGCATCTTCGCGGGCATCTACTACTGGATGGGCAAGATGTCGGGCCGCCAATACCCTGAATGGGCGGGCAAGCTGCACTTCTGGGCGATGTTCATCGGGTCGAACCTGACCTTCTTCCCGCAGCACTTCCTTGGCCGTCAGGGCATGCCGCGCCGCTACATCGACTACCCAGAGGCTTTTGCCTACTGGAACTGGTGGTCGTCCATCGGCGCGATGATCGCCTTCTCGTCCTTCGTCTTCTTCATCGGTGTGGTGTTCTACACCCTGAAGTTCGGCAAGCGGGTGACCGAGAACAACTACTGGAACGAACATGCCGACACGCTGGAATGGACCCTGTCCTCCCCGCCGCCGGAACACACGTTCGAAACGCTGCCCAAGCAATCGGATTGGGACAAGGGCCACGCCCACTAAGGCAAGACCCAAAGAACCGACAGGACGCAAAGAAGGCCCCAGAGAAATCCGGGGCCTTTTTCTTGACATGTAGGAATCACTGCGGCGTGGCAGGCGTCACCGGGGGGATGCGCGACCCCTCCCCCCCCGAGGATATCTTTCGACAGAAAACAAAGGGGCAAGGGCAGGAGGGTGCGGTGATTTCACCTTGGCCGCCCCGCGCCGCGCGCGTTAACAATAACGGGGTGTGTAGACCTGCCGCACCCCCCTTTTCTTCGCTAGAACCGACACTAAGCTGCCCTGCATGCCTTACGAATGGTTGCCTCCTTCCGCCGATGACACGCAGGCCCGCCTGCATCTCTGGCCTTACCGATCCCTGCCCCGAAAGGGTTTTGTCCTTTTCATTGGGGCGACCTGTGCGCTGATCCTTGTCCCCATGCTCTCGGTCCTTGGCTCCCCTGTCCTTTGGGGCATCCTGCCCTTTTTCGCGCTAGCGATCTGGGGAATGTGGGCCGCCCTCGCCCGGTCCTACAAGGATGCCGAGATTGTGGAGGACCTCACCCTCAGTCGCGACTCTGTCTCGCTCATTCGGCATGGGCCAAGGGGGCGCAGGCAGGATTGGCAGGCCAATCCCTATTGGGTCTCGGTCCAGCTGCATCTGACCGGGGGGCCGGTGCCGAATTACCTGACGCTCAAGGGCAACAGCCGCGAGGTAGAGTTGGGGGCCTTTCTGTCCGAGTCCGAACGCCTTTCCCTGCATGACGAATTGTCAGAACGGCTTGCCCGCCTCCGTTAGAAGCTGTTGGCATAACGCCGTAACGTCACTTGCTGCAAAAGGCGGGGGAACCCCCTTTCCAGACCGCCTGCCGATCCCCAAATTAACCAGTTGAAGCGGGCGCAGACCCGCCACTGAACGGCCCTTGGGAGGAGACAGACGTGACCATAGCATTGCGCCCCTGGGCGGGGGCCTATCCATCAGGCGTGCCCGCCGAAGTGACCGCCCCCCTCGCCCGAACCCTTGGCCAATTGGTGCGCGACACCGCCGCCCGCGAAGGTGACCGCACCGCCTATACCGTCGTCATGCCCAATGGCATGTATGGCGACCTCAGCTTTGCCGAGGTGGACCGTCTCTCTGACGCCTTCGCCGCTTGGCTGCGCGAGGTGGCGGGGGTCCAGACGGGGGATCGTGTCGCGCTGCAAACGCCCAATTCCCTGACCGTGCCGGTGGTGGCTTTCGGCGTGTTCAAGGCGGGCTGCGTGCTGGTCAACGTCAACCCGCTCTATACGGCAGCCGAGATGGCGCATCAGATCGCCGATGCCGGCCCCAAGGTGATCGTCATCACCGACATGTTCTGCGACAAGCTGGCCGAAGCGGGCCGCAGCGTCCCCCTGCCACGCGTCGTTGTCACCCGTGTGGCCGAGTTGATGCCGCGTCCCGTGCGCGGGGTGATCGGTCTGGTGCAAAAACATTGGGACCGCTCCATTCCCGCCATCCCCTTCGCGCATGAGCGTCTGCCCGAGGTGCTTGCTGAAGGGGCACGCCTGCCCCGCAAGGCCTATGATGCGGACCTTTCGGAAACCGCCATCGCCGTGCTGCAATATACCGGAGGCACCACGGGCGTGGCCAAGGGCGCGATCCTGACACATCGCAACCTCCTGATGAACATGGCGCAGGCCATGACCTTCATCAATCCGCATGTCGCGCCGGGCAAAGAGGTCGTCCTGACCGCCATCCCCACCTATCACATCCTTGCCTTTACCTTGAACCTTCTGGGCTTTTTCCATCTGGGGGCGCGGAACCTGCTGATCCCGAACCCCCGCCCTCTGTCGAACCTGAAACGGGCGTTCGAAAATTATCCGATCACCTGGATCATCGGGGTCAACACGCTCTTTAACGGGCTGATGAACGAGTATTGGTTCACCGACAATCCACCCCGCCACCTCAAGGCCTCCTTCGCGGGGGGCATGGCGCTGCATGGGGCCGTGGCCGACCGCTGGCACAGCCTGACCGGGACCGAGATCGTCGAAGGCTATGGCCTGACCGAAACCTCACCCGTCGCCACCGGCAACCCGATCGGCGCGGCACGGCGCGGCTCCATCGGCATCCCCATGCCCTCGACCGATGTCCGCCTGCTGGATGAAGATGGGCAAGACGTGCCCCCCGGCACCCCCGGCGAATTCGCCATCCGTGGCCCGCAGGTCATGCAGGGCTACTGGAACCGCCCGGATGAAACCTCCGCTGTCCTCTGCGCCAAGGGGTTCCTGCGCACCGGCGATATCGCGGTGATGGACGATGACGGCTATTTCCGCATCGTCGACCGCAAGAAGGACATGATCCTCGTTTCAGGCTTCAACGTCTACCCGAACGAGGTGGAGGATTGCCTCGCCCGCCACCCCGCCGTGCAGGAATGCGCCGTGATCGGCGTGCCCGATGGCGCGGCGGGCGAACTGGTCCGCGCCTATGTCGTCCTCCGCGACCCCGGCGTGACCGAGGCCGACCTGCGCGCGCATTGCAAGGAAAGCCTCACCGCCTACAAGGTGCCCCGCCAGATCCATTTCCGAGACGATCTGCCCAAGACCAATGTCGGCAAGATCCTGCGCCGCAGTCTGCGGGACGAGGCGCTTTCCCAGATGAAAGGGGCCTGAACCATGGTCGGACCGCTGGAACAGGCCATCCTCGCGCTGATGATCGCTGTCATCATGCTGGGCATGGGGGCCTCTCTCACCCCGCGCGATTTTACCTCGGCGCTCAAACGGCCCCAAGGGCTGTTCATTGGGCTGATGTCGCAATACGGCTTCATGCCGCTGATCGCCGTCACCCTCGCCCTGACCCTGCCGGTCAGCGAACCCGTCAAGATCGGCCTTCTCATCATGGGCTGCATGCCGGGGGGAACGACCTCGAACATCTTCACCTATTTCTCCAAGGGCAATCTGGCGCTTTCGGTGCTGATGACGGTGAATTCCACCCTGTTTGGCGTGCTTTTGATCCCCATCCTTCTGGTTGTCTATGCCGCCGGCCTGAATGTCGCCATCCCGGCGGAAAACATCATCGTCACCCTTGTCCTTTTGCTCGTGCCCGTGGCCATTGGCATGGCGCTCCGGCGCTGGAATGCCAATGTGGGGGCGCTGGTGGAACTCGGCGGCTCCGCGCTGGGGATCATCTTCATCCTTTTCCTGCTGGTGTCTTGGGTGCCGCGCAATTGGGGCTTTCTGCTGGGAACCCCCGCTTCGGTCTTCGTCGCCGCCATCGGCCTTGGGCTTTTTGGCTTTCTCTTCGGCTATGGCCTGTCGCGCCTCATGCGCCAGACACCGCGCGACGCGCGCACCGTGGCGATGGAGACGGGCATCCAGAACGGCCCCTTGGCCGTGGCTCTTGTCGTGCTGACCTTCGCAGGCACCGAACAGCAAGAGATCCTCGCCATCCCCGTGCTCTACTCCCTTTTCATCGTGATCAGTTCCAGCCTGCTGACCTTCTGGTTCCGCCGCATCGACGCACGGTCACAGCAAGCCTTGCCGAAATCGCTGCTCTAGGTCGGCAAATGAAAGGGGCGGGCGCCACCCGGCACCCGCCCCCCCATAAGATGAACCACAATCTCAGGCCAGCAGGTCCTTCACCTTCGGCCCCACCGCGCCAAAATCCATCTGGCCGGTATATTTTCCCTTCAGAACCGCCATCACGCGCCCCATGTCGCGGATGCCGCTGGCCCCCACTTCCCCAATCGCGGCCTTGATCGCCGCCTCCACCTCATCGGCGGTCAACTGACGCGGAAGGAATTCCTCGATCACCTTGATCTCGTTCATCTCTTTCTCGGCCAGTTCCAGCCGCCCGCCCTCTTCATAGGCGCGCACGCTTTCCTGACGTTGCTTGACCATCTTCCCCATGATGGCAAGAATCTCGGGATCGCCCACCTCCATCTCGGTGCCTTCGCCCCGGCTGGCGATCTCGCGATCCTTGATGGCGGCATTGATCAGGCGCAGCGTAGACAGCCGCTCCGCCTCTTTCGCCTTCATCGCCTCTTTCAGCGCGGCTTGCAGCCTTTCGCGCAAAGACATCGGTCACCTTTCCCCAAAGGTTGGCATGAAGCGCCACCATAGCCTGTCCCGCGCCGCGCCACAACTGCGCGCTTCCATAACAACCCATTGAAATTCATGCATATTCCTTTTGCCCCAAAGCCTTGACCCCGCCCCCCATCGCAACTAGTGTCCGCGCAATTTGCCGATAGGAGAGTCGCCCATGCCCGCTTCTGCGAAACCGACCGCATGTCTCGCTCTCTCGGACGGAACCATCTTCTACGGCAAGGGCTTCGGCGCGACCGGCGAAACGGTGGCCGAACTTGTGTTCAACACCGCGATGACCGGCTATCAGGAAATCATGACCGACCCTTCCTATGCTGGGCAGGTCGTGACCTTCACCTTCCCCCATGTCGGCAATGTCGGCGTCACCCCCGAGGATGACGAAACCGCCACCCCCGTCGCCGCCGGCATGGTGGTGAAATGGGACCCGACCGAACCGTCCAACTGGCGCGCCACGGGCGAATTGACCCAATGGCTGACCCAGAAAGGCCGCATCGGCATTGGCGGGATCGACACGCGTCGCCTGACCCGCGCCATTCGCCAGCAGGGCGCGCCCCATGTGGCACTGGCCCATGATCCCGAAGGCAATTTCGACATCGCCGCCCTTGTCGCCAAGGCGCGCGGCTGGAAAGGCCTTGTCGGCCTTGACCTTGCCAAGGATGTCACCTGCACCCAATCCTACCGCTGGAACGAAATGCGCTGGGCTTGGCCTGAAGGCTATACCGAACGCAAGGGTGATGGCTTCCGCGTTGTCGCCATCGACTATGGCGCGAAACGCAATATCCTGCGCTGCCTTGCCTCGGCCGGTTGTGACGTGACCGTCCTGCCCGCCACCGCGACGGCCGAAGATGTGCTGGCCCTCAACCCCGAAGGCGTGTTCCTGTCGAACGGCCCCGGCGACCCCGCCGCCACGGGCGAATATGCCGTCCCGATGATCCAAGGCGTTCTCGCCCGCGACCTGCCGCTGTTCGGCATCTGCCTTGGCCACCAGATGCTCGCCCTCGCGCTCGGGGCCAAGACCGTCAAGATGAACCACGGCCATCATGGCGCGAACCACCCCGTCAAGGACCTCACTACCGGCAAGGTGGAAATCACCTCGATGAACCACGGCTTCACCGTGGACAGCCAGACCTTGCCGAAAGGGGTAAGCGAGACGCATGTCTCTCTTTTCGATGGGTCCAATTGCGGCATCGCAGTGGATGGGAAGCCGATCTTCTCGGTCCAGTACCACCCCGAGGCCTCGCCCGGCCCGCAAGACAGCTATTACCTCTTCGAACGCTTCGCCGCCGCCCTGCGCGAAAGGCGCGCCGCCTGATCCGGGCAACGGTCTGGGATCGGATCGCAGAGCACAAGCCCTGCGCGAAAATCTTGTGGCGTTAAGCACGCTTTAACTGTGTTCCGTCAAATCTGGCCCCCACGCAGGAGCCAGACCAATGCCCCCCACACCTCCCGATCGTCCGATCGGCGCGGCACTTCCTCTGCGCCCGAAAGATGACGCCGTCCGCATCGCCCGTCGCCGCAGCGCAGGCCTTCCCGCCGTCGCGCCCGTGCGCCTGACCACGGGCCTTGCCCCCGGCCTTGCCCCCTTCGGCCCCGGCACCCCGTCGGACCGCAGCGCCACCGCCTCACCCCATGGCCTGGCCGAGGCGCCTGCCGCCTTCCTCCACCCCGCCGATCTGGCCCGCCCCCGCGCCTTTGCCCCCGTCTTCGACCCCGTCGCCGTCCCCCCGGACCAGAACCTGATCGCCCGCTACACCGCCCGCCTCTGCCTGCGCCACGGCCTTTTGCCATGGCAGGTCCGCGATGGGGAAACCCTCATCCTCACCGCCAGTCCCGCCGGTTTCGAAACCCACCGCACCGCGCTTGCCGCAGCCTTCGGCCCCGCCATCCGCCCCCTTCCCTGCCCCCGCGACCGGATCGAGGCAGCCCTGCTCGCCCATGCCAGCGACGCCCTGACCGAAGCCGCCGAATACAGCCTCGCCCCGCGTCACAGCGCCCGCAGCCTGAACCACCGCGCCATCGCGGTGGCCTTCGCACTCCTCTTCCTCGCCCTCGCCTCTGGCCTCGCCTTGGGCGCTGATCGCGCGCTGCCCGTCCTCTTTGCCCTTGCCATCCTGTCGCTCTACGCGCTCTTCCTGCTCAAGGCCGCAGCCTGCATCGCCACCCTTCGGCATGGCCCGGCCCTCCAGCCCCCGCCCCTGCCCGACGACCTTCTCCCTATCATCTCCGTCCTCATCCCCCTTTATGGCGAGGCCGAGATTGCCACCCGCCTCCTCAAACGCATCGCCCGGATCGACTATCCCGCCGACCGCCTCGACATCCTGATCCTGACCGAGGAAGACGACACCCCCACCCGCCTGACCCTCGCCTCGGCCCCCCTTCCGCAAGGCGTGCGCGTCCTCGCCGTGCCCAAAGGCCGTGTCCGCACCAAACCCCGCGCCCTCAATTTCGGCCTCGATTTCTGCCGGGGCAACATCATCGGGATCTGGGATGCCGAAGATGCCCCCGCCCCGGATCAACTGCGCAAGGTCGCCGCCGCCTTCGACGCCGCCCCGCCCGATCTGGCCTGCCTGCAAGGGGCGCTCGACTTCTACAACCCCTCCACCAACTGGATCGCGCGCTGCTTTACCATGGAATACGCGCTCTGGTTCCGCCTCTTCCTGCCGGGGCTTGAACGGCTTGACTTGCCCATGCCCTTGGGCGGCACCACCCTTTTCCTGCGCCGCGACCGGATCGAGGCGGCGGGGGGATGGGATGCCCATAACGTCACCGAAGATGCCGATCTCGGTCTCCGCCTTGCGCGCATGGGCCTGCGCATCGGCACGCTCGACAGCACCACGATGGAAGAGGCCAACTGCCGCATCCGCCCCTGGATCAAACAACGCTCACGCTGGTCCAAGGGCTATCTGATGACATGGCTCGTCCATATGCGCGCGCCAGTGGTGCTGTTGCGCGATCTGGGACTGCGCCGTTTCCTTGCGGTGCAAGCCCTCCTTCTCGGCTCGCTCATCACCGGGATGCTCGGTCCCCTTATTCTGTTGTTATGGGGCTACAGCCTGCCCTTCGCGGCCCTGCAATCCATACCCGCCAGCCTGCCCGATTGGGTGATGCTGTCCCTCATCCTGATCAAGATCGCGGATTTCGCCTTCATCCATCTGGCCATGCGCCGCACCACGCATAACGCCGCCGCTTGGTGGCTTCTCTTGATGAAGCCCTACGCGCTCTTGGGCACCATCGCCACCGTCAAGGCAATCGGTGAGGCACCGCTGCGCCCCTTCCACTGGGACAAGACCCGCCACGGCCAATTCCACGACCCCGATCCAGAGACCGAAGCAGCGCCGCAAGAAGCCGTCACCGCATCCTTATCTCGCCCGCCTCCACCCGAAGCCGCGTCTCAAAGGCCTTGCTGATATGCTGGCGCAGCGCCTGATAGGCCGCCTCGCCATCCCGTCCCTCAATCGCCCGCACGATCTGGTCATGCTCGGCCAGCGCCACCTCGTCGCGCCCCTCGGCGGCAAAGGACGTGTTGGCCATCAAGGCCATGGACCGATGCACAAGGTCCAACTGCTGCACCAGAAACCGGTTATGGCTGGCCAGATGAATCTGCTTGTGAAACCGCTTGTTCGCCCGGCTTAACAGTTTCGGATCGCCCCCAAGGAGCGTGCGGTCATCCTCCACCATGCCCTTCAAGACGCGGATTTCCTCATCCGTCGCATGTCGCGCCGCCAGCCGCGCAGCCAGCCCCTCCAACTCGGTCCGCACCGCATAAAGCTCGGCCAATTGATTATGGTCCAGCGATGCGACAATCAGGCTGCGCCCGTCCCGCGTCAGCATCGCCTGCGTCTCCAGCCGCTGCAAAGCCTCGCGCACCGGCGTGCGCGATACGCCCAACCGCTCTGCCAGTTCCGATTCCACCAGCCGATCACCGGGCTTGTAAAGCCCCGCTTCGATCGCCTCGAGGATCAGCGTATAGGCATCTTTCTGCACGTCGCCTCCGTCCCTCTCACCGCTCCGGGCCCTTCACGGCCGGATACGATTGTATACCGTGCCTGACACTATCCAGCGTCCCGCCCCCGATCAACAGCCCGCTTTGCCGCGCCCATTGCCGCGCCTGCCCGTCCGGGCTACCTAAGCGCCATGCCAGCAGAACAGTTCCGCCATATCCGCACTTGGGTCTTCGACCTCGACAACACGCTTTACCCACCGCATATGCGCCTCTTCGATCAGATTGAGGTGCGCATGACCAATTGGGTGATGCAGGCCTTGGGCGTCGACCGCGATCATGCCGATCATCTGCGCGCCTCCTATTGGCGGCTCTACGGCACCACGCTCGCGGGCCTGATGGCCGAGCATCGCATCGACCCCGATGCGTATTTGGCCGATGTCCATGACATCGACTTTTCGGTTCTGTCGCCCGATCCGGCCTTGGCCGATCGCATCGCCGCCCTGCCCGGCCGCCGCATCGTCTACACCAATGCCGATACGCCCTATGCCCATCGCGTGCTAAAAGCGCGCGGCCTGACCGGCCTTTTCGATGCGGTCTATGGCGTGGAACATGCGAATTACCGCCCGAAACCCGAACGGCAGGCCTTCGAGACGGTCTTCACGCTGGACGGCCTTGATCCCGCCACTGCCGCCATGTTCGAAGATGACGCCCGCAACCTTGCCGCGCCACATGCGATGGGGATGCGCACCGTCCATATCGCCCCGGAACCCGAACCGGCGGACCATATCCACCACCACAGCCCCGACCTGTCGGCTTTCCTCGCCCAGCTGATCCAGCGCTGAATCGGCCTTTGGCGCGAAACCCTCACGCCCCGGCCGGGTGCCGATTTCTGCACCAGAAATCGTCGCGAAATCTGCGCCAGATTTCGCCGTCCCTGCGACGCCGCACCGCAGCAATTCCCCTTGGACTTTCCGCCCCACGGCCCCAAATAGCCAAGGATGAAACCGGAGTCTCAGATGTCCCTTGCCATTGCCGTTCCCGCCCAGCCCAGCCTTGCCAGCCGCATCCTGCACGCGACGCCCGTGATCGGCCATATCGCCCGCGACATCTCGCGCGACATCAGCACGATCTACTATGTGCTGACGATCCTTCTCACGATCCTTGTGCTCGCGATCCAGACATGGGGCCTCGCCGCGCTCGTCCTGTCCGCCGTGGCCTTCGTGCCGGTGATGTTCACGCTCCTGATCTGGATCACCCTGCCCTGATCCCGGCAGGGGCACTTTGTCGCTTCGCCTTCGCGCGCCACAGGCGTATCTCTTTGGCAAGACGGAGGCGAACATGACCCGCGAAACCACCGATATCCTGATCTCTGGCGGCGGCGTTGCAGGCCTCACAGCTGCCGCCGCCTTTGGATCGGCGGGCTTTTCCGTGATCTGTGTCGATCCCGAAGCGCCCGTCACGCGGGCCGAGGATGCGGGCGCAGACCTGCGCACCACCGCCTTCCTGCAACCCTCGATCCCGGTCTTGCAGGCCGCAGGCCTCTGGGACCGCCTCGCCCCCCATGCCGCGCCGCTGCAAATCATGCGCATCATCGACGCGGGCGGCGAATATCCCGACCCCCGCATCGTCAAGGATTTTGACGCGGCCGACATCTCGGACCAACCCTTCGGCTGGAACCTGCCCAACTGGCTCCTGCGGCGCGAGATGGTCGCCCGCCTTGGCGACCTCCCCAACGTCGCCTTCCGCCCCGGCCTCGCCACCACCCACCTGCTCACGCGTGAGTCAGAGGCGCTCGCGACCCTCTCCGACGGCCGCCGCATCGCCGCCCGCCTCGTGATCGCCGCCGATGGCCGCAACTCCACAATGCGCGAAGCGCTGGGTATCCCCGTGACCACCACGCGCTATGGCCAAAAGGCGCTGGCCTTCGCCGTCACCCACCCCATCCCACATCGCAACATCTCGACCGAGATCCACCGCTCCGGCGGCCCCTTCACCCTCGTCCCCCTGCCCGATCGCGACGGGATGCCCTGCTCCGCCATCGTCTGGATGGAGACCGGCCCCAATGCCGAACGCCTCGCCGCCCTCCCCGTGGAGGCATTCGAGGCCGAGATGAACGCCCGCTCCTGCCATATTCTCGGACCGCTCACCCTCGTCAGCCGCCGCTCCCTTTGGCCCATCATCAGCCAGATCGCCGACCGCATGGCCGGCGAACGCACCGCGCTGATGGCCGAAGCCGCGCATGTCGTCCCCCCCATCGGGGCACAAGGGCTGAACATGTCACTGGCCGATCTGCGTGCGCTGCTCGACCTCGCACAGGCCGACCGCACACAGCTTGGCAGCGCCAAGATGCTCGACGCCTATCACCGCAGCCGCCATTTCGAGGTCCGGGCGCGGGTCACAGGCATCGACGCGCTGAACCGCGCCTCGATGATGGGCGCGCAAGGCTTGCGCGACCTGCGCGCCACGGCGCTGAACGCGCTCTACTCCGTCGCGCCTGTGCGTAAGACGCTGATGCGCGCGGGCCTCGGCATTCGCTAGCGCCCGAGAATTTTCGCGAAAATTCTCGGGCAACCCGTCCCGAAACTTTTCCCCGAAAAGTTTCGGGACATCGGCCCGGAAAATCTTTCTCGAAAGATTTTCCGGCCCTTACAGCACCGCCTCTACCGCCTTTTCCAGCCGCGCCACCGTGCCCGGCACATCCTTCAGTTTGTCCAGCCCAAACAGCCCAAGGCGGAAGGTCTTGAACTCTGCCCCCTCGCCCACCTGCAAGGGCACGCCTGCCGCAATCTGCAGGCCTTCGGCGCGGAATTTCGCCCCGTTCTGCACCTCGGGTTGGTCGGTATAGCTCACCACCACCCCCGGTGCCTGATAGCCTTCAGCCGCCACAGACGGTACACCCTTCCGCGCCAACAACGCCCGCACCGCCTGCCCCAAGTCCCATTGCGCGGCCTTCGCCTCGGCAAAGCCCATCGCCTTCGTCTCGAGCATCGCATCGCGGAATCCCAGAATGGCATCCGTCGGCATCGTGGCATGATAGGCATGCCCGCCGCCCTCATAGGCCGCCATGATCGCTCGCCATTTCTTCAGGTCCAGCGCGAAGGAATTGCTGTCCGTCGCCGCCAGCCGCTCTTCACCCTTGGGCGACAGCACCACCACCCCGGCAGAGGGCGACGCCGACCACCCCTTCTGCGGGGCCGAGATCAGCACATCCACCCCGGTCGCCGCCATGTCCACCCAGATGCAGCCCGATGCGATGCAATCCAGCACCATGATCGCCCCCACCTCATGGGCGGCAGCGGCGATCTTCGCGATATAGTCATCGGGCAGGATGATCCCCGCGCTCGTCTCCACATGCGGCGCAAAAACGGCCTCGGGCTTCGTCTCGTGGATCTTGGCCACCACCTCTTCCACCGGGGGCGGCGCGTAAGGCGCGCGCGGGTCATTCCCGGTCTGCCGCGCCATCACCACCGTGGTCTGCGCGGCAAAGCCACCCGCGTCGAAAATCTGCGTCCAGCGGAAGGAAAACCACCCGTTCCGCACCACCAGCACGGACCCTTTGCCGAACTGCCGCGCCACGGCCTCCATGGCATAGGTGCCGCCACCGGGCACCAAAGCAACCGCCGATCCGTTATAGACCTCTTTCAGCAGGCCCGACACATCGCGCATCACGCCCTGAAACCGCGCCGACATATGGTTAAGGCTGCGGTCGGTGAAAACGACCGAAAACTCCTGCAACCCGTCCGGGTCGATATGGGCAAGCGGCAGCGTGGTCATGGTGGGCAGTCCTCTCTTAATCGTCGAGGACGACCCTAGCCCGTCTGCCACAGAAGGCAATGCGCCAGCGCGTCACCTGCGGCGGAAGATGCCGTTGCGTTCGATCCATGCCGCATAGGCGCGATACGCGGGGTCCTCCATCATATGGCGTTCCTCGGTCTTGGCCCGCAAGAAATAGACGGTATTCACCCCCAACAGCATAAAGCAGCAGGCCAATGCCGTCAGGAACGACCCATCTTCGGGGATGAAGGGAATGGCCACCAACCACCAAGACAGGTTCTTTGCGATATAGGCCGGATGTTTGGTATATCTGTAAGGCCCGTTGGTGATCACGCCGCGATGCGTCAGGTTCGAAAACCGCAGCCCGAAGGCCATCGTCGCCCAGACATACACCACAAGGCAGGCAAGGATCATCACAGCCCAGATCGCAAACAGCACGGGCGACCCGGCCAGCCACGCCTCCCATTCCCAATCGGGATTATAGCGCAGATAGGCTTGCGAAATCGCAGGCCAGAAGGGCGGGTAGCACATCAAGGCCACGACCCAACCCGCCACCGTCGGCTGCGCGCTGCGGATATGCGTCCCCAGAAGGCGCAGCGTCATGCAATACCCCAGCGTCCCAACCGCCACGTCGATGAAATAAAGCGATTGGTAAGACAGGATGAACAGCCGATATCCAAACCCTTCATCAGTCAGCTTGAACGCCCAAAGATCGGCGATATAGCCGGTCAGAAAGCAGAACATCAGCGGCAGGAAAAACGCCTTCACCAGCCAGCCCAGCAGCCAATTCCCGATCCCGTCGCGATCCACCTCGCGCAGCAAGAGCAGGCCGCCAAACCGCCAAAGCCGATCCTCTGGCTCTGTCTGCAGACTGTCCACCAAGGCGATGTAAGGGATCGACAGCCCCATGATCCATGGCAACACCACCGGGAAGGTGCGCAAGAAAGCGTCGTAAAGCGGTGCATCATAGACGGGCAGCATCAGATAGGCGAAGAGCATCGCCCCATAGATCGCCCAGAGCCCGACGATCTTTTGCATCACACGCGCGGCCGAGGCCTGCCCCCGGTCCCGCCGCATCCCATCTGCCGGCCCGGCCCGACGCTGCACCAGAAAATATTCTGACAAGGCCCCCGGCACCGCCATCATGACAATCATCAGAACCGCCGCCATGGCCGGGTCCTGCGTCGGGCGCAGCCACAGCACGACCCAAGCCGCCAGCAGGAATGAAAGGGCCACCACCGCCATCTGAAGGGTCGGCGTTGCCGAACGCGGCGGCTCCTCGGCCAAGGCAAAGCTGCCACTGCCTACCTGGTCCATCTGCATGATTGTCCTCGCACCGATAACGACAGCCCAGCATCCTAGGGACGAATTCGGCAACTTGTCGTCAATCGGGCATCAATTCTGTGACCATTCAAGACCGATCCCTAGCCCAGCGGCCCCGGTCGCCGCTCTTCGGTCAACAGCACATTCGCCTCGACATTCCCCACCCCGGGCAGCGTCATGATCCGCCGCCGCAGCACCCGCTCGAAATCCGCGATGTCGCGGGCCACCACGCGCAGCCGGTAATCGAACAGCCCCAGCACATGCTGCACCACCTGCACCTCTGGGATCGCCGTCACCGCCCGCTCGAAATCCTCAAGGCTGACCCGCCCGCGCGCCGCCAGCTTCACCCCCAGAAACACCGTCACGCCAAAGCCAAGCGCTGCGCGGTCCACCTCGACCCGCCGCCCCGCGATGACTCCCGCCTCCTCCAGCCGCTTCACCCGCCGCCATGCCGCAGGCTGGCTCAGCCCAAAGCGCCGCCCCAACTCTCCTGCCGACAGCCCGCCCTCCAAGGCCAAAGCCCGGCAGATGCCCCGGTCCACATCATCCAGATCAATCACAGCGGCAGCGCCTCCCCCTCCTTGATGGTCGAGATCAGCATCAACGCCTCCACCTCCGCGATATGCGGCAACGTCAGGATGCGCGTGCGATAGACCTCCTGATAATGCGCCATATCCCGCGCGATCACGTTCAGCCGCACATCCACCCGTCCCAGAAACGTCTCGATGGCCAGAACCTCCGGCACCTCCCGCGCCGCCGCAATAAAGGTGTCAAAGGCCCGCGGGTCCGTCTTGTCCAAGGTAAACCGCAACGAAACCTCCACCGCATAGCCCAAGGCCCGCCAGTCGATCACCGCCCGCTCCGCCCGGATCACCCCCGCCGCCTGCAACCGCTCCAGCCGCCGCCACAGCGTCGCCACCGTCACCCCCGCCCGCGAAGCCAGCTCCGCCCGCGCCATCCCCGGCTCCGCCAGATACTGCCGCAGGATGCGCCGATCCGTCTCGTCAAGCATGATCCATCCGCCAATTCACCCATCTACGCATGATCCTTCCCACAAACCGCAAGAAACATCAAACATTGCACGGTATCCACGGCGAAAATCCCTATCCTCCCCCCATCAACCAACCAAAGGATCGCCAAAATGCGCGTCTATTACGATCGTGACTGCGACGTGAACCTCATCAAGGACAAGAAGGTCGCCATCCTCGGCTACGGCTCGCAAGGCCATGCCCACGCCCTCAACCTCCGCGACTCGGGCGCCAAGAACCTCGTCGTCGCCCTCCGCCCCGGCTCGCCCTCCGCCAAAAAGGCCGAAGCCGAAGGCCTCAAGGTCATGGGCATTTCTGAGGCCGCCGCATGGTGCGACCTCATCATGTTCACCATGCCCGATGAACTTCAGGCCGCCACCTACAAGGCCTATGTCCATGACCACCTCCGCGAAGGCGCCGCCATTGCCTTTGCCCACGGCCTGAACGTCCATTTCGGCCTGATCGAACCGAAAGCCGGCGTCGATGTCATCATGATGGCCCCCAAAGGCCCCGGCCACACCGTCCGCGGCGAATACACCAAGGGCGGCGGCGTCCCCTGCCTCGTCGCCGTCCACCAAGACGCGACCGGCAAAGCGATGGAGATCGGCCTCTCCTACTGCTCCGCCATCGGCGGCGGCCGCTCCGGCATCATCGAAACCAACTTCCGTCAGGAATGCGAAACCGATCTCTTCGGCGAACAGGCCGTCCTCTGCGGTGGCCTCGTCGAACTGATCCGCATGGGCTTTGAGACGCTGGTCGAAGCGGGCTACGAACCCGAAATGGCCTATTTCGAATGCCTGCACGAGGTGAAGCTGATCGTCGACCTGATCTACGAAGGCGGCATCGCGAACATGAACTACTCCATCTCGAACACCGCCGAATACGGCGAATACGTCTCGGGCCCGCGCATCCTGCCCTATGATGAGACGAAGGCGCGCATGAAGGCCGTGCTGACCGACATCCAGACCGGCAAATTCGTGCGCGACTTCATGCAGGAAAACGCCGTGGGTCAGCCCTTCTTCAAGGCCACCCGCCGCATCAATGACGAGCATCAGATCGAACAGGTCGGCGAGAAACTCCGCGCCATGATGCCCTGGATTTCGAAGGGCAAGATGGTCGACCGCGCGCGGAACTGATTTTTTTCCTGCGGTTGAGAATTGGGGGGCCGGTCCGTAAGGGCCGGCCTTCTTCTCACTTATCACATTCGCTAAATCTCATATTAAACAAATATTGCAACCTTCAGCATCGCGACTGTACCCTAACCTGGCGAATCGCATGTTTATCTGATGTATCTTTTATGTGGAGCGGCTCCTTGGAAAAAACGTATAGAATTTTCATTAGTCATTCTTGGAAATACGGCGACAGTTACGATCGCTTAGTTGAGTTTCTTAATGAGCATAATGTCGCTTTCTACGATCACTCTGTGCCAAAAAATGACCCGATCCACACGTCAGGATCGGATAGCGACCTACAAGCGGCCATAGACGCAAAGATTAGAGGATGCAGCGGCGTTATTATTTTGGCTGGAGTGTATGCAACATACAGCAAGTGGATCAACAAAGAGGTATCGATTTCGTTGGATTATCGCAAGCCGATTATCGCTGTCGAGCCTTGGGCTGCGGAGAGAACATCCGCAATAGTGAAGAATTCTGCAGACCGAATTGTCAAGTGGAACGGAAAGTCGATAGCAACCGCAGTGCGTGATCTGTTCTAATGACACGAAAAGCTTTGATATGTGGTATCGATTTTTATGAGAGCGCAGAAGAGCTCTATGGCTGCGTTAACGACGCCCATTCTGTCAATTCTGCACTTGAAAGGCATGCTGATGGAACGATCAACTTTGCCACACGATTGCTCGTCGGGACCGGACCAACGCAATTAGTAACAAGGCGAGAACTAAGGCAGGAAGTCGTCAATCTATTTTCAGGCAACGACGAGATCGCAATTCTATACTTTGCCGGCCATGGCTACATCGAGCAAGTTGGGGGATACCTAATTTGCTCCGACACGAAGGATGGCGATGATGGTCTATCACTACATGAAGTGATGGTGCTCGCCAATCAGTCAAAAGCTAAAAACAGAATTATTGTCTTGGACTGCTGCCATTCTGGGATTGCCGGAAACCACTCGCTTAGAGATGAAGCTATCCAGATCAGTATAGGTGTTACCGTACTCACCGCATCGACTGTGTCTCAATACGCCTCTGAGAAGGATGGCTCAGGTTTGTTTACGTCGTTGCTTGTGGACGCCTTAAACGGAGGAGCAGCTAACCTCCTAGGTGACATAACACCCGGCTCTGTATATGCCCATATCGACCAGTCGCTTGGGCCATGGGACCAGCGACCAATGTTCAAAACAAATGTCACCACGTTCACCTCACTTAGGAAGGTAATACCTCCGATTCCGATCGATGTTCTGCGAAACCTCCGCAAGTACTTCGACAAACCTGGTCATGAGCTTCAATTAGATCCCAGTTTCGAGCCAGACAGTCCAAACCCTGACCCTGAGAAGAATCGAGTGTTTTATGAATTGCAATTGATGGCCAAGGTAAACTTAGTACGCCCGGTTGGTGAAGATCACATGTATTTTGCTGCGATGAACTCTCGTTCATGTCGGATGACAGTGCTCGGCGAACACTACTGGCGCCTGATTGAAGGAAAGATCATTTGATTGAGGAGCTTGCAACGATAGAGAACACGTCAATTGTTCTTTTCTTTGTGGTTCCGGGTTTGATAATTCTGTTCACGCGCGCCCAGTTTGTCACGGGCGGATTTAAGTCTACGCCTGATAGCATACTAACTTACTTCGTGATTTCATCCATTTATCTTGCCGTTTGTTTGCCATTAATCCGATGGCTTGAACTGGATCCGCGAAGCAATCATGCTGCTTGGTTGATTTTCGTATTCGTCCTTCCAGTTTTGGTGGGCAGCACATTAGGACTGTCAGTACGAAGGAGATGGTTTCTTAGGCTACTCCATTTCTTTGGAATGAATCTGGTTGATGCTATTCCAACAGCTTGGGATTGGAAACTTGGAAACATAGCCGCGTGCTATGTAATTGTCACCCTCAAGGATGAAACTAGGTTCTACGGATTACTCTCAAGGCGCTCGTTCATTTCATCTGACCCCTCTGAGAGAGATATTTACATTGAGGAATGCTTCAAATTCGGAGAAGATGGAACTTGGAACAGATTTCCAAATGAGGGGGTTCTTATAGCGGCCAATGAAGTACGCACCATAGAGTTCTTTTCTGCAACCCAGGAACCAGTGCAATGAGTGATGATAAACCTAAACCCGGCTCCAGTAACGACGCACCTCCCAATCAGCGCATCGAAAGAGGCTACCAACCGACGGGCATACAGGGCGGCTACCAGCCCACTGGTCAAGACAAGCCTGTGTCGCCTCCGAATAGGACTAGTAGTGGGTCTAAGGGAGAGTAGGTTTCTTGGATAGGCGCTCCCAGCGCCTATCCTTCCGACACCGACCCCCCCTATCTTTCCCCCCACAAAAGGCGCATACCCTCTATAGCCCTCCGAACACGGGGGGCGTGACGGGCCGGGGGTCCGGGGATCGGGCTGCCCTTGTGCCCTCCCCCCTCCGCATCGGCCCGATTGTCCGGAAAGGACAGCGCTATGGGTATCTCCACCCCCAAGACCCCGTTCAACCTTGCCGAATTCCTGTCGCAGAAGGCCCCTCCCGGGTCGCGCCGCAAACCCGCATGGAACCGCCCCCGCGCCGCCGCCCCCGCCAATGACGATGCGACCGACACGGATAGCGAAAACTCTCGTTCTGCGACTAAGGAAGAGTGACGAAAGCCCCTAGGGCAATCCCGCCCCGGGCCTGACCTGGGGCTTCCCTCATCCCCAAAGACCCGGCCAGCCGGAGGCGGAGCCACGGCCAAAACCCATAGGCACAGCCTATACCCCGTTGCGCGCGGTCCGCAGGCAGCGTGCGCTGCGTGACCACAGTTTGCGGCACAAAATCCGGCACAAAACAGGGCACAGCCGATATTCAGCTTGCCGCCCGTTCCACCGCCGCCACGATGGCCCCGACAACCTCGTCCAGCAGGGCCGAATCCTCGCATTCCGCCATCACCCGGACCAGTGGCTCTGTTCCCGATTTGCGAATGAGGATGCGGCCCTTCCCGGTCACCTTTTCCTCCATCGCCGCGATCACACCCTGCACCGCCGGATCGGCCAGCGGCACTTTCCCCTCGGCGTAACGGACGTTCTTAAGCATCTGGGGAACCGTGATAAATTGCCGTGACAGCGCCTCGGCACTCTCGCCCGTCCGGGCCATTTCGGCCAGGAATTGCAGCCCCGCGACAAGGCCATCCCCTGTCGTGGCATAGTCGGTCATGACGATATGGCCCGACTGCTCGCCTCCCAGATTGAAACCGCCCTCGCGCATCCGTTCGACCACATAGCGGTCCCCCACCGACGTCCGCTCCAACCGCAGCCCAGCCGCCTCCAACCGGCGCTCCAACCCCAGATTGGACATCACCGTCGCCACCAAAGCCCCCCCCCGCAGCCGCCCCTCCGCCGCCCAACGCAGCGCCATCAGCGCCATGATCTGATCGCCATCCGCAACTTTTCCGTGGGCATCCAGGATCATCACACGGTCCGCATCACCATCAAGGCAGATGCCCACATCCGCGCCATGGGCCACCACCGCCTCTGCCGCCGTCTCCACATGGGTTGAACCGCAACGGTCGTTGATGTTGGTGCCATTGGGCGAAACCCCCACCGGAATGACCTCTGCCCCCAATTCCCAAAGCACCTCCGGCGCCGCCTTATAGGCCGCCCCATTGGCGCAATCGATTACCACTTTGATGCCATCCAGCCGCAACCCAGAGGGAAATGTCGTTTTGACAAATTCCTGATACCGCCCGCGCCCATCATCGATCCGCTTCGCTCGGCCAATCTTTTCGGGCCGCGCCGGGCGGATTTCACCCTCAAGGATCGCCTCGATCTCGGCCTCCGCCTCATCCGAAAGCTTGAACCCATCGGGACCAAAGAACTTGATTCCATTGTCATAATGCGGGTTGTGGCTGGCCGAGATCATCACCCCCAGATCAGCCCGCATCGACCGGGTCAGGAACCCCACAGCAGGCGTCGGAACCGGCCCCAGCAGCAGCACATTCATCCCCGTGCTGGTCAACCCTGCCGTCAGCGCGTTTTCCAGCATATAGCCCGACAGCCGCGTATCCTTGCCGATCACCACCCGATGCGCGGCGCTGTCGTCGCGGCGGAAATACCGACCCGCCGCCGCGCCAAGGCGCAGCGCCATTTCCGCTGTCATCGGGAAGGTGTTGGCCTTCCCCCGCACACCATCGGTTCCGAACAATTTCCGCGTCATTCACTCACTCCCTTTACCGCCTGCCATAGCCGCAAGGCCTGCCGCGTCTCCACCACATCGTGCACGCGCACCACCTGCGCGCCCTGCGCCACACCCGCCAGCGCCACCGCAAGCGATCCGGCAACCCGCCGTTCTGCAACGCTTTCCTGCCCGATCGCCCCGATGAACCGCTTGCGCGACGCGCCCAGCAGCACCGGCACTCCAAGGTCATGGAACAGCGAAAGCCGCCGGATCAGCGCAAGGTTATGGTCCGCCGTCTTGCCAAAGCCGATCCCGGGATCGACCATGATCCGCCACGGCGAAATCCCCGCAGCGACGGCCGCGGCGATCCGTGCCTTCAGGAAATCGTAAACATCCAGCAGCACATCCTCATAGCGCGGGTCATCCTGCATCGTCGCGGGCGTGCCCAGCGCATGCATCAGAATGACCGGCGCGCCCGATGCCGCGACGACCGACACCATTTCAGGATCAAACCCCATGGCCGCCACATCGTTCACGATCCCCGCCCCTGCTGCCAGCGCCGCTCGCGCCACTGCCGCCTTGCGCGTATCGATGGAAATCGGGCATTCCAGCCCCCCCTCGCGCAGCGCGGCAATCACGGGCGCCGTGCGCGCCACCTCTTCCGCCACCTCAACCTCGGCGGCACCGGGGCGCGTGCTCTCCCCCCCAATATCCAGCACATCCGCCGCCGCCGCCATCGCCCGCGCCTGCGCCAGCGCGGCCTCGGGCGCAAGGAAAAGCCCGCCATCGGAAAAGCTGTCGGGTGTCACATTGAGGATTCCCATGATCTGCGGGCGATCCATCTCCAGCCCGCCGAACAGCGCACGTGGCGCGCTCAGCCTGTCGCGCACCTCGCCGGGCAAATCGCGCACGGCCACGCGGCGCGTCGCAGCCCCGCGCGACAGCACCTCCACCTCTGAAAACCAGCACCAGCCCCCGGCAAGGGGCAGCGCGCCATCAGGACGGCAGGGATCGTCGCATGCAATCGGGCGGTAATATTCCATTCGCCTTGCCTAGGCGCAGCGCCGCGCCCGTGCAAGCCCCGCAGGCGTCAGCTGCGTTCCACCGGCACGCGGCTTCCTGCCGGGACTGCAACATCCCCGTGAACGACAATCCCGCGCGCCGCCATCACCTCGGCCAGCCACAAGGCCAGCGCCACCGGGTCGCGGCTTTGCGGCCCATCCACCGCATCCAGCACCAGCTTGGACGGTGCCCAAACAATCATCTGCCCGCGTTTCACGGCCCAGTCGATCTCTGTCCGCGTCGCAACGACCACGCAACGGTCATCCCGCGCGGCAAGGGTCCAAGCATTCTGCTCGATCGCCAAAAGGTCGATCCGCCGCTGCGTCGGCTTATGCCCTGTCTCAGGTCGCACCAGATCTGGCAGCCCCACCGTCAGGATCACCGGCACGCCACGCGCCTGCAACGCATCCAATCGCGCCGCAAGGTCCGGCCCCTGAATCGTGGCATTGTCCAAGAACACCACCAAAGGATGCACCGCCTCTTCGACACCATCCTTGCCCACCGCGCGCAAAGGGGCCTCAGCACGCGACCGAACAATCTCTACCCCCAGCTTGCCGGGACCACGGTCCAGCTTTTCTACCCGCACGAAAGCCCGCATCGCCTGCGGTTCGGCCAGAATGCGTTCCGCCACCCGCTCGGCCAACGTCTCAAGCAGGTTCAACCGTTCCGCCGCCAATTCGGCCGCAATCGCCTCGGTGATCCGGTCATAGCTCAGGATCTTGTCCACATCGTCGTCCAAAGGCTGCGGCTGTGGCCGCACCTCCACCACCACGTTGAACTGGATGCGCTGCCGCGTCCCCCGCTCTTGCTGAAAGGCGCCGATCTCGACCTCGACCACATGATCGCGCAGCGAAATACGGTCGCGCGGATCGGCACTGGCCGAAGCGGCGGCCCGCTCTTCAGGATGGGCGAAGGCAAGGCGGATGTCGCTGGTCATGGTCTCGCCTCCTTCGGCGCGCAAAGAAACAGGGGCAGGATAACCCCTGCCCCTGACAACTCCATGTCCGATCCCGGCAGAATGCGCAACCAAGGCGACTCGTGCCGTGCCGCCTCAGGGCTGCTTGTAGAACAGATGCGCGCCGATGGCCGCCGTCTGCGGGAACCGCCGCGCCCAACCGGGCTGGACCCAACGGGTATGGAAATGCGTGGCCCCCAGCGTCAGGGCGCGCGGCGCACCATCCATCATCACCCGCGCGATCCGCTGCGCCCGCCACGTCGCGCCCGGGTCGCGCATGCGATCTGCCCGCCCGTCGCAAATATAGCTGAACTGGCAACCGCCACCGCCGCGCTGTTCTACGACGCCGCAGATGCTGCCGGGATAATCCGGGCTGTCGACCCGGTTCAGGATCACTTCCGCCACCGCAAACTGGCCGCGCAGCGTTTCGCCCCGCGCCTCGAAATAGATGGCCTTGCTCAGGCATTCCCACTGCGCATCGCCCTGCGGCGCGGGCTGCGCGGCCAGCCATGCATCATCATAGCGGATCACGGTAGGCACCGCCGCCTCGGCGGGCGTCGTCTTGGTTTCCACTTTTGGCCCGACCGCAAGTTCGGTCAGCCGTTGCCCCGGAAGGGCGGCGAGGGCCTGATTCTCGGCCCCCAGCAGCGTGCTCATCGTCCCGCCCAAAGCGGCGGTCGGATCGTTCGATTGGCTCACCGTCACATCGGCGAAGGCCGCTCCATTCAGGATAACGGCGGCAATTGCCCCCGCGATCCAGCCTGTATGCAAGCGCATGGTCTTATGTGCCCCGGTTGTTTCGATCGCGCCCACAGCAGCAGCACCGCGGGCGAGGCGCGGGGGTAGACGACTCAGGGGGGCGGAGTCCACCAATGTGGCAGAATTGCAACCGAAATCAGGCCATATTCGGCGGATATCCGCCGAAACGACTTAAGGCGCTATGGCAGCTTCACCCCGCAACCACATGATCTTGAATCACTTTTTCGGAGAATCCGCTCGCGCAGTTGGAGTCTCCATGCGTTCTTGCAACGCCAGATGCGCCGCCGCAAGCCGCGCCAAAGGCACCCGATAGGGCGAACAGGAAACATAGTCGAATCCCGCCTTTCGGCAGAATGCGATGGATTCCGGGTTCCCCCCATGTTCACCGCAGATCGACAGAACAAGGTCGTCCCGCGTGCGCCGCCCCCGCTCTGCCCCGATATGCAAAAGCTCGCCCACCCCATCCACATCAAGGATGTGGAACGGGTCTTCCGGAAAGACCCCCTGCTGCACATAGGTGTTCATGAACCGCCCCGCATCGTCCCGCGAAAGGCCATAGGTCATCTGCGTCAGGTCATTGGTGCCAAAGGACAAAAAGGCCGCATGCTGCGCGATCTCGCCCGCCCGCAGCGCAGCGCGCGGCGTCTCCACCATCACGCCCAGCTTATAGGCGAAATCCGCCCCCGCCTTGGTCCTCACCTTGGCCGCCACTGCATCGACGCGGGTCTTCACAAGCTCCACCTCGCGCCGGGCGGATACCAGCGGAATCATGATCTCTGGCACCACCGCAGCGCCCCGACGGCCCACCTCGACCGTCGCCTCAAAGATCGCCTGCGCCTGCATGTCATAGATTTCCGGCAGCACGACCCCCAGCCGCACCCCCCGCATTCCCAACATCGGGTTGAACTCGGCCAAGGCCTCTGCCCGCCGCGTCACCTCGGACAAAGGCCGATCCAACGCCTCGGCCAGTTCGCGCAATCCCTCACGCGATTGCGGCAGGAACTCGTGCAAGGGCGGGTCGAACAGACGGATGCAGACGGGCAGGCCCTGCATGATATCAAACAACTGCACGAAGTCATCCCGCTGCATCGGCAATAGCCGCGCCAGCGCCGCCGCCCGGTCCTTGGGCGTATCGGCAAAGATCATCTCGCGCATCACGATCAGCCGATCTTCTTCAAAGAACATATGTTCGGTCCGGCACAGACCGATTCCCTGCGCCTCGAACTGCCGCGCGGTCGCGGCGTCTTGTGGCGTGTCGGCATTGGCCCGGATACCGATGTCCCGATAGGCATCCGCCCAACCCAAAAGCTTGCGGAAACTGTCATCCAGCGCCGGGGCCAGCATCTCGGCCGCCCCCGCCAGCGCCTCGCCCGTCGTGCCATCCACGGTGATGACGTCACCCTCGCGGAACACCCGCCCATCCGGGGCCACCAGCTTTTTGTCACGCGCATCCAGCTTCAGGTCCGACGCCCCCACGATGCAGGGCAAACCCAGCCCCCGCCCGATCACGGCGGCATGCGATGTCATCCCCCCCCGCTCTGTCAGAACGCCCACGGCCGAATGCATCCCTCTGATGTCCTCGGGCGCCGTCTCGCGCCGCACAAGGATGCAAGGCTCGCCCCGCGCCGCACTCGCCTGCGCGGCCTGCGAGGAAAACACGATCCGCCCCATGGCGGCCCCCGGACTGGCGGCGATGCCCTTCACGAACACATCCCGCGGCCCCCGCGGGTCCACCTGCGGGTGAAGCAGTTCAGACAGCGCCCGCGGCTCCACCCGCAAGACGGCATCGGCCTCGGAAATCACCCCATCCTCGGCCAGCGCCACCGCGATCTTCAGCCCCGCCCGTGCCGACCGCGCCACCTTGATGGCATCCAGCACCGACAGATGCCCATCCTCGATGGTGAATTCGATCTGCATCTCTTCGCGCAGCTTCACCCGGCAAGCCGCACCAAAGCGCAAGAGATCGGCAAACAGCCCCGGCGCAAGCTCCTCCAGCGATGGCCCGCGCGGATCGCGCGTAAGGTAGATCGCCTCGGTCCGCTTCAGGGCGTCACGGCCCTGCGACTGGCCAAGATAGCGCCCCGTCACCTGCGGCAGCCCCGTCACCGGATCAACAAACTGGATCACACCGGACCCCGACACACCCTTGCCGATCCCCTGCGCCATCTCTTGCACAACAAGACCCAGCCCTGCATCCTCAGGCGCACCTTTGGCCTGCCGCAACAACCGCGCCGTTGTCCCCTCCCAAGCCCGCGCCATGGACCGCAGCACCTCGGCCAACTGCCGCGCGGGGTTTTGCGGGAATTCCTCCTCCATCTCCAACTCATAGACCCGCAGCGCATCGCGCAACGCCTCGGAGGATGCGGCACGATTGTCGAACATATCCGGGTCCAGCCGCGCCACATGGGTCGCATAGGCCTGCACGAACCGCAGATAAAGCGCATCCGCCGCCGCCTGCCCATGCCGCTCCACCAGCATCGCATGGCGCGCGGCATTCATGCCCACGTTCAGGATGGTGGCAGGCCCGCCCCAATCCGGGTTCACCGGGCTGGGCCGGACAGAGATCAGTGTATCACTGCCAAAATGCGCCAAGATCGCCTCGACATCCACAGGATGCCCCGCCGCAATGGCGCGGATCGTGGCGGCTGGCAGAGCCACCGTTTCGGGCACCGGCAGGTCCAGCCGGACAAGCCGTTGCAGGCACTTGGCCCGCCAGCCATGCGCCGTGGTCTGGATGCGCGCCGAAGGCGTGATCTCGGCGAAATCGGGAAGCACGTCCATCTTCTGCACTGCGGCGACCTTTCCTTTGCACATGCAGGATACGCCATCGCGGCTGTCAATCAAGCCTGACAGTGCCCAGAATTTGTGCAAGGCAAAATGGGCAAGATTGCCCATCCCACATCCCGACCCTTGCCCCTGTAGGATGGGCCATTCGGCCCACCCCCCGGGTCTTAGCCTTCCACCTTCGTCAGGTCCGCCACACCCGCGCAGATCGCCCGGATACGGTGCAAGAGGTTCAACCGGTTCCGCCGTACCACCTGATTGTCGGTATTGATCTGGACCGCGGTGAAAAACGCGTCAATCGGCGCGCGCAACTGCGCCATCGCGCCCATCGCCGCCGCAAAATCCTCGCCCTTCA
Source organism: Fuscovulum ytuae (assembly GCF_029953595.1). Classification (NCBI taxonomy): domain Bacteria; kingdom Pseudomonadati; phylum Pseudomonadota; class Alphaproteobacteria; order Rhodobacterales; family Paracoccaceae; genus Fuscovulum; species Fuscovulum ytuae. Next base: position 38,938 of record NZ_CP124535.1, on the reverse strand, counting down.
TCGCTGGACCAATGGCCTGTTCTGCCACATCCAGCGCGTTGAACAGCCCCCGCTCCTCGTCGCTTTCGGCAAATTTCGGGTCCGCGCCGAAGGAATATTCCACCCCATCCTTGGCCTCGGCCTGAGACAGGATGTTGTTCGCCCGCTTGAACCCTTGCAGCAGGTTCGTGCCATCCTCCGAGGATAGGAAGGATTGCAACGCCTGCGCCCGCTTCACCAGCAGCGTCAGGTCACAGTTCCCTTCCATTCCAAGGCAAGCATCGATCACGTCATGCCGGATGCCCTGATCTCGCAGGAACACTTTCAGACGGTCATGCACGAAATCCCGCAGATCGTCACTGATCGACGGGTCGTGATCGCGCACCCGCGCCAACCAGTCCGCGCCCAACGCCTCGGAATCCGCCACCAGCGCACGGGTTGCGGTGCCAAACATCCCGTCCGTGACGGTTGCATCAAGGATTGCAGCCAAACGTTCCGGCGCCTGCGGCGCATGTCCGATCTGATGGCGCAAGACCTGCACATCCACCAGCCGATCCAGCGACACCCGCACCCCATTCACCAGCACCAACCGGATCACCCCCAACGCCGCCCGACGCAGCGCAAACGGGTCTTTCGACCCTGTCGGCTTCTCATCAATCGCCCAGAATCCGGTCAGCGTGTCGATCTTGTCGGCCAGCGCCACGGCGACCGACACCGGCTCCATGGGCACCGCATCCGAAGGGCCCAGCGGCGAATAGTGGTCGCGGGCTGCATCCGCGACTGCCGCAGGCATTCCCGCCTCAAGCGCGTAATAGCGCCCCATCACACCCTGCAATTCGGCAAATTCGCCCACCATCCCCGACCGCAGGTCCAACTTCGCCACCCGCGCGGCCTGTTCGGCCAGCCCTGCATCCGCGCCCACCAAGGGCGCGATCTCGCGCGCCAGCGCGGCAATCCGGTCAATCCGCTCCGCCTGGCTCCCCAGCTTGTTGTGGAAGGTCACAGACCGCAGCCCCTCGGCCCAGTCGCCCATCCCCGCCTTCGCCACCCGCAGGTCGTTTTCCCAGAAGAACCGCGCATCCGACAGCCGCGCCGCCAAAACCTTCTGGTTCCCCTTCAGGATCGCCGCCCCGCCATCCGCCGCCTCGATATTGGCGACCGTGATGAACCGCTCAATCCGCCCCGTCTTGGGGTTGCGCACCGAAAAGAACTTCTGATGTTCTTTCATCGAGGTCTGCAGAACCTCGGCCGGAAGGCCAAGGAAATCTTCCCCGATCTGGCCCATCAAAACGACCGGCCATTCCACCAGCCCCGCCACTTCCGCCAGCAGCCCCCGGTCCTCAACCACCTCCAGACCAGCGGCAAAGGCCATGTTGGTGGCCTCCTGCCAGATTTGCGCCTCACGCTCACCCGCGTCCAGCATCACCTTGGCGCGCGACAGCTTCACCCGGTAATCGTCAAAAGAGGATACCGCAAACCGCCCCGCCCCCATGAAACGGTGCCCTTCGGTCGTGTTGCCCGCCACGATCCCGTCCACGTCCAAAGGCACGACCCGCGCGCCCGCCTCATCCATCATCAGGCAAAGGATCGATTGCAAAGGCCGCACCCAGCGCAAAGAGCCGGACCCCCAGCGCATTGATTTTGGCCAAGGGAAATTGCGGATCGCGCTTTCCAGCACCTCGGCCACGATATCATCCGCCTTGCGCCCCGGCTTTTCGATCACCGCGAAATAGACCTGCGCCTTCTTGTCGTCGCGCACCTCCAGCTGGTCCTTCGTCAGGCCCGTGGACCGCAAGAACCCCTCCAGCGCCGCCACTGGCGCATCCACGCGCGGCCCCTTGCGCTCTTCCCGCACGGGGCGGCTTTCCGCGGTCAGGTCCTCCACCGACAGCACCAACCGCCGCGGCGTCGAAAAGGCCCCCGCGCTGGCATAGGTCAGCCCCGCCTCCACCAGCCCATCGGTGACCAGCTTCTTCAGGTCAGCCGCAGCCTTGCCCTGCATGCGCGCCGGGATTTCCTCGGAAAACAATTCGATCAGCAGATCAGGCATTTTCTCACTCGCTCTCCGAGGCGTTCAACTGGTGCCAGGCAAAGGCCCGGCCATCCGGAAAGACCGCGACCACGCGGTCCACCCCGGGATGGATATTGGCTTCCGACAGAAAGGCGATGGCCTCGCCCTTCTCCAGCGCGGCCCCGATGGCCTGCGCATCGAAACAGTCAAACCAACCCGGCGCGACATTCGGCACCGCATCGGGATACATCTTGTAAGTCTCGGTCAACATGGCCTGCGTCATCGGCGTGTGGAAACAGGCGCGAAACCGGATCGGGCTGCTGTCGCTGTCGATGCCCGTGACGCCCTCGGCGATGATCGGCTCGGCCATGCCGCCTTCGATCAGCGTCAGACGAATTTCCGCTCCCGGTTCAAAGGTCGCCTCTTCATAGAAGGCATAGACCTGCAACCAATACATCGCGATCCCCGCGACCGCCCCGATCAACACGATGAAGCCCCCGACGATCTTGCCATTCACGCCGCCGCCCCCCCAGAGGCGCCACCCGCTTCCGTTGTCACGAAAGCATCGGCGCATTTCTTGGCCAAGGCCCGCACCCGCCCGATATAGGCCTGCCGCTCAGTGACCGAAATCACCCCCCGCGCGTCCAGCAAGTTGAACAGATGGCTTGCCTTGATGCACTGGTCATAGGCGGGATGCGCCATCACGATGCGTTTGCCATTCTTCGGGTCCACCGCATCAAAGGCCAGCAGGCGCTCGCATTCTGCCTCGGCATCCTTGAAATGCTGAAACAGCATCTCCGTCGTCGCGCCGTCGAAATTGTGGCGACTGTATTCTTCTTCGGTCTGGCGGAAGATATCGCCATATTTCAACGGGATCGGCGCATCGGGATCGTTGAAGGGCATCTCCATCACATGGTCGATCCCCAGCACATACATCGCCAACCGCTCCAACCCATAGGTCAGTTCGCCCGAAACCGGGCGGCAATCATGCCCGCCCACCTGCTGGAAATAGGTGAACTGGCTCACCTCCATCCCGTCGCACCATACCTCCCAGCCAAGGCCCCAAGCCCCCAGCGTGGGGCTTTCCCAGTCATCTTCGACAAAGCGGATGTCATGCAGCGCAGGGTCCAGCCCGATCGCCCGCAGTGACCCCAGATACAGCTCCTGCAAATCGGGCGGCGAAGGTTTGATGATCACCTGATACTGATAGTAATGCTGCAGGCGGTTCGGGTTCTCGCCATAGCGCCCATCGGTCGGACGGCGCGACGGTTGCACATAGGCCGCAGCCCATGCCTTGGACCCAAGCGCGCGCAGCGTCGTGGCCGGGTGGAAAGTGCCCGCCCCCACCTCCATGTCATAGGGCTGCAACACCGCGCAGCCTTTGCTGGCCCAATAGCCCTGCAAACGCAGGATAATTTCCTGAAAACTGCGGGGAAGCGTCGCGCTGTCAGCCATGACCGGGCCCTCTTGAAAACCGCCCCCTCCATAGGCAAGAGGCTGACAGGGGTCAATCCTTGCAAGCCTGTGCCGGAAAGCGCGTGCATCCGGGCGACGCTCTGCTAGTCTCTGGCCCGCTTCGCATATGGAATATTGGCATGCTTCGACTGGTTATTGTTGTCCTGACCCTTGGTCTGTTCCTGTCATCTCCGGGTCCGGCAAATGCCCAGCAAACCGGACAGGTCTTCATCCAGATCGAAGCCAAGCCTTCACTCACCGAAGGGCGCGACCGTGCCGATGCATGGGCCGCCATGTTCGATGCGGTGAACGGGTTCGTCCTGACCTCGGGCTGGCATGTCGTGGCACTCGGTCCCTTCGACCGCGCCGATGCCGTGGCCCGGCTTGACAGCCTGAAACGCGAAAACCTGATCCCCCGTGACAGCTTCGTCTCCGATGGCAGCAGTTACCGCGCCCGCTTCTGGCCACCCGAAGGAAGCCCCGCGCCAGAAACCGCCACCGCGGCCCCCTCCGAAGCGGCGACCGCAGCTCCAGAACCCACCCAAGAACCTGCCCAGCCCGACGAAACCCCCGATCAGGCCCGCGCCTCGGAATCCCTCCTGACACAGGACGAACGCGAACAGATCCAGACCGCGCTCAACTGGTTCGGTTTTTACAACAGCGCCATCGACGGTGCCTTCGGGCGCGGCACCCGCGCCTCCATGACCGCATGGCAAGAGGCGAACGGGTTTGACCCCACCGGCATCCTCACCTCACTCCAACGCGGGACGCTGGTCGCCAATTACGAAGCCCAAAAGGCCGCTCTCGGCCTGCAAACGATTACCGAACCCGAGGCAGGCGTCGAAGTCACCCTTCCCACCGCGCTGGTGGAATTTGACCATTACGAGCCGCCCTTCGTGCATTTCATCGCGCGGGACGGGTCCGATGACCTGCGCATCACGTTGATCTCTCTGCCCGGCGATCAGACGGCGCTCTATGCGCTTTACGACACCCTCCAAAGCCTTGCGATCATGCCCACCACTGGCCCACGCGACCGGGGCGAACGCAGCTTCACCCTGCGCGGCGAAAGCGGCAGCGTCACCTCACAGGCCTATGCGGAACTCTCGCGCGGGCTGATCAAGGGCTGGATCGTCACATGGAACCCCACCGCCGACCTGCCCGTGGACCGCATCCTTTCCGCCGTCGAGGCCAGCTTCCGCCCCATCGGTGACCGCGCCCTCGACCCCGGCATCGTGCCGATGGACGGGGCCACAAAGGCGGGCCTTCTGTCCGGGTTGGAACTGCGCAAACCCCGCCTCTCTGCGTCGGGCTTCTTCATCGATGCCGAAGGCCATGTCCTCACCCATGCCGATGCCGTGGCGCAATGCGGCCGCATCACCCTCGACACCACGACCGAAGCACGCATCACCTTCACCGATCCCGCCAGCGGCATCGCGCTCCTAGCCCCCGTTAGCCCCGTCGCCCCCCCCGCCACCGCTGAATTCCAGCTGGCCCCCGACCGGATCGGGGCCGAAATTGCCGTCGCGGGTTACAGCTATGGCGAGGCGCTCCCCGCCCCTGTTCTCACCTTCGGCACGCTTGCTGCGGCCGAGGGGCTTGAAGGACAGCAGGGGCTAAAGCGTCTGGCGCTCACGGCCCTTCCCGGCGATGCAGGCGGCCCTGTGGTGGACAATACCGGGGCCGTCTTGGGCCTTCTTTTGCCCGCCACCGACGATCCGGCCCGCATTCTGCCTGATGGCGTCTCATTCGCGGCCACCGGCCCAGCCATCGCACAGGCCTTGACCGCACAGGGCATCACGCTGACCCAAGCCGCCCGCCAAGGCGCACTCCCCCCCGAAGACCTCGCCCGCCACACGGCGCGGATGACCGTCCTCATCTCCTGCTGGGAGTGATCAGCCCCGCCAGAAACGCGGCAGGATCAAAACATAAACGGCCACCAGTTCCAGCCGACCGGTCAGCATGCCGAAAATCATGATGGCCTTCGCCGCCGCCGGAAAATCCAGCAGCGCGCCGGTCGGATGCACCTCGGGTCCAAAGGCGGGGCCCACATTGGCAATCGCCGTCCATGCCGCCGTCACCGCCGTCTTCACCTCCAGCCCCGCCAAGGACAACGCCACCGCCAAGACCCCAAAGCTCAGCATGAACAGCGTGAAGAAAGCCATCACCGCGTTCAGCACATCCTCCTCGACCGCCCGCCCGTCATAGCGCAGCCGCGCCACAAGGTTCGGCTCGAACAGTCGCCGCACCTGCAACCGCGCGGCCTCCAACAGGATCAGCCAGCGGAACACCTTCACCGAACAGCCCGTCGAAGATGTGCAGCCCCCGATCAGCCCCGTCACGAACAGGATGGCAAAGGGAAAGGCCCCCCATCCGGACAGGTCCGCACTGGTGAACCCCGTCCCCGAAAAGATCGACACCACATTGAAGGCTGTCTCGCGCAGCACCACCTCAAGCGGGATGTCATGCGACAGCACCTCATAGACGACGATCACCCCGATGGCATAGGCATTCCACCTCAGATAGGCCCGCACCTGCCGATCCTTCCACAGCGGCTGCCATTCCCCCTGCCAAGCCTGAATGAACCGGATGAAGGGCAGGCTTCCCAGCAGCATGAAAACAATCGCCGCATATTCCAGCGGCCCGGCATATTTCGCGAAGGATTGGTCCGAGGTTGAAAATCCCCCCGTCGACACCGTCGACAAGGCATGCGCCACCGCATCAAACCCGCTCATCCCCAATACCGCATAGGTAAGCGCACAGGCCACGGTGATCGCCACATAGATCTGCACCAAAGCGGCCGAGATATCCAAGGCGCGCGGCAGCACCTTTCCCAGCGTGTCGAATCCTTCGGAGCGGAAGAACTGCATCCCGCCCACCTTCATCACGGGCAGGAAAAGCATCGCCACGATGACGATCCCAAGGCCCCCCAACCAATGCAGCATCACCCGCCACAGGTTCACGCCCATCGGCAGGTCGTCTATGCCCACGAAAACCGTGGCCCCCGTTGTCGTCAGCCCCGATGTCGCCTCAAAGATCGCATCCAGCCAGCCCACCCCCGGCGCGCCCAGAACAAAAGGCAGCGCGCCAAAGATACAGGCCGCGACCCAAGTCAGAACCGTCATCAGAAAAACCTGCGGCACCGTCAGCGGCGCGTTCAGCGCATTCGCCGTCGCCACCGACACCGCCCCCCCGGCCAGCACGCAGATGATCCCGGCTTGCAGGAAGGATCGCCAATTCTCATCCCCCGCCGTCCAGTCGAGAAGCAGGGGAAACCCCATCATCCCGCCCAGCGCGACGATCACAAGACCGATGACATGGGCGACGGGTCTTAGGTCGATCATGCCGGGAAAGTGAAGCCTGCCCCCGGCGCTGTCAACCTGACCCGAACCACACACCCATAATTACGTAATTTACGTAAATCTAACGCTGCCAGAACCGCGGCAGAACCAGCACAAAAATGGTCAGCAACCCCAACCGCCCCAGCAGCATCGCCAAGGTCATGATCCACTTCGCCGCATCGGGCAGATCGACAAAGGTACCCGTCCGCTCCACGATCGGGCCGAACCCATAGCCGATATTTCCCAGCGACGTCCAAACCGCAAACAGCGACGATGTCGTATCCACCCCCGTCAGGGTCATCGCCACAGTCAGCACGCCCAAGGTCAGAATGAACCCCGCCACATAAAGGATCAGCGCATCCAGAACATCCGGCCCCACCGTCCGGCCTTCATATTTCACCGGGGCCATGCGTCCCGGCGAAACGATCTGGCGCAACTGCTGCACCAGCGCTGCCCACATCAACTGCCCACGGAACACCGACAGCCCCGACGCGCTTGACCCCGAACAGGCCCCGATCATCCCAATGACAAAAGCCACGACCAGCATATAGCCGCCCCAGAGCGGAAAACTCCCCGTGAAAAACCCGGTCGACGACATGATCGAGGTCAGGTTGAACAGGCTTTCGCGGAACACATCCTCGAATTCCATATCCGATGTCAGCCACCGCCACAGCGTCACGCTGCCCACGGCAAAGCCCAGCACTTTCACATAGGCCCGGATCTGGCTGTCGCGCCACAGGGGCCGCATATCCCCGTTGATCAACTGCACATAGCGCACATAGGGCAGCGACCCGAGGAACATGAACAAGGCCCCCAGATATTCCCCTGCCCCGACATAAGGGTTGAACGACGCATCCCGCGGCGAAAACCCGCCCGTTGCGATGGAAGCCATCGCATGCACTGTCGCATCCAGCGGCGTCATCCCAATCGCCGCATAGGTCACCCCCGCCGCAAGGATCAGCCCCAGATACAGGCCCAGCAATTGCTTGGCGATATCCGTGGCCCGCGGCAGCGCCTTGCCAAAGGTGTCGAACCCTTCCGTGCGAAAGAACTGCATCCCCCCCACCCGCATCACGGGCAGAAAGATCATCGCCACGAAGGCGATCCCCAAGCCCCCCGCCGCATTCAGCAATCCCCGCCACAGGTTCATCCCCGGCGGCATCCCGTCCAGCCCATATATGACGGTGGCCCCCGTGGTGGTGATCCCCGACACCGCCTCGAAATAGGCCTCGGTAAAATGCAGGTTCGGCACGCCCAGCATGAAAGGCAGCCCCGCAAAGACAGGCAGGCCGAACCAGATCACCGCCGTCAGAAGATAGGCCTGCCTAATATCGAAAGACCCGCCCAGCCCGTTCACCGTGGCCAGCGCGATCAACCCACCGATCCCCCCGGTGATCAGTGCCGAAAACAAAAGCGCCGAGGCATTCTCATCCCCGACGCTCCAATCAATGGCTGCAGGCCCAAGCATCAGGATCGCCATCACGATCAGGATGCGCCCGAAGACATAGGCAATTGGCCGAAAATCAACCATGATGGGCGCAGTGCTACCGCCCCGCGCCCTTCCCGGTCAACGCCGATCCGATCAACCCACGTGATACAGCGTCTGGAACAGCCTTGGATCAAGGCTGTCTGCCGCAAAAGTCGGCCCTTCGGTCAGAACGCTCACCGCGTCGTGGCTGTGCAGGCTTTCCTGATGGCTGGCCACGATGCGGAAATCCCCGATCCGCCCGTCCCCCTTCAGCGCTTGGCAGAAGGACCGCGCCGCATCTTCCACGAAGATCGGATTGGCCGCATTCAACTCGGCAAAGGCCTGCTCATCCTCGCGCTTCACCATCACCTGCGTCTCGGTCGGCACCGCTTCGCGCGCCAGATCAATTAGGTCTTCGAACCACAGACGCTTGCCCGGTTTCACCTCAACCGAAATCCGCGCCACCGACCGCTGCGAATGCGGCGTGGCCAGCTGCCCCCGCGTGCGGCGGGCATGTTCCGAAAGCTCCAGCGAACAGGGGCAGGTGCTGGAATAGACAAAATCCAGATGCATGATCTTCTTGCGCACCCCGGCTACATCCACCAGTTCCAGCGCGATATCGTAATACTGCCAGCCCGACAGGCCCGACCGCAGCGATCCCACCTTCACCGGGAAGGAAAACCGCATCTGGATGCGCGCATCAAAGCTTTCGAGGTCACGCTTGTAATCCTCCAGCGCATGTTCGATCACGCCAAAGCTGAAATCGCGTTCGGCATGGGCATAGAAGGACCGCATGATGCGGCTCATGTTGATGCCCTTCTTTTCCGCCTCAAGGCTGACCGTTCCGGTCACGCTGGTTTCCAGCGTCACGTCCCCGTTGTCGCGCGTGCGATAGCGGATCGGCAGGCGGAAATTCGAGATTCCCACATGCTGGATCAGCGCCTTCTCGCCCCGGATCAAGCTGGCCGGACCGTTCTGCAAATCCGGCAGGCTGTCCTTATAGGCCTCATCCACCACGAAATCCGACGGATAGACCCGGCTGAACGCCGGATAGCCCTCACCCGGCACCAGATAGGCCACCGCGCTGTCCAGCGTGGCAATCTCGGCATCCGATGCCTTCCCCGCCCAGCGCTTCAGAACGGCCAGCGCGGCCTCCGCCTCTTCGCGCGAAGGTTGGCGGTCAAGTTCGGGGGTATGGATGTTCATGGTCTTGCCTTTCGGTTCGGGCGGGCTTTCGCCAGCCGTCAATGTCAACAGGTATACGCAGCCTTAAGTCCTTCGGATCACCCCAACCGCAGGCCAAGCGGCAGGGGAGAGGCCGAATATAGGCATTCCCGCTTCACAATGAAATGACAACGGACGCACAGATTGCACCCGAATCCGACATTGACCGCGCGCCCCGAGGCGCTAACGCCTCAGGCCTGCGCCAGCGCTTGCCGCAGATCGGCGACCAGGTCGTCCGCATCCTCCAATCCCACCGACAGCCGGATCAGCCCCGGCGTGATGCCAAGGGCGTCCTTCTGATCTTGCGGCAGACGCTGATGCGTCGTCGTCACGGGATGGGTGGCAATCGTCTTGGCGTCCCCCAGATTGTTGGAAATCTTGGCAATCTCCAGCGCGTTCATGAAGCGGAACGCCGCCTCCTTGCCGCCCTTCACCTCAAAGGTGACCAGCGTCCCCCCCGACCCCATCTGCGCCATGGCCAGATCATGCTGCGGATGGCTGGCCAGCCCCGGATAAATCACCCGCCCGACCCGGTCATCCCCTTCCAAAGCCTTCGCCACCTTCAACGCGCTGTCTGCCATCGCCCGGCAGCGCAGGTCCAAGGTCGCCATCCCGTTCAGATGCATCCAAGCGGTGAAGGGGCTCATCGATCCGCCCGTGTGCTTCATGTAGGGTTCAAGAACCTTTCTGATCCACTCCCGCGACCCGCAGACCACACCACCCAGCGCACGCCCCTGCCCATCGATATGCTTGGTCGTGGAATAGACCACCACATCCGCCCCCTGCTCCACCGCGCGGGAAAAGATCGGCGTGGCGAACACATTGTCCACGATCACCACCGCGCCAACGGCATGGGCAATCTCGGACACCGCCCGGATATCCACCAATTCCAGCGTCGGGTTCGACATCGATTCGAAAAAGACGGCCTTCACCCCCGGCACCACCGCCGCGCGCCACTGGTCCAGATCGGCCCCGTCCACGAAAGTGACCTTCACGCCATAGCGCGTCAGCACCTCTTCCAGAATGTAAAGACAAGACCCGAACAAAGCGCGGGACGACACGACATGATCCCCCGCCCGCAGCATCGCGGTCAGCGCCCCGTTCACCGCAGCCATACCCGATGCGGTGGCAAAGGCATCCTCCGTCCCCTCTAGCGCCGCGATGCGTTCCTCGAACATCCGCGTCGTGGGGTTGCCATAGCGGGCATAGATGAACTCATCCTCCCCCGCCTTCACGAACCGCGCCTCTGCGCTTTCGGCGCTTTCATAGGCGAAACCTTGGGTCAGGAAGATCGCCTCCGCCATCTCGCCATATTGGCTGCGGCGGGTTCCCTCATGCACCAGCTTCGTGCGCGTCTTCCAATCGGTCATCGTCTGCGGCCCCCGGCCAAGAAAAAGCCCCGGCAAACCCAGAGGTGCCGGGGCGTCATCCCCTCACCTCTTTAGCGGCTTGTTTAACGTGGCCCGCAATCCGGTAACAAAGCGCCACACCCGCCCGATACGCCGCTTGACCCGAAACGTCAACGGCCCGCCCCTTCGCCCAAGCCCCCTTCGCGCGTCCATGCACAGACCAGTGGCGCATTATGCACCTTGCCCCCAGCCGCCCCAAAGGCAACATCAGAGGCATCAGGAAAAGGAGCAAGCATGACCGCCCCCATCCAACTCCACTACTGGGCCACGCCCAACGGCAAAAAGATCTCCATCGCGCTGGAAGAGATGGGCCTGCCCTATGATGTGCATTACGTCAACATCGGCGCGGGCGACCAGTTCAAACCCGAATTTCTGGCCATTGCCCCCAACAACCGCATGCCCGCCATCACCGATCCCGAAGGGCCGGATGGTCAACCGATCTCGATCTTCGAATCCGGTGCGATCCTGCAATACCTCGTCCGCAAGACGGGGCTGTTCGGCGGTTCGAATGCCCGTGAACAGGCCGCCGTCGAACAATGGCTCATGTGGCAGATGGGCGGCGTCGGCCCGATGGCCGGTCAGGCGCATCACTTCCTGAAATACGCCCCCTCCATGGACCCGCCGCAAGACCTGCCCTATGCCAAGGATCGCTATCGCCGCGAAGTGGGCCGCCTCTACGGCGTCCTCGACAAACAGCTTGCGAAAACCCGCTACGCCGCAGGCGATTTCCTTTCCATTGCGGATTTCGCCATCTGGCCTTGGGCCATGGGCTGGCAGGGGCAGGAACAGACGCTGGACGACAAACCGCATTTCAAACGCTGGCTCGACGAACTCGCCGCCCGTCCAGCGTTCGAGAAGGGGGCCGCCGTCGGCATGGACCGCCGCTCCGACAACACCACCGACCGGAAGGCGCAAGAAATCCTGTTCAAACGCTAAGCCTTGAACGAAAGAACAAAAGTCAAAGGGCGGCGCAGCATGCGCTGCCCTTTTCTTCAACCATCGGGCGAATTCCCTTGCTATTGTCCCGAAAAGGGCGCAGGGCTGTGGGGCTTTATTCGATCTTTCGACCTTCTGTCTTCCCTCGGGCTGTCAGACGCGACCTTGACACGACCCTGAGCCAGGCCACCGCACCTCCGCGGGTGGCATCATAAGACAGGAGATCTCACGATGGCCAACGGCACCGTGAAATGGTTCAACGCCACCAAAGGCTTCGGCTTCATCGCCCCGGAAGGCGGCAAGAAGGACGTGTTCGTCCACATCACCGCGCTGGAACGCGCTGGCCTGCGCGGCCTGAATGACGGCCAAGCCGTCACCTTCGATCTGGAAACCGATCGTCAGGGCCGCGAATCCGCGACGAACCTCGCTCTGGCCTGATCGCCAAAGCACCGAATACGAAAAGGGCGGTCCCGCAAGGGGCCGCCCTTTTCCATTCCCCGTAGGCTGGGTGGTTCCGCGCTGCCCCGGCGCAGGTTCACCCAGCGCTCTTAATCCTTCTTCTCTTCCTCAATCGCATAACGGCTCAACACGCCCCCCTGCGTCATGAAGAACAGGAACAAGGCCGCCGTCAGCCCAAATGTCTTGAAATTCACCCAAGCCTCGGTCGACATCGTCCGCCAGACGACCTCATTCGCCACCGCCAACCCAAGGAAAAAGGCCGTCAACCGCCGCGTCAGGATCATCCATCCTTCCGCCTGCATCGGCAACGCCTCTTCCATCACCACCCGCAAATAGCTCTGCCCGCGCAAAAGCCCGAACCCCAAGACGCCCCCGAACAGCAGATAGATCATCGTGGGCTTCATCTTGAAGAACCGCTCGTCGTTCAGCCAGACCGACAGCCCCCCGAACAGCACCACCAGCACCACGGTCGCAATCTGCATCTTCGACAGCTTGCCCGTCAGCGCCCAGAGAATCCCCGTCGTCACCACCATCAGCGGAATGAACAGGGCCGTCACCACGATGAACCCGTCATATTCCGTGCCGCCAATCGTAAAGACCTGATCCTTCAGCTTCACATATCCGGCAAAGAACAGGGCAATCGGCCCCAGTTCCAAGGCCAGTTTCACCCCCGGATTCAGTTTCTTCTCGGCCATCGCCCTACCCCGCCCATTCCATCACCACGGCCCCGGCCGCGATCAACCCCATCAAGGAGGCACGCACCGCGCCCACCTTCTCGCCCAGCATCCACCAGCCGATCACGGCGGCGAAAACCGTAGATGTCTCCCGCAGCACCGCCGCCTCCCCCACCTTGTCCAAGCGCGTGGCCAGCATGATCGACCCGAAGGAAAGATAGGCCACAAAAGCCCCCATCACACCCCGCCGGAACAAGGGCACCGCCTCGGCCCGCGTCAGGCGCAGCAACCGCCGCGCCATGATCGCCGGAAACAGCACCCCATCAATCATGAAGAACCACGCAAGGAAGGTAAACGGGTCCGCCGTCGCCCGGATGCCATAGGCGTCATACGTGGTGTAAAGCGCAACGAAGGCCCCCGTCACCACAGCCAGCCCCAGCGCGGGCAGCAACGTCTCGCGGTCGATCTCCACATGCCGAAGGTTCCACGCCGCCAGCCCGAAGATACCCGTCATCAGGATACCCACGCCCGCCCATTGCCCCGCCGCATAGGTCTCGCCAAAAACGATCCCCGCCCCGATCACCGCAAAGAACGGCCCCGTGCCCCGCACCACCGGATAGACCACCGTATAGGCCCCCCGGTCATAGGCCATCGCCTGCAACAGCTTGTATCCGGCATGGATGACAAAGGCCCCTGCAAAGATCGCCCACATATGCGGTTCCGGCCAGGGCACCACGAACAGCGCGAAAGGCACCGCGATCACGCCATAGCACAGGTCAATCACCGCCCGCGACATCCACGGATCATGCCGCCCCTTCTGCAAGGCACCGAACACTGCATGCAGCACGGCGGCAAGCAGGGCCAGCGCCAGCGCCAGATCGCGCCCCGCCGCCGTCCCCTCAAGCGAGATCAGCCAGCCGCTCACTCCTGCCCGACCAAGGCCTTTGCGAAATCTTCCGGGTCAAACGGGGCAAGATCGTCGATCTGCTCGCCCACCCCGATGGCATGGATGGGCAGCCCGAACCGATCCGCCAAGGCCACCAGCACGCCACCCTTGGCCGTGCCGTCCAGTTTGGTCATCACCAGCCCCGTCACATCCGCGATCTTGCGGAAAATCTCGACCTGAGACAGCGCATTCTGCCCCGTCGTCGCATCCAGAACCAAAAGCGTGTTATGCGGCGCGGTCGCATCCACCTTGCGGATGACGCGCACGATCTTGGCCAGTTCCTCCATCAGATCGGCCCGGTTCTGCAACCGCCCCGCCGTATCGATCAGCAGAAGGTCAGCGCCCTGTTCCTGCGCCTTCGTCAGCGCATCAAAGGCCAAGGACGCCGGGTCCGATCCTTCCGGCGCGGTCAGAACAGGCACCCCGGCCCGTGTCCCCCAGATCTGCAACTGCTCCACCGCTGCCGCGCGGAACGTGTCTCCGGCGGCAATCACCACCGACTTTCCCGCCGCCTTGAACTGGCTGGCCAGTTTCCCGATTGTCGTCGTCTTGCCCGACCCGTTCACCCCCACCACCAGCACGACCTGCGGCCGTTTGGGATAGATGGGCAAAGGCCGCGCCACTGGCTCCATGATCCGCGCCACCTCGCCTGCCAGCGCCGCCTTCAACTCGCGCGTCGAAATCCGCTTGCCGAACCGCCCCTCAGCGATATTGGCAGTGACGCGCCCCGCCGTCTCCACCCCCATATCGGCCTGAATCAGCACCTCTTCGAGGCTTTCCAGCATCGCATCATCGACCAACCGCCGCGGCTCTTCCGCAGCCCCGGCACCCCCGCCGAAAATCCGGCCCAGCAAGCCCGGCTTTGCCGCCTCCGGCTCTGTCCGCGCCACAGGTTCAGCCGCAGGCAATTCTGGTGCCGCGGGGGCCGCAGGCGGGCGCGCCGCCTCGGCATCCTCCGCCACCAGCGCCTCCAACCCCTCGCCGATCTTGTCGGAAGACCGGAACATCCGGTCGCGCAATTTCTTGAAGAAGGACATACTGCCCCTTTCCGCCAATGGCCCTACCGTCACCTAATCCCTTCCGCCCATGAACGGAAGGCCCCGCGAACACCCCGCCCCCACCACCGACACCACGCCAAAACCCGGCGCCCTCGCCCTGACCCAACCACGCCCGCCGCCCCAGCCGCGGCCCATAGGCTGCGGTTCACCCCACCATGCCCCGCCCAACCGCGACAAAGCCTCGCATGACACCCCCACGCTCCGATGCTAAACCTCACCCGTCATGAGTAGCGCCAAGTCCCCGATCCCCATGGCCGCCTTCGCGGTGGCAACCCTTGCCCCCCTGCCGCTTCTGGCCCTTGGCGGCCTGACGGGCGGCGGCTGGCTCTGGGCCGCGCTCCTCTACATGGGCCTGCTGTCGATCCTGCTGGACCAACTCCTCCCCCTCGTCGAAAGCGACGGGCCCGACGGCCATGAATTCCCCGCCGCTGACGCCCTCCTTGCGCTGCTCGGTCTCCTTGCGCTGGCCCTTCCAGCCTTGGCCGTCCATGGCGCCACAAACCCGGCCCTCTCAGGCCCGGAAAAGGCCGCCCTCGTCTTCACCACCGGCCTCTGGCTCGGCCAGATTGCCCATCCTGCGGCGCATGAGCTGATCCACCGCGCCCGGCGCGCGCAGGTCCGGCTCGGCGTTGCGGTCTATGCCGCCCTTCTCATCGGCCATCACGCCTCCAGTCATCGCCTTGTGCATCACCGCTTCGTCGCCACCCCCGACGATCCGGCCAGCGCGCCAAAAGGGCGCGGCTTCTGGCGCTATCTGCCGCGCGCCTCCATAGGCGGCTTTATCGCAGGGCTCAGGGCCGAAACCGCCCTGCGCCAGCGCAGCACGCGGCCCGGCCTGCATCCCTACCTGACCTATGCCCTCCTCTCCCTCACAGCCCTTGCCATGGCCGCCACCCTCGGCGGCCCCAGCGGCGTGGCGATCTGGGTCCTGATCGCCCTGCATGCCCAACTGCAAATCCACCTGTCCGACTATGTCCAACATTACGGCCTTACCCGCGCCCCCCTGCCCGATGGCCGGTACGAGCCGGTGAATACCCGTCACTCGTGGAACACTGCGCATTGGTTTTCCTCCGCGCTCCTTCTGAACGCGCCGCGCCATTCCGATCACCACAGCCACCCCTCGCGCCCTTACCCAACCCTGCGCCTTCCCGACGATGCGCCCCACCTGCCTTGGCCCCTGCCGCTCGCTGCCGCCATCGCGCTTTTTCCACCCCTTTGGCGACGCCTGATGAAACCCCATCTCGCCCGCCTTGCGCAGGAACCCCCACCGCCCCCATCGGCGTGACTGGCCAAAACCCGCGCGCTCTGGCATGGTCGCCGGGGATTGAGGAACCACCATGCACCCTGCCGCCCGCCTAGCCCTCGCAACCCTGCTCTTGGCCGTCCAAACGCTGCCAATCCAGCAGCTTGCCCGCCCAGCGCTTGCGGAAAGCGCGCAGCCAGTGGCCAACACCCCCCTCTCTGCCGCCGAATTCGAAGCCTATGCCGAAGGCAAGACCCTGTCTTACGCCCAAGACGGCGTGGTCTGGGGGTCCGAGCAATACCTGCCCGGTCGCAAGGTCGTCTGGGCCTTTACCGAAGATGATTGCCAATACGGCCATTGGTTCGAAGAACAGGGCAATATCTGTTTCGTCTATGACAATGACCCCGCGCCGCAATGCTGGCGCTTCTTCCGCGAAGCCACGGGTCTCCGCGCCATCTTCATGGGCGCAGACGGCGGCACGTCGCTGTCCGAAGTGGCGCAAAGCACCACGCCGCTCAATTGCCCCGGCCCCGACGTCGGCGTGTAACCCACAAATCTCGCGGCAGAAATTTGCAAAAATCTCCCAAGATTTTTGACAGCCGCAGGCGACAGCGCCTCAATCTCAAAGGTTAGAACAGGCTTCCCTGTTCCGGCCCCTCGCCCGGCTTCTTCGGCCTGGGCCGCCCGCCCACAGCGACCCGCCCATCCGCGAATTCGATCTCGATTGCCGCCGCCCGTTCCGCGGCCGCCTTTGACGTGACCACCGCACCATCCCCCCGCACCACGGCAAAGCCGCGCTTCAGGGTTTCGGCATAGCCCAGCGTCGCCCGCATGCGATCCAGCGCCTCCATCCGCTGCCGCGCCTCCGCGAGGCGTGCCTCAGGTGCCGCGTCCAACCGCTCCGCCAAGGCCGCCAGCTTGTCCCGCCCGTCGCGCACCTTGCGCTCCGCATCTCCAACGATCCGCGCCAAGGACGGCGCAAGCCGCCCCGCCAGCGCCGCAAGCCGTGCCTCCAACCGCTCCCGCCGCCGCTCGGCCATCGCGTCCAGCCGCAGCCCGCGCTCGCCCAGATCGCGCCGCCGATGCGCCACAAGGCCCAAAAGCAGCTCTGGCCGCACCAGCCCCGCCCGCGCCTCGAACACCCGCCGCTTGCGCGCCGCCGCCATCCCCAGCCCCGAACCCAACCGCCCGGCCCATAGGTCCAGCCGTTGCGCCGGCCCCTGCGTCAGGGCATCGGCCCGTGGCAGGGCACGGCCCAGATCGCGCAGCCGCTGCCCACGCAAACCCACGCCCGCCACCACCGCCCGCATCGCCCGCGCGCCGAACCCATCGACCTGCGCCAAAAGCTCCATCCGCACCGGCACCGCCATCTCCGCCGCCGCCGTGGGCGTGGGCGCGCGCCGGTCGGCGGCGAAATCGATCAGCGTCGTATCCGTCTCATGCCCCACCGCCGAAATCAGCGGGATGCGCGACGCCGCCGCCGCCCGCACCACGATTTCTTCGTTGAAGCCCCAAAGGTCCTCAAGCGACCCGCCCCCACGCGCCACGATGATCAGGTCCGGCCGCGGCACCGCTCCCCCCGGTTCAATCGCATTGAACCCCCGGATCGCGGCGGCCACCTCCGGCGCACAGGCCTGCCCCTGCACGGCGACAGGCCAGATCAGCACATGGCGCGGAAACCGATCCCGCAACCGATGCAGAATATCCCGGATCACCGCCCCGGAAGGCGAGGTGACAACCCCGATCACCCCCGGCAAATAGGGGATGGGCTTCTTGCGTTCAGCATCGAACAGCCCCTCCGCCGCCAGCGCCGCGCGCCGCTTCTCCAGCATCGCCATCAAGGCACCCGCCCCCGCAGGGGCCACATCCTCGACGATCAGCTGATATTTCGACTGGCCCGGAAAGGTGGTCATCCGGCCTGTCGCCACGACCTCCATCCCCTCTTCGGGGCGCACCTGCATCCGCGCCACCTGACCTTTCCAACTCACGGCGGCGATGACCGACCGGTCATCCTTTAGGTCAAAATACAAATGCCCCGAGGCAGGCCGCGACACCCGCCCGACCTCGCCCCGCACACGGACAAGGCCGAACTCCCCCTCAATCACCCGCTTCACGGCACCAGAAAGCTCTGACACCGTATATTCCGGCTGATTGCCCGCAGGGGCGGGGCCATCCTCGAAAAGGTCCATGCGCGTCTCCGTGATCCGCCCTGATGTTAGGTTGCGAAAGCCGTAAGGGAAAGCACCCGGGCCTCGATTTCTGCCCGCAGAAATCGTCGCGGAATTTGCCACAAATTCCGCCCTCCCCCCGCGTAATCCGATTTTTGCGTGCAAAAATCGCCGCGAAATCTGCGTCAGATTTCGCCCCCCGCGCCCGCCCCGCTTGCACCGCATCCCCACCCCCCCTATAGCCCAGCCCAAGGCAGCGAAGGGGGCAGCGCATGAATATCCTCATCCTCGGCAGCGGCGGGCGTGAACATGCGCTGGCTTGGGCCATCAAGCAAAACCCCAAGACCGACCGCCTGATCGTCGCCCCCGGCAATGCGGGCATCAGTCAGCTTGCCGAATGCGCCGATATCGACATCCTTTCGGGCCAGACCGTCGTCACCTTCTGCGAAGAAAACGCAATCGACTTCGTGGTGATCGGCCCCGAAGCCCCGCTCGCCGCAGGCGTCGCCGATGCCACCCGTGCCGCAGGCCTTCTGACCTTTGGCCCCTCTGCCGCTGCGGCAAAACTCGAAGCGTCCAAATCCTTCACAAAGGAAATCTGCGACGCCTGCGCCGCCCCCACCGCCGCCTATGCCCGCTTTACCGAGGCCGCCCCCGCCCGCGCCTATGTCACGGCCCAAGGCGCCCCCATCGTGGTCAAGGCCGACGGCCTTGCCGCAGGCAAGGGCGTCATCGTCGCCATGACCACCGAAGAGGCGCTTGCCGCCATCGACGACATGTTCGGCGGCGAATTCGGCACCGCCGGGGCCGAAGTGGTGATCGAGGAATTCATGGCTGGCGAAGAGGCCTCCTTCTTCATCCTCACCGACGGGGTGAACGCCCTGCCCATCGGCACCGCACAAGATCACAAGCGGGTGGGCGACGGCGATACCGGGCCCAATACGGGCGGCATGGGGGCCTATTCCCCCGCCCCCGTCCTGACCGATGCCATAGCAGCCCAAGCCATGGACGACATCATCCGTCCCACCATCCGCGAAATGGCCCGGCGCGGCACGCCCTATCAAGGCGTTCTTTATGCAGGCCTGATGATCGACGAGGGCCGCGCGCGGCTGGTGGAATACAATGCCCGCTTCGGCGACCCGGAATGTCAGGTGTTGATGATGCGCCTTGGCGCGCAGGCGCTCGATCTCCTCCTCGCCTGTGCCGAGGGGCGGCTTGATCAGGCGCAGGTCCACTGGGCCGATGACCATGCCCTGACCGTCGTCATGGCAACCAAGGGCTATCCCGGCCCCTATGCCAAAGGCTCCGTCATCGGCGGCCTGGACAGCTTGCCCGAAACCTCGTCGCACATGGTGTTCCACGCCGGCACCACGGCCAAGGATGGCCAGATCACCGCCACCGGGGGCCGCGTCCTGAACGTCACCGCGCGCGGCGCGACGCTGCAAGAGGCGCAGCAAAAGGCCTATGCCATGGTCGATGCCATCGACTGGCCCGAAGGCTTCTGCCGCCGCGATATCGGCTGGCGTGCCCTGTAACCGCGCGCTCTAGAACAGCCGCAACTGATCCCCCGGCAAAACCGGGGGCCTGAAGAGATCACAGCGCAGGGGCGGCAGCACCTCCTCCAACCCCAGCCGCGCCACGGCCTTGCCGAACCGCGCCGCAATCAACTTGGCAAACAACCCCTCGCCCCGCATCCGCTTGCCCCAGTCGGAATCGTAATCCCTCCCGCCCCGCGCCTCGCGCAGCCGTGCCATGACCTTGGCCGCCCGCCCCGGTTCCGCCCGCGCCAGCCAGTCGCGCCAGAGCCCCGCCACCTCCAAGGGCAACCGCAGCATGATCCAGGACGCCCCCACCGCCCCGGCCCCCTTCGCCGCCGCCAGAATCCCCTCCAACTCGTGATCCGTCAGACCGGGGATCACCGGGGCCACCATCACCCGCACCGGCACCCCCGCCGCCGACAGCCGCCTGATCACCTCCAACCGCCGTGCAGGCAGCGCCGCCCGCGGCTCCATCCGCCGCGCAAGGCCCGCATCCAGCGTCGTCACCGACACCCCCACCCGCAACAGACCCTTCGCCGCCATCGGTGCCAGCAGATCCAGATCCCGCTCAATCAAGGTCCCCTTCGTGGTGATCGCCAGCGGATGGTCACAGCCCGCCAGCACCTCCACCACCTCGCGCATCACGCGCCATTCCGCCTCGCAGGGCTGATAGGGGTCGGTATTCGTGCCAATCGCAATCGGCGCAACCCGATACCCCTTCGCCCGCAACTCCCGCGCCAGCACCCCCCCGATCCCCGGCCGCGCAATCAGACGCGTCTCGAAATCCAACCCCGGCGACAGGTTCAGATAGGCATGTGTCGGCCGTGCGAAACAATAGACGCAGCCATGCTCGCACCCCCGATAGGGGTTCACCGACCGATCAAAGGGCAGGTCCGGCGACCGGTTGTAACTCAAGGCCGATCGCGCCCGTTCCACCCGCACCTCGGTGCGGATCAGCCGCTCCTCCCCCACCTCCCAGCCGTCGGCAAAAGCCTCCACCCCATGCGCCTCAAACCGCCCTGCCGCGTTGGACAAGATCCCCCGCGCCCGCAGCCGCCGCCCCGGCAATATCCCTTCGCCATCCGCCATGCCCAAAACTAGAACAAAAAATGAACATCAGCCAGTCATATTTCATCGGCGACCCCTTGCTGTCGGCTTTCATCCGGCGCATGTCGCAATCCGAAAAGTCCGCATGCCGCTTTCAGCCCATGCAGGCTGCGAATGCTTTTCCCGAAGGGACCGCCACCATGGCCGACGAAGACGAGATCATCCTTTCCGAACTCTCCGACGACGAACTCGTCCTGCAGATGCATGACGACCTTTATGACGGTCTGAAGGAAGAGATCGAGGAAGGCGTCAACATCCTGATCGAACGTGGCTGGGCCCCCTATGACGTGCTGACAAAGGCGCTTGTCGCGGGCATGACCATCGTCGGCAACGACTTCCGCGACGGCATCCTCTTCGTGCCCGAAGTGCTGCTTTCGGCCAACGCGATGAAGGCAGGCATGTCGATCCTGAAGCCGCTTCTCGCCGAAACCGGTGCGCCGCGCATGGGTAAGATGGTGATCGGCACCGTGAAGGGCGACATCCACGACATCGGCAAGAACCTCGTCGCCATGATGATGGAAGGCGCGGGCTTCGAAGTTGTCGATCTCGGCATCAACAACGCGGTCGAGAAATATCTCGAAGCGCTGGAACGCGAGCAGCCTGACATCCTCGGCATGTCGGCACTGCTGACCACGACCATGCCCTATATGAAGGTCGTCATCGACACGATGAAGGAAAAGGGCCTGCGCGAGGATTACATCGTCCTCGTCGGCGGCGCGCCGCTGAACGAAGAATTCGGTCGCGCCATCGGGGCCGATGCCTATTGCCGCGACGCCGCCGTGGCGGTGGAAACCGCCAAGCAGTTCGTCGCCCGCAAGCACAACCAGCTCGGCGCCTAAGGCGCCCTCTCCCTCCCCCGCCACATGGGGGAGGGTTGGGGAGGGCCCCGCCCTCCCGTTCACCCTTCCGCGACTCCCCCTTGGCTTTCCTGCGTCGGGACGCCATCTTTGCGGGGAAAGGACGGTGCAACCCATGCCGCTCACGCATTTCCTCGCCCTCATCGCCTTCGTGATCTTTGCCGCGGGCACCACCATCGGCCTTGCCGTCTGGGCCGACCTTCCGCTCGTGGCCTTGGGCTTTGCCGCTTTGGCAGGCAGCCTGATCCTTGGCGCGCGCCAGTGGCGCTGATGGCCCTCCCCGCGCTTCCCGACGACAATACGCTCACCGAACAGGGCCTCGCCCCCGCCGCCACAGGCCGCGTCCTCCTCATCGCCTGTGGCGCGCTCGCCCATGAAATCCTCGCCCTGAAACGCGCGAACGGCTGGGATCACCTCGATCTGCAATGCCTGCCCGCCAATCTGCATCTCTGGCCCGACCGCATCCCCGCGGCGGTCGAGGCGGCGGTGAACCAGCACCGCGCCGCCTATGACCGCCTCTTCATCGTCTATGCCGATTGCGGCACAGGCGGCCTATTGCAGCAAAAGTGCAAGGAACTGGGCGTCGAAATGGTCGAAGGCCCGCATTGTTATTCGTTCTTTGAAGGCAACGCCGCCTTCGCCGCCAAGGCCGAAGAGGAATTCACCGCCTTCTACCTCACCGATTTCCTCGTCCGGCAATTCGATGCCTTCGTCTGGCGACCGATGGGCCTCGACCGCCATCCCGAACTGCGCGACATGTATTTCGGCAATTACACCAAACTGGTCTATCAGGCCCAAACCGATGACCCCGCACTGGATGAAAAGGCCCGCGCCTGCGCCGCCCGCCTTGGCCTTGCCTACGAACGTCGCTTCACAGGCTATGGCGATCTGACGACGGCACTCGCCGCGCTCACCTCCTGAAAAGACAAAAGCCGCCCCGAACCGGGACGGCCCAACCCCCAAGGCTGCGCACCATGCCGAAGGCGGGTCACATCCCCATATTGCGGAACATGCCCCGGTCGATCTGCCGCTGGCGGAACTCAAGGTCCACCCGATTGGCCGCCCCGTTCAGATATTCCCGCTCCAACTCTTCCACCGTGGGAAGGTGAAAAGCCCGGACGAATTTCTTCACCTGCTCGAACATCGCACTGTCTCCTTTTCTTCCGATGCCCGAAAGATAGGATGCCGCAGCGCAGCATTGTAGAGGCCGCCGCGCCAAGGCCGCCATGCATCACACGCAAGGCTCATTACAAAATCGCATAAGTATGCGGCAATCAGTGCCGAAACCCGCTCAGGCCGACAACAAGGCCCGCGCCGCCTCGCGCGCCGCATCGGTGACCGTATCCCCGGCCAGCATGCGCGCCACTTCCTCCACTCGTTCCACCGCGCCAAGGGGCGTCACCGTGGACAGGGTCACCTCCCCCGCCACGCGCTTTTCAACCCGCCAATGCGCCCCGCCCAAGGCCGCCACCTGCGGCGAATGCGTCACGACCAGAACCTGACAGCCCTCCGCCAGCGCCTTCAACCGCCGCCCCACGGCATCCGCCGTGGCCCCACCAACGCCCCGGTCGATCTCGTCAAAGATCATTGTCAGCCCCGCCGCTTCCCCGGTCAGACAGACCTTCAGCGCCAAGAGGAACCGGCTCAATTCCCCGCCCGACGCGATCCGGTTCAACGGCCCCGAAGGCGCGCCCGGATTGGTCGCCACGGTAAAGGTCACCGCATCCACCCCCTCCGGCCCCGGCTCCCCCGCCGCCACCTCGGTCGCGAACACCGCCCGCTCCATCTTCAAAGGCGCAAGCTCAGCCGCCATCGCCGCATCCAGCCGCTTCGCCGCCGCCTTCCGCGCCGCCGTCACACGCGCGGCCTCTGCCGCAAAAGCGGCCTCCGCCTGCACCACGGCCTTGGCCTTGGCCGCAATCCCCGCCTCACCACTGTCCAAGGCCGCCAGCCGCGCCCGCAACTCCCCTGCCAACACGCCCAACTCATCCGCCAGAACGCCATGCTTGCGCGCCATCGCCCGGATCGAGAAAAGCCGTTCCTCCAGCGCCTCCAACTCTGACGGATCAAAATCCAGCGCCGCCAGACAGGCCTCCACCCCCTCTTGCGCCTCACCCAATTCGATCAGCGCCCGGTCCAGCGCCGCCAAAGCGCCCTCAAGCCGCCCCTCGGCCCGCTCTGCCGCGCCATCCAACCAGCGGACAGCGTCGCGCATCATCCCCTCCGCCCCCTGATCCGAAAGCGCTTGATGCGCCCGCGCGATATCAGCGCGGATCTTCTCTGCCCCCTGCATCATCCGGCGCCGAGCATCCAGCGCCGCCTCCTCGCCCGGCTCGGGGTTCAACCGATCCAACTCTGCCACCGCATGGCGCAGGAAATCCTCTTCCTTCCGCGCCGCAGCCAACGCCGCCTCAGCCTCGACCAAGGCCGCCCGCGCCGCCGCCTGCGCCCGCCACGCCATCCGCGCAGGCCCAAGGTCCAAGCCCGCAAAGGCGTCCAAAAGGGCCCGATGCCCGCGCGGGTTCAACAGCCCCCGGTCATCATGCTGCCCATGCAATTCCACCAGCGTCTCGGACAGGTCGCGCAACACCTCACCCGACACACGGCGGTCATTCACCCATGCCGTCTTGCGCCCATCGACCGTATTAACCCGCCGCAGGATGACCTCGCCTTCCTCGACCGCGATCCCGGCCTCCTCCAGCACCGCGCGCCCGGCATGGCCCAAGGGCAGATCAAAGACCGCCGTCACGCTGCCCTGCTCGGCGCCCTGCCGCACCAGCTCTGCCCGTCCGCGCCAGCCCAGCACGAATCCCAGCGCATCCAGAAGGATCGACTTCCCCGCCCCCGTCTCGCCGGTCAGCACGTTCAGGCCCGGCCGGAACTCAAGGTCCAGCCGGTCGATGATCAGCACATCCCGAATCTCGAGTGTCCGCAGCACCGGCCTTCCGTAGGATGGGCGGTCCGCCCATCCCCCCCTCAGGTTACAACCATTCGCCCTTGATCATCTGGCGATAGACCGACCGCAGCCAGCTGTCGCCCACCGCTTCGGGGTTCAGGCCGCGCCCCTTCAACAGGCGGAAACTGTCGTCATAGAAGGGCGAGGATTGGTAGTTATACCCCAAGATCGCCCCCGCCGTCTGCGCCTCGTCGGTAAAGCCCAGCGCCAGATAGGACTCCACCAGACGGTGCAACGCCTCGGCGGTATGGGTCGTGGTCTGGAAATCCTGCACCACACTGCGGAACCGATTGATCGCCGCCGTGTAATTCCCGCGCTTCAGGTAATAGCGCCCGATCTCCATCTCCTTGGCCGCCAAATGGTCGAAGGCCAACTCGAATTTCAACATGGCCGACCGCGCATAATCGCTGTCGGGATAGGTCTCGATCACATCCCGCATGCCCTGCAAGGCTTGGAAGGTCACGCCCTGATCGCGGCCCACATCGTCGATCTGGTCATAATAGCTCAGCGCCATGAGATAGAGCGCATAGGGCGCATCCTCATCGCCGGGATAAAAGTCCAGATAGCGCTGCGCCGCCGCCCGCGCCTCTTCGTATTTCTTGGCCTTGTGATAGCTGAAGGCCTGCATGATCAGCGCGCGCTTTGCCACCTGCGAATAGGGATAAAGCCGCTCCACCTCTTGGAAATAGCGGATCGCGTCATCCGGGCGGCGCGCCGATTCCAGCCGCAACTCGCCCATCTTGTAGATTTCCTCGGCGGTATAGCTGTCCAGCGGTCGCTCCTGCTGGCCGCTGCACGCCGCCACGCCAAAGGCAAGCAGCATCACGCCCAGGAATCGCGCGCCCGACTTCACGACTGCCATCTTCCGCCTACCCCAGATGAGTCCTTGGACGCCGCAGTTCCCCGCAGCGCCGATCTTCTTGCAGTCGTCCTAGCACAGAAAAATCCGGGGCGCAAAACGGCTTTCGCACCGACACGCAGTGTCAGGCCCGGCTCGGCAAATCCGCCGCATGCACACCGATGCCCGGAAGCTTGCGCCCAGCCACACCACCCACCTCAACCTCGCACCAGGCCGAGGCATCGGCAAACAGCGCCCGCAGCAACCGATTGGTCAGCGCATGGCCCGCCCGCATTCCCGCATACCGGCCCATGATCGGCGCCCCGGCCAGTGCCAGATCGCCCATCGCATCCAGCATCTTATGCCGCACAGGTTCATCCTCGTGGCGCAGACCACCGGGGCTCAGCACCCGGTCGCCTTCAAACACGACGGCATTTTCATACGTCCCGCCCAGCGCCAGGCCATTGGCCCGCATCGCATCCACATCCACCTGACGGCAGAAGGTGCGGCTGTCCGACAGCTCGCGCACAAAGGCCCCATTGGCAAGGTTCAACCGCTTCGCCTGCCGCCCGATGGCCGGCACGTCGAAATCGATCTCGAAACTCATCTCCAGCGTATCGGCCGGCTCCAGCCGTGCCACGGCTTCACCCTCGCACACCTCAACCGTGCGCAGCACGCGGATCGCGCGCACCGGCGCATCCTGCGTCACCGTGCCGGTGGCAAGGAAAGCTTCCACAAAAGGCACCGCCGACCCGTCAAGGATCGGCACTTCCGGCCCATCAATCTCGATCAGCGCATTATGGATCGCACAGCCCGCCAGGGCCGCCATCACATGTTCGATCGTGGAAACCGAAACGCCTGCCGCATTGGCCACCAGCGTGCAAAGCCGCGACGGCACCACCGCATCCCAACGCGCCGGAACAACCGCCTCAGCCCCGCCCAGATCGCTGCGCAAAAAGACGATCCCATGGCCCGCAGGCGCAGGTTTCACGACCATCCGCACCGGCGCACCGCCATGCAGGCCAAACCCTGTAAAGGTCACGGACGATGTCAGTGTCTGTTGCAAATGCAGGTCTTTCCCGGTCAGTCTTGCGCCCGCCAGACAAGTCCAGCACGGCACAGCAACGCCCCCACGGTGTTGCGCATCCTAGCTAAGTTGCTGCACCTGCGAACTCAACTCACTCTTTGTGACGAAGTGTGACAGCGTCGCGCGCCACGCAAACCCCGGAAACCAAAAGAAAAAGCCCGGATGTCACCATCCGGGCCTTCCCCTTCGTTACAAAGCTTTTCAGTTTGCCTGACGCCGCAAGAAGGCGGGAATCTCGATCCGCTCCTGATCCGCGCTCATTTCCGGCTCGTCATCATAGGCCTGAGCCTGCGGCTGCTGGCGCTGCGGCTGGGCCTCGGCATGGCCACCTCCGGCCATCCGGTTGATCAGCGATCCGATCCCGAAACGCGGGCGCGGGGCCTCGGCGGCGGGCTTTGGCGCGGGGGCCTGCACGCGCGGCTGCGCGGCCATCGGGCGCTGCGCCGGGGCAGAAGCGGGCGACTTGCTGACCGCCGCTTGCAGACGGGCAATCGCCTCGGGCGATGGGGTTCCGGGCGCACGCGGACGCGGGGCGACAAAGGCCGCCGCATCCTGATCCACCGCTGCCGGGGCCGGGCGCTGCTGTGCCGCAGGCTGCGGGCGATAGGCCGGGGGCGGCATGTCATCCACAGCCTCTTCCTCGTGCATCGCCTCAAAGGCCGGGGCCGCATCAAACAGCGACGGGGCCGCCTGCGGGGCCATCGCCACCGGTTCCGGCATCGGCGCGGGCTGCGGGGCCGGTTGCGGTGCAGGCTGCACCGGGGCCGCCGCCACAGGCGCCTGCATCGTCAAGGGCATCTCGCGGCGCGGCTCGGGCGCTGCGGCCAGCGGGGCCGCCATCGACCGCCGCGCCACCGGCGCCTCTTGCTTGGCCGACTTGGTCACATCAATGCCCGTGGCCACGACCGACACACGGATCGCGCCGCCCATGTTTTCGTCCAGAGTGGAGCCGACAATGATATTCGCGTCCGCATCCACCTTTTCGCGGATGATATTCGCCGCCTCGTCCAATTCGAACAGCGTCAGGTCATAGCCGCCGGTGATGTTGATCAGCACGCCCTTCGCGCCATTCAAGCTGATCTCGTCCAGAAGCGGGTTGGCAATCGCCTTCTCCGCCGCCTGCACCGCGCGATCCTCGCCCGTGGCCTCACCCGTGCCCATCATGGCCTTGCCCATCTCGTCCATCACCGCGCGCACGTCGGCGAAGTCAAGGTTGATCAGGCCCGGACGAACCATCAGATCGGTCACACCCTTCACGCCCTGATACAGAACGTCATCGGCCATCGCGAAGGCCTCGGTGAAGGTGGTCCGCTCATTGGCCAGACGGAACAGGTTCTGGTTCGGGATGATGATCAGCGTATCAACAACCTTCTGAAGGGATTCGATCCCCTCTTCGGCCTGCTTCATCCGCTTGGCCCCTTCGAACTGGAAGGGCTTCGTCACCACACCCACGGTCAGCACGCCCAATTCACGCGCTGCCTGCGCGATGATCGGCGCGGCCCCGGTGCCGGTGCCGCCACCCATGCCTGCGGTGATGAAACACATATGCGCACCGGCCAGATGATCCACGATCTCTTCGATCGTCTCCTCCGCCGCCGCCGCCCCGACCTGCGGCCGCGCGCCCGCGCCAAGCCCTTCGGTGACCTTCAGCCCCATCTGGATGCGCGCATGGGCCCGGCTATGCTTCAGTGCCTGCGCATCGGTATTGGCAACAACGAACTCGACCCCTTCAAGGTTCTTGTCGATCATGTTGTTGACGGCATTCCCACCAGCACCACCAACACCGAACACGGTGATACGCGGCTTCAGCTCATCCTGCTGCGAGGTCATCATGAGATTCAAGGTCATTGCCACTCCGCCTGCTGTTCGTTGTGCCGCCGATTTATTCCGTCCGGCTGTTATTCGCGCCTGTCCCGGGCGCAGAAATCCAAATTTATCCACGATTCTATCCACAAGGCCGCCTCAGGTCACGCGAAAAACGCCAAATCGCTACAAAATATGGGATATCTACCGCTTCAATAAGCGGGATTTCGCCACACACACAGCATCTTGCCGTTACCAGTTGTCCTTGAACCATTTGAAGGCCCGTTTCAACGACCGCGCGGGATAGCGCTCACTCGGAATTTCAAAGTCCCACCATTCGTCCTGCGGATGGGCGGCGAACAGGCACAGCCCCACCGCGCTGGCAAAAGCCGCCCCCGTCGCCGCCTGCGGCAGACCCTGCACCCGCAAGGGACGGCCCAGCCGCACCTGCTGGCCAAGGATGCGCGCGGCCAACCCGTCCAGACCGGGGATTTGGCTGCCCCCGCCTGTCAGCACGATCTGCTGGCTTGGCAGATGGTCAAACCCCGCCGCATCCAGCCGCGCCCGTGCCTCTTCCAGAATTTCCTCGACCCGAGGCCGCATGATGCCGATCAGTTCCGTCCGGCTGATCTGGCGGCGATCCTTCTCCCAATCGCCGCTTTCCCCGCCGATCTCGATCATCTCGCGGTCATCCATGCTGGTGGCATGAATGCCGCCATGCTTGGTCTTGATCTTCTCGGCCACCGAAAGCGGGATCTGCAATCCCTTTGAGATGTCCGAGGTCACATGATCCCCGCCCATCCGCACGCTGTCGGCATAGATCATGTGCTTCTTCATAAAGATCGAAATGCCAGTGGACCCGCCGCCCATGTCGATACAGGCCGCGCCCAGTTCCTGCTCATCCTCGACCAGAGATGAAATCCCCGACACATAGGCCGAAGAGGCGATGCCCGCCAATTCCAGATCACAGCGCTTGATGCAGTACAGCAGGTTCTGCACCACCGACCCATCCACCGACAGAAGATGCATGTCGCAGGCCAGCCTGTGCCCGATCTGCCCGCGCGGATCGCCAAGGCCCGTGCGATGGTCCAGCGCGAAATTCACCGGCTGCGCATGCAGCACCTCGCGCCCCGGTCCAAGGTCCGGCACATCGCAGGCGGCCAGCACGCTCGCCACATCCTGCTCCGTCACCACGCTGTCCTGCAAATCCCACTCGCCTGCCAGCCCATAGCTGCGCGGCTCGGCCCCGCTGAAACAGGCGATCACGTGATCCACCCGCACATTGGCCATCTTCTGCGCCGCTTGCACCGCCGTGCGGATCGCGCGCTCCGTCTCGTTCATCACGGAAATCTCGCCGAACCGGACGCCGCGCGACCGCGTCGTCGCCGCCCCGATCACCCGAAAGGACGACTGCCCCGCCATCGGCCCCACCCCATCCACCTCGCGCAGCCGTTCCGGCCCGTCAAAGCGCAGGATCAGACAGGCGATCTTCGTCGTCCCCACATCCAGAACCGCCACCACGCCGCGCTGCATCGCCGCCCGCCGCATGTGCCGCATCGCCCGCTGGGATTCGTAAAGCCCTGTCATAGTTCGCTCCCGCTCACATCAATGCCCATCGCCTTGCGGTGTTCGTTCAGCGCAAATGGCGCCAACCGCAGGGTGGGTCGTTTGTCATTTCTCAGATCGACGCTCAGCACATCGCGCGCCAAAAGGTCTTCGGCCCGGTCCAGCGCGATCAGCCGTTCCATCGCCGCCACGGCATCCACCTCGGGCAAGAGGATGCGCTGGTTGCGATCCAGAACCAGATCCCACCGCCGCTCGCCCATCCGCACCAGACCCCGCACCCGGGACAGGATCGGCTGCGCCGCCGCGAAAATCTCCAAAGCCTCGCCCGTGACCTGATCCGCCCCCTCGCCCGCGATCAGGGGCAGGTCGGGCCGATCCGTCCGCGCCGCCAGCCCCGCCACGCGATGCCCACCTTTATCCAGCATCTCCAACCGGTCGCCGACACGCCACAGGACGACGGGCATCCGCTCGGTGATTTGTACCTGCAACACGCCGCCCGACCGCACCCGCAGCTCGGCTTGCGCAACGGCATCCAGCGCCTCAACCCGCGCCTGCACCGCCGCAAGGTCGATGTCGAAGGACGACAATGGCAGCTTCAGGTCCAACCGCCCCCGGATCGCCTCGGCCAGTTCCGGCGACGCCCCGTCAACCGAGACAAGCTTCACCATGAATTCCGGGCGGTTCTGGAACTTCTCCTTCAATTCGGTGAAGCTGCCCACCAAAGCCGCGCGCCGCCCCTCATCCCCGGCATAAAGCCCAACCGCCGCCGAAATCAGGAACACAGGCAGCCCCACCCGCGCCAGCACCCGGAAATAGGGCGTCAGCCACAGCCGCTGCATCCGATACTGCCACCGCGTCGGCGCAGGATCGCGGCGCGGCGCGCGGGCATGGTCTCGCGGCTCGGGTCTCAGCGATCGCATGACGCATCCTCCACGATCCAGCGGCAAAGATCGGCAAAACTCATCCCCACCTGCGCCGCATGTTCCGGGCTAAGCGAGGTCGGCGTCATCCCCGGCTGGGTGTTGGTCTCCAAAAGGATCAACCCCGCCATCCCGCGCCCCTCGTCCCAACGGAAATCCGTCCGGCTCAACCCCCGGCAGCCCAACGCCCGATGCGCCCGCAGCGCATAATCCAGACAGGCCGCCGTGATCTCGTCGGGCAATTGGGCAGGCACCACATGGCGGCTGCCACCGGGCTTGTATTTCGCGTCATAATCATACCAGCCATCGGTGATGATATCGGTCACGCAAAGCGCCCGATCCCCCAGCACCGAAACCGTCAATTCCCGCCCCGGTACATAGGCCTCGACCATCACCGTTGCGGGCATCTCGGCGGCCATGCGCGGGGCATTCGCCCCCTCGCGCACGATATAGACCCCGACCGAGGACCCTTCCGCCACGGGCTTCACCACGTAAGGCGCGGGCATCACATGCCCCGCCTCCACCACCTCGCGCGGCACGACCACGCTTTCCACAATGGGCAGGCCCGCCGCGCGATAGGCATCCTTCGCCCGCTGCTTATCCATCGCCAGTGACGAGGCCAGCACGCCCGAATGCGTATAGGGAATGCGCATCCATTCCAGCATCCCCTGCACGCAGCCATCCTCGCCCCAGCGGCCATGCAGGGCGTTGAAACAGACATCGGGGGAAATCTCGGCCAGACGCGCAGCCAGATCGAGGCCGCAATCGACCTCGACAACCTCGTAACCCGCCTCGCGCAATGCCTTGGCGCATTCGCGCCCTGAAACGAGAGAGACCTCCCGCTCTGCGGAAAGCCCACCCTTCAACACCGCCACAAGGGGGACGCTTCTGCCCGAACCGCCCGCCATTTTCGCCTCAAAGACCCGGGTCTAGCGCCCGATTTTTCGTTATTCCGCCGTCGGTTCACCGACACGCATGATTTCCCATTCTAGCGTGATCCCGCTGTGTTGGAAAACCCTTTTTCGCACCTCTTCGCCCAATCCTTCCAGATCGGCCGCCGTGGCCCCACCCGTGTTGATCAGAAAGTTGGAATGCATCTCGCTCATCTGCGCAGCCCCCCGCCGCGCGCCGCGCATTCCAGCCTCGTCGATCACCTTCCACGCCTTCAATTCATGGCTGTCATCCGCCCGCCCCGTGGACGACCGCCCCAGCGGATTGCGGAACGTGGACCCTGCCGAACGCTCTTTCGTGGGCTGGCTCGCATCGCGCTTGGCGATCTGATCGGCCATCTTCGCCTCCAGCGCCGCAGGCTCCCCCGGCCCCGCGCGGAAGGTGGCCTCGATGATGATCCACCCTTCAGGCAGCGTCGACTGCCGATAGCGCAACGCCAATTGCGCTGCCGGGATCGTCACCACATCCCCTACCCGCGTCACCGCCCGCACCTCGACCAGATGATCCGCCACATAAGACCCGTAACACCCGGCATTCATCCGGACCGCGCCGCCGATACTGCCGGGGATGGTGCGCAGGAAGGTCAGGTCCAGCCCCGCCTCCGCCGCCCGCCGCGCCACATGCGCATCCAGCGCCGCCGCCCCCGCCACCACGCGGTCGCCCTCGACCGCAATGCCGTTGAACCCCCGCCCCAGCCGGATCACCACCGCCCGTATCCCGCCATCCCGCACGATCAGGTTCGACCCAACGCCCATGGGAAAAACCGTCACCGCCGGGTCCAGATCGCGCAGGAACCCCGCAAGGTCCGCCTCATCCGCAGGCTGGAACAGCGCATCCGCAGGCCCGCCCACCCGCAGCCATGTCAGATCAGCCAAAGGCCGACGCTCGGTCAGGGTGCCACGGGGATGGGGAAGGTCATGTGCCATGCCGCTTCGTAGCCGCGCCACGCCCCCGATTGCAAGCCACGCCACGCGCAGGCGGCGGGAACCTGGGGGGCCGCAGAGAGGCGCGCCCCCCGCGCCGTCAATTCACTCCGCAGGCTCCGCAGCCTTCCGGCGCAGCCAGCGGACCAGATAGATCAGGGGCCAGCGCAGCACGCTCGCCCCTGCCGCCAGAACGACCATCCCCCAGATCGGCCCCGCCGTCCAAGTGACCCAGCCAAGGATCGGTATCCCCACCACGATCAACGCAAAAGCCCGCCGCCAATGGTGATCCTTGCTCGGCAGCATCGCGGCCACATTCGCCACGATCAGCCAAAGGAATGCCGTCCCAAGTGCCAGGTTCATGCCGCAGCCTCCATCAACCGCCCCGGCAGATTGTTCGCCCAGGCGGAAATCGTCCCCGCGCCCAGACAGACGACCATATCCCCCGGCCTTGCCTGCTCTTTCACCAACCGCGCCAGATCGACCTCATCGGTGATCCCCCGCGCATGCCTGTGGCCATGCGCGATCAACCCGGAAATCAGGTCATCCCGGCTTGCCCCCGGAATGGGGTCTTCGCCCGCCGCATAGACCTCGGCGATGGCCACCACATCCGCCTCGTTGAAACAGGTGCAGAATTCCTCGAACAGGCTCGACAGGCGGGTATAGCGATGCGGCTGATGCACCGCGATGATCCGCGCGCCGGGCGTGCCCGCCACCGCCTGCCGCGCCGCCTTCAAGACGGCGGCAATCTCCACCGGATGATGCCCGTAATCGTCGATGATCGTGACCCCGTTCACCTCGCCCACGCGGGTAAAGCGGCGGTTCACCC
Source organism: Fuscovulum ytuae (assembly GCF_029953595.1). Taxonomy (NCBI): domain Bacteria; kingdom Pseudomonadati; phylum Pseudomonadota; class Alphaproteobacteria; order Rhodobacterales; family Paracoccaceae; genus Fuscovulum; species Fuscovulum ytuae. The sequence goes on along the minus strand of NZ_CP124535.1, from coordinate 5,195 downwards.
CGCCAAACCCCGCCAGCGCCTCGCGGATCTCGTCTTTCTTCATCCCCAGATGCCGCGCCACGGCAATCGCCGACAGCGCGTTCGATACGTTGTGATCCCCCGGCATGGGCAGGGTGCAGCCCTCGATCATCGCGCCCTCCCCTTCATTCTGCAAAAGCACGTCGAACTGCGCCTTGCCCGCCTGATAGGTCAGGTTTACGGCCCGCACATCCGCCTGCGCATTGAACCCAAAGGTCGCGATCCGCCGATCCGTCACCTTGCCCACCAAGGCCTGCACCTCCGGATGATCGGTGCAGCACACGGCCAGCCCGTAAAAGGGGATGTTCGACACGAAATCCAGGAACCCCTTCCGCAGCGCGTCGAAAGACCCCCAATGTTCCATATGCTCGGGGTCGATATTGGTGACGATGGCAATGGTCGCGGGCAGACGGTTGAAGGATCCGTCGCTTTCATCCGCCTCCACCACCATCCATTCGCCCGCACCGGCCCGCGCGTTCGATCCATAGGCATGGATCACCCCGCCATTGATGACCGTGGGGTCAAATCCCCCCTTGTCCAAAAGCGTCGCCACCATCGTCGTCGTGGTCGTTTTCCCATGCGTGCCCGCAATCGCGATATTCGATTTCAACCGCATGAGTTCGGCCAGCATCTCGGCCCGCCGCACGACAGGCAGCTTCTTGCGCCGCGCCTCTTCCAGTTCGGGGTTGCCCTTCTTGATGGCGCTGGAAATCACCACCACCGCCGCCTCGCCGATATTCTCGGCCCGCTGCCCCTCAAAGAACTGCGCGCCCAGAGATACCAGCCGATCCGTGATCTTGCTGGCCTTGCTGTCCGACCCTTGCACCCGATAGCCCAGCGTCATCAGCACCTCGGCGATCCCCGACATGCCGATCCCGCCGATCCCCACGAAATGGATCGGCCCCAATTCGCCCGGAAGCTTTGTCACCGCGTTCATGCCGAAATTCCCTTCGCCAAATCCTCGACCAGCGCCACCAGCCGCTCGGTCGCATCGGGGCGCCCCTGCCCCAGCGCATGCTGCGCCATCGCCACCGCCTTATCGGGCGAGGCCAGAATGGCCCCCAATTGCGCGGCTAGGCCCGCGGGGTCAAGCAGCTTTTCCTGAATAAGAACCGCCGCCCCGGCGTCAACCAGCCCGCGCGCATTGGCCGTCTGATGGTCCCCCGTGGCCGCCGCAAAGGGGATCAGCACCGCAGGCCGCCCGATCACGCTGATATCGGCCACCGACGATGCGCCCGACCGGCTCACCACCAATTGCGCCTCAGAAAGCCTGCGCGGGATGTCGCGGAAAAAGGGCTCCACCTCTGCCATGATCCCCGCCGCCTCATAGGCCGCGATGACACGCTCCATATCCTCCTCGCGCGCCTGCTGCGCCACGCGCAGATACCGCCTGATCCCTTCAGGCAGCGCCGCCACCGCCGCCGGCACCACATCCGACAGAACCCGCGCCCCCTGCGACCCGCCAATGACCAAAAGGCTCATGGGATAGTCGCCGGGGGGAATATACCCCGCCCCCGCCCGTTCCAGAACCGCCGCCCGCACCGGATTGCCCGTATGGATGCCATCCACGCCCGCAGGCAGGTCCGTGGGCCATGTCCCGCAGGCCACCCGGTCCACCCGCCGCGCGAAAATCCGGTTCACCCGGCCCAGCACCCCATTCTGTTCATGGATCATCCGGGGTCGCCGCAACACCCAAGCCGCCGCCAGCGCCGGGATCGTCGGATAGCCGCCAAACCCCACCACCACCGCAGGCCGGTCGCGCAGCATCCCCAGCACCGCCGACAGGATACCCCCCGCAATGCGGAACGGCACGGCCAGCTTGGCCACGGCCCCGCCACGCGCAAAGGTGGCGCTCGCCACCTCTTCCACCTGCACCACATGCGGAAAGCCGCCCGTATAGCGCGCGCCCCGCGCATCCGTGGACAGCTTCACCCGCCAGCCCTTGCGCACCATCGCCTCAGCCAAGGCCTGCGCGGGGAACATATGCCCCCCCGTGCCCCCCGCCGCGATCAACAGCAAGGGCCCCGCCATTAGCGCCCGCTCCGTCCGAAGATGTCACCCATCTTGCCCTGAGGCCGCATCCGCGTCATCGCCAGAAGGGCCCCCACCGTAATGCCCGCCGCAATCACCGAAGACCCCCCGTAACTCACAAAAGGCAGGGTCATCCCCTTGGCCGGCAGCAGACGCACCGCCACTCCCATATTGATCATCGCCTGCACCGCGAAGATGCATGCCAGCCCCGTCCCCGCCAGCCGGATGAACGGATCGCGCTCCTTCGTCAGCCGCATCAGCGACCGCACCACGATCGTGGTGTAAAGCGCGATGATCATAAGGACGAGGACAAGCCCATATTCCTCGGCGGCCACCGCGATGATGAAATCGGTATGCGCATCGGGCAGCGACCATTTCACCTGCCCCGCGCCCACGCCCACACCAAAGAAGCCGCCCTCCTGAATGGCGTTGGTGGCATAACCCAACTGCGTGCGCGGATCGACATCCGGGGTCAGGAACCCGTCGATCCGGCGCGCGAAATGCTCGCTGCTTTCATAGGCGCCAAAGCCGCCCACCACGACCATGCCCACCACGATGGCAATCAGGGTCATCGGCGCGCCCGCCACGAAATAGACCACGCCCCAGCCAAACAGAACCAGCGCCGCCTGCCCGAAATCGGGCTGCATCGCCAGCATCCCGACGATCACCAGGCAGATGACAAAGCTGACCGATTTGCCCGGCGGCCCGTTCAGATCGAAACTCGCCGCCATCAGCCATGCCACCACAAGGATGAAGGCAGGCTTCAGGAACTCTGACGGCTGGACCGACGCAAAGCCAAAGGAAAACCACCGCACCGCGCCCTTGCCGAAATCCGTCCCCAAAAAGGGCAAAAGACACAGCGCGATAAAGGCCAGCACAAAGCCAAGGATGCCCAGCCGCCGCACCATGGCGGGGCTCATCATCGACACGCCCACCATTACAGCCAGCGCGACTCCACCAAAAAAGGCCTGCCGCTGCACATAAAAGAACGGCTCCAGCCCGTTCCGGCTGGCCAAGGGCACGCTCGCCGCAAGCCCCAGCAAAAGCCCGATCCCGAACAGCAGAAAGACGCAGGTCATCGACCATTTGTCGATCGTGCGCCACCAACGGGGAAGCACCGGTTCCGTCACCCGTGAGGGCATGGAACCATAGACCATCTCAGTCATGGATAACCGCCTGTAGCCTGCTCTGCTCGATGCCCGTTTTCCCGGGCTTGTCCGAAACTCTAGCCGACTTTTCGGCCTCATGCCAGCCTAAAGGCACCCCTGATTCGCCCTTTGCGGCAAAGAACGAATCGCCCCCGCCCCCACCCGAAACGCAAACCGCCGCCCGAAGGCGGCGGCGCTCCCCCAGATGGCGGCAATGGCGCGCTATCGCGCCACCATCACCGAACAAGGCGCGCGGCCCGACACATCCGCCGCGACCGATCCCAGCACCAACCGTGACAGGCCCCGCTTGTCGCCCGTGCCCATCACGATGCAGTCAAACCCCGCATCCTCGGCAAGCTGCACGATGGCCGGCGCCACCTCCCGCGCCGTGACCGGCACGATGGCCGGGTCCGCATGGCCCAAACTCCGCGCCAAGGCCGCCGCCTGACCAAGGATCGCCGCCACCTGATCCTCGGTCCAATGGTTGATGCGCGGGCTGCGCCCCGTGCCATGCGCGACATTGATCGTGCAGAGCGTCAAGGACGCCCCATATTTCCCCGCCATCTCCACCGCCCGCTCCAGCGCCAGCGTGGCATGTTCCGTCCCATCCACGGGACAGAGGATCTTTGCAAACATTCCTGCACCCTCCGATCATCCCTAGGCGCTAGGGTGCAACACCCCCGGTGCGGCTGCCTTGACCCACGTCAAGCCAGCCCGGCATCAAGGGCGGGCGGGATCAGGGCAATCTTGCCGATATGGCGCTTTTCCTGAAAGGCCGCCTGCGCGTCGGCAATCCGCGCCAAGGGATATGTCGCCGCCAGCAGGGGCCGGATTTCACCCCGCTCGATATAAGAGACAAGGTCGGGAAACACCGCCGCATCCCAAGCCGTGCAGCCGATCAGCCGGATATCCTTCAGATACATGTCCCGCAGGTCCAACGCCACCACCGGCCCAGCGATGGCCCCAGAGGACACATAGCTTCCCCCGCGCCGCAGCACCTTCAGCATCCCGCCAAAGCCCGCGCCGCCCACATTGTCGATCACCACATCCACGCTCTCCGCGCCAAGAACGGCCAAGGGATCATCGGCCCGGTCCAGCACCCGCCCCGCGCCCAAGGCCCGGATCGCCTCGGCCTTCCCCTTGGTCGAGATGGCAACCACCTCCGCCCCCCGCCGCCGCAGCAATTGCACCAGCGCCGATCCCACCCCGCCCGATGCGCCGGGGATCAACACCCGCTCCCCCTCTCGCACGCCTGCCCGCTGGATCATGTTTTCCGCCGTGCCATAGGCGCAGGGGATGGTTGCCAGCGCCGCATCGCTCCAATCGCAGGAAATTGGAAAGACCTCGCCCTCCGGCACCCGCACATATTGCGCGAAGGCCCCGTCGAAATCCGTGCCCAGCCAGACGGTGTCCATCCCCCCGAACCCCGCCTTGCGCATGCAGGACCGCACCAGAACCCGCGCCCCGATCAGGCTGCCCTTCCCCCCCGGCCCCACGGACACCACCCGCCCGCAGCAATCCGCCCCTTGGATCAGGGGAAAGGGCGTGGCCCCGGTCCACCCGCCGCCTTCCCGCTCCGGGTCCGCAACGGTCTCCTCCGTGCCCGCTGTCACCGACCCGGCATACCAGCCCAGCCGCGTGTTGATATCCGTATTGTTCACCCCTGCCGCCAGCACTTGCAGCAAAACCTCGCCCGCGCCCGGCACAGGAACCGGAACCTGCCGGACCTCCAGCCGCTCATAGCCCCCGGTCCCGGTCGTGACGATGGCCATCATCCCGGCCTCGGTCCCCAAACGCGCCATCGGATGCCCCCCGCTGTCCCCTCAAGGTCCAGCTTACCCGCAATCCGGCGCAGCGCCATGCGCAACAGACCCGATCCCGCCACATGGCGCGGGATCAAGGCGGCATCACAGCCGCCGCCCCTGTCCTAACGGTCAGGCACATTCCGCCGCGGCAAGCGCCCCGCCCAGCCCCGCCGCTGGCCGCGGATACCACCCC